>JBBRVE010000008.1:0-56525 GCA_038247245.1 Bdellovibrionales bacterium | reverse complement strand
GTTAAGTTTTACATGGCGGGCGGGGGCTGGCAATACGCCTTTTCCGGAACTGCGGAAGTTTTACATGCCGAGTTTGTAGCGGCCCGGTTTTGCGGTTTGGCGCAGCGTCAGCAGGTTCACATCGCGCAGGAAAGTTTCACTGTCGAATTCCTTGCGGAACTTCTCGCTGGTTTGCTGCAGCACGGCAAGCGCCTTGTCGCGCTGGCCTGCCCACAGGGACGGCTTCAGGATCTCAGCCAGCTGGTTCTGACGCTCCAAGACCGATGCAAGAGATTCGCCGTGTTTGTTGACCGACAGATAATCATCGGCAGTCAGCAGCGCGCCGGCCTTTTCCATGACCGCCGTAAAAAGGCGTTTTTCCGCCGCGTAATGCAGCGGCGTCATGCCCAGCTGCGGATGAGGACGGCGTAGATTTTCGGGTGCGAAATCGACGAAGGAAAAATTCGCGACGGCTTCGGCCGCCAGATGGTCGGCGAGCTGCCCGATTTTGGATTGTAATTCGCTGTCGTTGGGGAATTTTTCCGCCGCACGCGACAGCGCATAAACAGGGTCCGCACCATGTTCCAGCATCAGCTGGATGGGGGCGAAACCGTCGCGCGTATAATTATCGACCGCTTTGCGTAACGCGCCCTGATTGTGGGCGCTGATATCGACGCCAAGGTTGATCAGCGCGCGCGTCACTTGCAGCGACCCATGATCGGCGGCGATCATCAGCGTCGTTTGCAAATCGGTTTTTTCAATCACGACGCCCGCCTTGGCGGCCATGCCCGTGATATGCGTGAAGCTTTTGAAACGGTCCCCATGCGCCGTTGTGGCAAGAGCGGTTGCATAGCTGTTTTGCGCTTTGCCGTACAGGTAATCGATACCGGGCAGGAATTCGCTGTTGATCGCATCGTTCATCAGCGTGTTGTAAATGCGGCGCAGCGCATCATCGCCGGGTTTCAGTTTTTGTTCCGCCTTCGCGACCAGCCACAGCGCAGCGGATTCATCATTGGCGGCCATCGCGGCGGATGCAGCCTTTTGCATGTCTTTCGCATCCATATGCGATGTCGCGTGATCGGCCAGCCATTCGGCGCTGGCATATTTTCCGGCGGCGACGGCAGTGTTGAATGCTTCTTTCGCGCGGCCGCTTTCAATGTTCAGGTTTTGCGGCGGGGATTTTTGCGCGAGTTCTTCAAGCATATCGACGCGGTCGTGGCGCGCAGCCGCGACCCAGGCGAAGCGTGCATCGGCGGGCGCGCCCTGATCGATCAGGTGCGTGAGGATTTCTTTCTGGCCGGAATTGATCGCGTGTTCCATCGCATGCGACGCTGTTTCCAGCCATTGTTCGGCTGGCATCGTTTTTTTCGCCTGCGCAATCACGAAGGCGGCGATGGCGGGCTTTGCATGATCGATTTCCGCCAGCAAGATCGGCTGCAGCGGCGGTGAGGAAAGCTGCGTATAACGCGCATGGAAACCCGCGCCGTCACCCGCACGCAAGGCATCGTACAGCGCGCCGAGCGTGCCTGTATCGTCCTTTGCGGTGGGGGATGGGGTGGATGTCATTGCCGGATGTTTCCTTTACGGCAAAAAACTATCCGTTTTTGCAAGTTATGTCAATAAATCAGCCTTTATTTTAACATAACTAACCACGACTATCTTTATGCCACAACCGCTTATTTGATTAACACGCGGATACCGCTAGAATACCTCCAAGAGATTTATCCGCAGTTCTAGCAAAGAGGCCCTCCATGGAAAAAACTGAAGTCGCACGCCTGCAAAAATACATGCAGGAAAAATTCGGCAACAAAACGCTCGCGCTTGCGCTCCGCAAGGAAGCGAAGGATTCAGCCGAAGTGACTCTTGCCGGCGAATTCATCGGCGTGATTTACCGCGATGATGACGAGGGCGATGTGTCCTACGACTTCAACATGGCGATCCTTGAAATGGATTTGCCGCCCGCGGCGTAAACCATTTTTATCTAAGGGCAGGGCACGATGAAAATTTACGGCAAGTCACTTACGGAGATTTTTTCCATGCTGCCCTGGGCCTACAAGGCCGTGGTCATCATGGGGTCGGCGTTCTTTCTGTTCGCCGTGCCGTACAGCCTGCACTTCTTCCTGACGCTTGGCATGGTGTCGGACAAGGTGGAGCCCATCGCATTCCCGGGCCTTGCGCAAAACGTGCGCGGCATGCTGGATCCCAGCGTCGCCAGCGACGGCAAGATTGCCGTCATGGCGCATACCACAACCAGCCTGATCACGATTGACGGCGCGCCGCAATTGTCCGCCGAAGTGAACCTGGAGCGCGCAACCGCCCCCTGCCGCAGCTGGATGACGATTTCCGGTGCGGGCTTCGCCGCCAAGGAAGACGCCGACGTACCGGGCATGTTCAAGGGCGACCCGCCCCTGAACAGGGGCGTGTGGCGCTATGAAACACCCGCGATCGTTTACGATCCCGATGATCCCGGCCGCGAATGGAAACTTTTCGCTTACCGTTATTTCTGGAACGGCGACGAGAAAACCGCGCGTTATTACAGCATGATCGTGGCAAAAACCGCGAACCGCCCCGACAGCAACTGGAGCGAGGAAAAATGGGTCTTCGCCCCCAACACCAAATGGCCGCCCGAACCCTTTGCGAGCCTTGCAGAACATCGCTTGTCTGAAATCAGCCCCGAGCTTGCGGATGTCGTGTTTTACGCGCGTCCCAGCGTTGTTTACCTGAAAAAGGCCAAGACCCTGTTCATGACGCTGTCGGCCTTCACGACGGCGTCGAGCCTGCCCGACCGCATCATCATGCTGGCGTCGATCGACCACGGCGCGAACTGGAGCTATCGCGGCGTCGTCATGCGCGCAACCGATGTGCCGAAAATGGGCAACTATACCAATTCGACCGGCGGCAACCTGCTGGTATTCAACGACCAGCTATACCTTGCGCTGGTGCTGGGCAACGCCGTGGCCGACGGCCTTGGCACGTCGATGATCCCGTTCGAGGACATCCTGAACGCCAAGCTGAAGCGTGACGAGAAAACCGGCGCGCCCGTCATCGTCAACCACCTGCCGCGCAACTCGCTGCAGCCGTCGAAAATCGGCGGCGGTTTTGCGGCTTATACGGACCTGTGCCGCACGGGCATGATGATCTCGGAATACTCCGATATCCGCAGCAGTTTCCAGATTTTCAAGACGTATAAAAAACCGCTCGATAAATAATCTGTTTCATCAGAAGCTTGGCGCGCGTTGTGGCGGCCGCGCAAATTTATTTCGTTTTTTAAAATGGCGCCTTTTCGCTATGGCGCGATTCAGTGAAGTTAGATAGTATCCAGACTTCCAAAGAATAAAAAAATATCACCGAAGCGAATTATTAAAGGGAGACCGTCGATGGCATCGCTTTACTTCAAATATGCCGCCATGAATTCAGGCAAATCGACGCAACTTCTTCAGGCTCAATACAACTACTTCGAGCGAGGCATGAACCCGGTTGCGATGACTGCGCAGCTGGACACACGCGCAGGCGCGGCGAAAATCTCGTCGCGCCTGGGCCTCGACTGCCCGGCCTATACCTTTGACAAGACGACCGATGTCTTCGCCTTTGTCGAAGACATGCATAACGACAAGCGCGTGGATATCCTGTTCATGGATGAATCGCAGTTTTTGTCCGAAGAACAGGTTTTCCAGTGCGCCCGCATCGTGGACGACCTGAAAATTCCCGTCATGTGCTATGGCCTGAAGACCGATTTCATGGGCAAGCTGTTCCCGGGATCCGAGGCTTTGCTGCGTTTCGCCGACAATATCGAGGAAATCAAGGCGATCTGCTGGTGCGGTAAAAAAGCGACCATGACCGCCCGCCTGACCCCCAAGGGCGACATGCAGACCGCCGGCCAGCAAATCGCCATCGGGGGCAACGAAATGTACACCTCGCTCTGCCGCAAACATTTCATGCGGGGCGAAGCCAAGGCCATGCCCGTTACGGCCGAAAAGAAGAAATCGGCTGCCTAACTAAAACCGCACAAACAAGAAAAAAGCCCCGGCCAAATTGGTACGGGGCTTTTTCTTTGGCCAATTTTATGTTTCAGGTATCGATGTTCGTTACTTCCAGCGCGTGTTCCTGAATGAAGTCGCGGCGTGGCTCCACGATATCGCCCATCAGGGTGGAGAAGATTTCGGATGCCATGTCTTCCTTGTCGACCTTCACCTGCAGGAGCGAGCGGATGGAGGGGTCGAGCGTCGTTTCCCACAGCTGTTCGGGGTTCATTTCACCAAGACCTTTGTAGCGCTGGATGCCGAGGCCTTTTTTCGAGGCTTCGATCACCTTGGTGTAAAGGTCGTAAGGGCCGTAAATCGCGACATCCTTGTCGCCGCCCTGCAGCGTGCCGAGGCCGTTGAAGAATTCGGTGAAGACCTCGACGCTTTTGCCGAGGCGCTGGCCGTCATTGGAATTCAGCTGTTCGGCGGTGATTTCGATGCGGGTTTCAACGCCGCGCACCGTGCGCGCAAAGGCGAAGCCGCCGCTTTCCAGCAGCTGGCCTTTCCAGCCGCGCTCGTAGATTTCCGAGATCACGTCGAGCCGCTTGGCAACCGTATCGGCAACCGCTTGCGTGTGGTTGTCGGGGTTGAACACGCCCGCCGCCGCCGCCTGTTCGACAACGTTCTGGTTGCCGATGCGGTTGATGATGGGGTCAAGGCTCTGTTTGATCTTCTGCGAGAGCAGCAAAATGCCCTTCAGGTCTTTACCGGTGGCAACTTCGCCGCCGGCGATTTTGAAGCGCAGGTCTTCGACCGCGCTGTCCAGCAGGTATTCTTCCAGATCGGCGTCGTTCTTGATGTAACGCTCGGCCTTGCCGCGCTTGACCTTGTACAGCGGCGGCTGCGCGATATACAGATGCCCGCGCGTGATGATTTCATGCATCTGGCGGTAAAAGAACGTCAGCAACAGCGTGCGGATGTGGGACCCGTCAACGTCGGCGTCGGTCATGATGATGATTTTGTGATAACGCAAATCATCGATCTTGAATTCCTCGCGCCCGATGCCGGTGCCAAGCGCGGTGATCAGTGTGCCGATTTCGGCGGAGTTCAGCATGCGGTCAAACCGCGCGCGTTCCACGTTCAGGATTTTACCGCGCAGGGGCAGGATCGCCTGGTTGCGGCGGTTGCGCGCCTGTTTCGCCGAACCACCCGCCGAGTCACCCTCGACGATGAAGATTTCGGACAGGGCAGGATCTTTTTCAGAGCAATCGGCGAGCTTGCCGGGCAGCGATGAGATATCCAGCAGTCCCTTGCGGCGCGTCAGGTCGCGCGCTTTACGCGCGGCTTCGCGGGCAGTCGCCGCCTCGATGATTTTCGCGGCGATCTTCTTCGCGTCTTGCGGGTTTTCTTCGAACCATTCGGACAGTTTTTCGCCCAGGACCGATTCAACGACGGGCTTCACTTCGGATGAAACCAGCTTGTCTTTCGTCTGGCTGGAGAATTTGGGGTCTGGAACCTTGACCGAAAGAACGCAAGTCATGCCTTCGCGCATGTCTTCGCCGGTCAGCTCGACCTTTTCCTTTTTCGCGATACCGGAGCGTTCGGCGTAGTTGTTGATTGTGCGGGTCAGCGCGCCGCGGAAACCGGACAAGTGCGTGCCGCCGTCGCGCTGCGGGATGTTGTTGGTGAAGCAGACGGTATCTTCGTGATAGGCATCCGTCCATTCAATCGCGGCCTCAACCGTAATGCCGGCCTGTTCGCCCTTCACATAGATGGTGGGCTTGTGCAGCACTGTTTTCGCGCGGTTCAGAAAGTTTGCGAAGGCGACGAGGCCGCCGTCATAGATGAATTCGCTTTTTCTGGCTTCGGCCTTGCGGTTGTCGATCAATGTCAGGCGCACGCCGGAGTTCAGGAACGCCAATTCGCGCATGCGATGCTCGAGAGTGGTGAAGCTAAAATCGATCATCGTGAAGGTTTCAGTCGACGGCAGGAAGGTAATCTCCGTGCCGGTATGATCGGGATCGCAAGTGCCGACAGGCTTCAGCGGCGCGTCAGCCACGCCATGCGTGAAGCGCATTTCCCAGACTTTGCCTTCGCGCCAGACGCGCAGATCGAGCGTTTTGGACAGCGCGTTGACGACGGAAACACCGACGCCGTGCAGACCGCCCGATACCTTGTACGAATTCTGGTCGAATTTACCGCCGGCATGCAGCTGGGTCATGATGACTTCAGCGGCGGACACGCCTTCGCCCTTGTGGATTTCCACGGGAATGCCGCGACCGTTATCGCGCACGGTGATGGAGCCATTGGCGTTCATCGTAACATCAACACCGTCGCAATGGCCGGCCAGTGCTTCGTCGATCGAGTTGTCGACGACTTCGTAGACCATATGGTGCAGGCCGGTGCCGTCATCGGTGTCGCCGATATACATGCCGGGGCGTTTGCGTACCGCATCGAGGCCCTTCAGGACCTTGATCGAATCCGCGCCGTAGTCGTCGACAGCGATCTGCTTGTCGGACTTTTTTGCCGGTTCGGTCATGTCATTTTCCCTTGTCATGTCTTTGGAATTATACACCAGTAATATAGCAAAATAGGACAGAAATTTGGAGTAAAAAGAGGTGCGAAAAATTCCCTAAAATCAATATTTTAGCCCCGAAAAATGACCCCGAAAAAGCCCCTGATTTCAGGCACTTGTAGATTTCCAGAATCCAGCATCTGAACCGCTGTCCGAAAGGGGGGCTTTTTAGCGGGTAGAGGCAAGCGCCAGCAGCACCGCGCAAGCGACAATGCCCATGCCCGGCCATACCGCGGCCTCTTCCTTGTGCTTCGCAGCCATGTAAAAGAGGGCAATAAAAACCGGGGTGCTGAGGTTGATCGCCGCCTGATAGGACGGGTTCGCCGTGAACGCCATGGCGTAATTTTTGAAAATCATGTGGCAGACCCATGCGGCCGATAACAGCAGCACAGCCTTCAGCATTTTCGTGTTCACCCAGCTGACCGCCGTCGACGGGCCGATGCCGCGATAAAGCGTGTAGCCGCCGATGAGGAATACGGCGATCAGGGACTGCACATACATGTAGCCGTAAACGGCGCCTTCGAGCGGGCCGTGATCCATTGCGTATTTGTTCAGCACGGTAGTAAGCGTATAACCGGCCAGCGCAGGCGCGGTATACATCAGCGCCGCTTTCGTGACTTCGCATTTGTTGAGCCGCATGGCAAAGAACACGCAACCGATCAGCGCGCCAAGAATGACGGCCGTATTCAAAGGGCGTTCGGCATATTTCATCAACAGGCCGGGATCAAAGAAAAACCACAGGAGAAACGCGCACCAGACGGTCACCGGCTGCACGCGACTGACCACGCCGCCGCCATACATGGCGCTGGCGTTGAAAATGCGAATGTCGGAAAAGGTGCCGACCATCACGGTTATCAGTACCGCCGCATAGAACCGCGGATCGGTCGGCAGCTCGACATAGAGCATCATCGGCGTCATCGCCAGCACGATTACGACGCGCATCCAGAACACCAGCAGATGCCCCGGTTGTTTCATGTACTGGTTGACGAGGAAGAATCCCGCCGAGAAAACAGCGGCGATGAGAGATGCGAATACCCAACCCCAGCCGCTCATGAATTCGTGGAAGCCTGCGCCGGTGTGTATCATTTTGCTATAGACTCCAGCATCGCCTTGGGTGTCACGGTCGCGCCATCGACCTGATAAAAGCGCGCATTGTTTTTCAACTGGCTGAAAATCCCGGGGTCGGTGCCGGTCAGGAACACCTGCCCGTCAAGCGCCATAAGAATAGTGAACAGTTCATCGCGGCGCGCATCGTCGAGATGCGCGGCGACTTCATCGAGCAGCAGCACAGGCACAAAACCCTTTTCGCCCCGCATCATCAGGGCGTGGGCTAACACGATTGCCAGCAGCAAGCCTTTTTGCTCGCCGGTCGAGCATTGGTCGGCGGGCATATCTTTCGCCGCATAGCGCACAAGGAAATCGCTCCGCTGGACACCTTCGTGCGACTTTCCGCTATGGGCATCAAGACCGCGCGATTGTTTAAAGCGTTCTTTCAACGCCTCCTCAACCGCAAGCGCGGGCTGGCGCTGGATTTCGCTTTCTGTCCAGCCGGAAAGCGAAATATAGGGCAGCGGAAACAGCGTGCGCCCTTCGCCCAGCTGCGCGACATAATGCGCAAGGCGCGAGAGAAGATTGAGGCGCGATGCCGCAATACAAACAGCATCCGCCGCCAGCTGCGTTTCAAGTGCGTCGAGCCAGCGCGGATCGCTGTGACGGTGTTCTGTCAGCAGCTTCAGGCGTTCGCGCAGGTTGGTATCATAATGATTGAGGCGCGTGACATGGCCCGGCTCGAACGCATAGACAAGACGGTCGAAAAATTTACGGCGCGACGATGCGCCTTCCAGAAACAGCCTGTCCATCTGCGGCGTCAGCCAGACACAGGACATAAATGACGACAATTCGTTCTGGGCCTTCGCTTCCTTGCCCTGAATGCGCACGACGCGGCGTTTGTAATTCCGGTCGAGGCCGGTGCCGAGGCGCACGCTCAAGCCGCTGGCGGTTTCAACCTCGGCGGATACCGCCCAGAGGTCTTCCGCACCCGCATTGCGGTTTTTCATTTCCAGCAGTTCCGCACCGCGCAAACCCTTGCCGGGGATCAGCAGGCTGACGGCTTCGAGGATATTGGTTTTCCCCGCGCCATTGGGGCCCGTAAACACAGCCATGCGCGCGCCCGCAAGATCAAGGCGCAGCGTTTCATAGCCGCGGAATTGGGTCAGGTTCAGCTTTTGAAGGAGCAAGGGCACAGGCGGACGCTTTCGTTCCTGCTATTTTATAGGCTTTCCCAGCGCGAAAGCCAGTACACACGCATAAAAAAACGGGCACTTGTATAAAAAGCGCCCGTTTTTCTAAAACTGTTGTCTGTTAGTCGCGCATCAGACACGCATGGGCATCAGAACATACAGCGACGAATTGTCCGCGATATCCTGAATGATGGTGGGCGATGCGGGATCGGACAGCGAAATGCGGCAACCTTCGCCTTCGATCTGACGGGTGACATCCATCAAATAAGCGGAATTGAAGCCTATTTCCATCGCGCCTGCGTTAAAGCGCACTTCGATTTCTTCCGAGGCCGAGCCGCTGTCAGGTGAATTGGCCGACAGCGTCATTGTTTTTCCGTTCAGCGTAAGCTTCACCGCGCGGGATTTTTCCGAGCTGATGGTCGACACGCGGTCGACAGCCGATGCAAATGCCGCGGGATTAACCTCGAGGAACTTGTCGTTGTTTTTCGGGATCACGCGTTCGTAATCGGGGAAGGTGCCATCGATCAGCTTGGTCGTCATGGTGACGTGGTCGAAGCTGAATTTCAGCTTGTTGTCGGACAGACCGATTTCGATAGCATCACCCGCTTCGTCGATCAGTTTGCGGATTTCGTTGATCGCCTTGCGCGGGATAATCACGCCCGGCATGTCTTTTGCGCCTTCCGGCAGCGGCATTTCAAAGCGCGCGAGACGGTGGCCATCGGTTGCAACGGCGCGCAGGACGGACACGCCGTCGCTTTCGGCTGCATGCAGATAGATGCCGTTCAGGTAGTAACGGGTTTCTTCGTTCGAGATTGCAAAGCGCGTGCGGTCGATCAGCGTGCGCAGGTCTGCTGCGGGAACGGAAAAGCTGTAGGAGAATTTTTCGGTCGAGCCCATTTTGGGGAAGTCTTCGGTCGGCAGGCAGCCGAGGCGGAAAGTGGACTTGCCGGCCTTCACCAGCAGTGTCGTTTCGCCCGCGCCGGTCGTAAATTCAACGGTCGATGCATCGGGCAGCTTGCGCACGATGTCATACAGCGTGTGGGCAGGGACTGTCGTGGCACCGGGGGCGGAGGCATGTGCTGAAACCGATTCAACGATTTCGAGATCCATGTCGGTCGTCGTAAGCGACAGCGAGTCTTTTTCCGCGCGCAACAGGACGTTTGCCAAGATTGGAATAGTGTTCCGGCGTTCGACCACGCTATGGACGTGGTTCAGGGAGCGGAGCAAATCGGCGCGATCAATGGTGAATTTCATGACGAAAACCATCCCTTAAATTCGGTTATGCAACTTATGTAGTGTAATGGTGAAATTATAGCAACAGCGCGATTCGAAATCACGCGAAAAAGCGCGCCGTTAAAGGCTTTTCAGCGATTCCGGCGCGCGATTCAGCCTATGCGAAAACACCAGTATTATGGTTACCTGCGGCTCTTTTTCAGGCGATAAAGTTCGGGGTCGGATATCACCGGCGCAAGCGATTGCAGGAAAATTTCCGCCCACTTGCGTGCACCCGCCTTTGTACCCACCAGATCTTGTCTGAACTCAACAATCACATAGGGCAGGCCGTGTGCTTCGGCATGGGTGCTGATGGTGTTTTTGGTCACGTTCGATGCCTTCAACGAATAGGGTTCGTTGTCGCCGATGCGTAAGCTTGGGTTATTTTTGCGCAGAGACTCGACCAGGCGCTTGGCAATCCCTTCTTCCTTGTTCCACAACACGCCGATGTGCCACGGACGCTTGAACCCGTCCATTTCGGGCGTAAAGCTGTGCAGCGACAGCAGCAGCGGCGCAAAGCCCTTGTCAATATGGCGTTTCAGCTGTGCGTTCAGCACTTTGTGATAGGGATAAAAAATTTCGGCAAGGCGCTGTTTTTTCTGCGCCGGTTTCAGGCCTTCATTCGCGGGGATGCGGATATGGTCGGATTCCGCGCGCATGCATTCGGGCGCGTCTTCTCCCCTGTTCAGGTCGACCACAAGACGCGAGTAGCTCGCCAGCACCAGTGCCGCATCCATTTTTTTCGACAGGTAGTATCCGATATCTTCGGTACCCGGATCCCAGGCGACGTGTTTTTTGAGGTCGGTCTTTGATAGCCCCATGGTGCCGAGCGCCTTCGGCACGCGGTTGCTGGCATGGTCGCAGACGATCACGCATTTGGATTTGCCGAGCTGGTTTTCGACACGTACAGGCGCCGGTTCGCCCCTGCCCAGCAGTTTTGTGGGCTTTTTTGGCGCTTTTACGCTGGTTTTGGTGGGTTTTTTGACTGTTTTCTTGGCTTGAGCTGCTGTTTTTTTCATTTTTTCTTGTTTTCTAGACGACATCGAGACCGCGGCGCGAGAATTTGACGTCACGGTGGACATGGGCCGACATCAGAAGACCGAAGCCGAACAACACCGAGAGCATCACTGTGCCGCCATGCGACACCAGCGCCAGCGGCACGCCCACCACCGGCAAAAGTCCCATGACCATACCTGTGTTAATGAAAATATAAAGGGAAAAATTGACGATAATGCCAGCGACCAGCAGCCGCCCGAACTGGTTCTGGCAGCGGAATGCCATGATATACCCATAGGCGATAATCAGGCCCAGCAGGCTGAAAAGGGCAAGACCGCCGACCAGCCCCCATTCCTCGGTAAACAGGGTGAAGATAAAATCGGTCTGCTTTTCCGGCAGGAAGTTCAAATGGCTTTGCGTGCCGTGCAGAAACCCCTTGCCGAAGACGCCGCCCGAGCCCAGCGCGATTTTCGATTGGGTAATGTGGTAACCGGCACCCAGCGGATCGCTTTCGGGATCCAGAAAGATCATGACACGCTTTTTCTGGTAGTCATGAAGCAAATGCCACAGCACCGGCATGGATGCGATGCCGGCGCCTGCGACCACAAGGAACATCCAGTACGAAACGCCCGCCAAAAAAAACATCGCCCCTGCCGCCGCAATTAGCGAAATCGCGGTGCCCAAATCAGGCTGCAGCATCACCAGCAGCACCGGCAGCGCCAGAATGCCGAGCGGCACGATCAGGAAGAACGGATTTTTGACATCCTCCGCCGTTGCGCCATGGAAAAACCGCGCGAGCGCCAGCACGATGGCAATTTTCATGGGCTCCGACGGCTGCAGCTGTAAAAAACCAAGATCGATCCAGCGTTGCGCGCCCATGCTGGCATGTCCCTTGATGTCCACATAAACCAGCAGGACAACTACACAGCCAAAGATGACATAGGCGAATTTCATCCAGATGCGGATATCGATGAGCGCGGTAACGATCAGCCCGCACATACCGATGACGAAACGCATCATCTGCTTGCCCGCCCAAGGATCAAGGCTGCCGCCCGCTGCGGAATAAAGCGACACGAAGCCGACGCAGGCCGTCATCGTGATCAGCAGCAGGAACGGCCAGCTGATGGATAACAGTTTGTCGTACATATTCATGTTTTCGCGGCGCATGGGTTACTGCCTTTTCTTGCGCTTGCTGCGCGGGGCTGGTTTATTCGGAGCTTCCCCGCTGGCGGACGCGGCTTCCACCGCTTCATCGACGGTATGGATGCGGTGCGGTGCGCGTTTCTGGATGGCCAGCAAAATGTCGCGCGCAATAGGAGCAGCGGCCTTGCCGCCGCCGACACCGTGTTCCACAACGACGGCCGTTACATAGCGCGGGTCTTCGACCGGGCCATAGCCTACAAACAGCGCGTGATGCCGCCAACGCCATGGCAGGCTTTCGTTTTTGATGCCCTGTGCGCGCATGGCGGCCGTGATGCGGCGTACCTGCGCCGTGCCTGTCTTGCCACCCATCGAATAGGGCGCTTCGGTAATTCTGGAGCCTTTTGCCGTACCGTTTGCGCCATTCACGACACCGTCCATGCCGCGCATGACGATTGCCAGATGCGCGGGATTAAGACCGATATGTTTCCATTCAGGGATCTGGTTGCCCTTTTCTTCGATCGAGCGGACAAGCACAGGTTTCACGGCCTTCCCGCCGTTCACCAGTCGCGCTATCATGGTGGCGAGCTGCAGCGGCGTTGTGAGCGTATGCCCCTGACCAATCGCGCTGTTGAGCGTTTCGCCCTTGTGCCATTGTTCCTTGTAACGTTTCAGCTTCCATGCGCGGTCGGGAATAATGCCCTCGCCCTCGCCCGGCACTTCGAAACCCATTTTCGCGCCAAGGCCAAGACGGCGCGCCATTTTTGCAATTGCATCGACGCCGATACGGTTGCCCATTTCATAGAAGAAACAGTCGCAAGACTGGATCAAGGCCCCTTCGAAGCCGACGCTGCCATGGCCGGAGGGACGCCAGCAGTGGAATTTATCCTTGCCGAGCATGTAATAGCCGGGGCAGAAAACATGCGTGCCGGGCGGGATGCCGGCATCGAGCGCCGCAAGCGCAGTCACCATTTTAAAACAAGACCCCGGTGGATACTGGCCTGCAACCGCCTTGTTCGTCAGCGGGTTTGTTTCATCGGCCAGCAGGCCTTCCCACACATCGGCGGGGATGCCACGGCTGAACAGGTTGGGATCGAAACTGGGGAATGAACACAGGGCGTAAACTTCGCCGGTATGCGCGTCCATCACAACGGCGGACGCGCTGCGTTCCTTGCCCAGCATTTCCTGACACTGCATCTGCAAATCTGCATCGAGCGTCAGCGTCAGGCGGTGGCCCTTTTTCGGATCGCGACGCGACAGTTCGCGGATTTCGCGGCCAACCACATTGACCTCGGCCTGGATTTGTCCGGCGACTCCGCGCAGTTCCGCGTCGAATTTTTTCTCGACGCCCGTTTTGCCGATGCGAAAACCGGGGATCGTCATGACGGGGTTTTTGATTTCTTCAGCGGCAAGCTCCGCTTCGCTGACGCGTCCGACATAACCGATGATATGTGCCGTCGCAAGGCCAAGCGGGTAAGAACGGATTTCGCCCTCTTCGGTCGACACGCCTGGCAGGTCGGGGAAGTTTTGTTCAACCATCGCCATGTCTTCCCAGGTCAGGTTTTCCTTCACAAGAATCGGCGTAAAGGGTCGAACCTTGCCAAGCGCCAGTAGTACGGCCTGCTTGTCATCTTCTGTCACGGGGATCAGTTTTGAGAGGCGGTACAATGTTTCTTCAACATCGTTCGCCTGTTCGGGCACAAGGAAGGTACGGAAGTTCTGCGTGTTGATCGCAAGCGGCACCCCGAAGCGGTCCATGATTTCGCCGCGACCTGCGGAAACAAGGCGCAAGGATATGCGGTTTTTATCGGAAAGCGTCTGGAACCGTTCCTGTTCAACCACCTGCAGATAACCCAGGCGCGCGGCCAGCACACCGAACAGCGATGTTTGCACCGCACCGATAATCAAGGCGCGGCGGGAGAATTCCTTATATCTCTCCATATCCCGGTTCATGGGGGCATATTACAGAAGCATTGCAGGAATTTAAACGGGATTCCGGCCGGTTATTGCCGTTCGGCAAGGCTTTTGTTAAAGGCCGAAAGCGGCAGGACGATCAGCGGAAAAATCACGGCCGTCATAATGACACTGGTCAGGACGGGTTTCAGCGAACCCATCTGGAAATTCTGGTGAAAGCCGGAATAGACCGCCCATTGGAACAGGCCGGCACCGAGGCTGACCAGCGCAAGGCCCATCCACAGCACGATAAAGCCTTGCCCCAAGACGAACTTGCGCTGTCGGCGCGTTCCCCATTGAACGATCAGCAGCGTCATCGCATTCAGCCCCAGCGGAAAGCCGCCCATCAGGTCAAAGGCGATGCCGACGATAAAGGTCGCGATGGGCGACAAGGTCGACGGCCGCATAATCGCCCAGTAGTAGATTGCCATCAGCATAAAGGACGGACGTATTTCGCCGAAATGGCCGATCTTGAAGGGGAAGGTGGACAGCACAAGCAGCACGACGATAAAAACCGCCGTCATCGCCCAGCGGCCAAGCATGCTTGCGGTCGAGCCCTGCCAGCCGTCATCGGCACGAAAAGCCATGCTCATTTTCTTTTGCTGGAATGTTTATCGACAGGCGTGCTGATTTCGCCGGTTGATAAACCACGGTCAACATCGGCGTTGATGACCTGAACATAGGTGATCTTTTCAATTTCAGAAAGCGGCTTGACGAAAACGCCCTCCGCGCCGACTTCGACGATGACGCCAATCGGAACATCAGGCGGCAGTTGCCCGCCGTCGCCGGAGGTAACGACGCGCTGCCCGACGGTCAGGCCGCTATCTTGCGGCAGGCGTTCCAGTTTCAGCAAATCGGTGTTTTTGCCCGCCAAAATGGCCTTTGTGCGCGTGTTCTGGATGGTCACGGGAATGTGGGAGTTCAAGTCCGTCACCAGCAATACGCGTGCGGAACGGTCACCGGCTTCGGTCACGCGGCCGATTAATCCCTGACCGGACATCACCGCATTGCCTTTGCTGACGCGATCGTTGGTGCCGACGGGCAGCAACACGCTTTTCACGAACGACCCGCCGGGATCGGAGACAACGCGCGTTGTGACATAGGTAAGTGCGGGGTCTGCCTTGACGTTCAGCAGTTCGCGGAAGGACTGGTTTTCCGCCTGATAGCGCAGCGCATTTTCATACCATTTTTGAAGCTTCACGTTTTCTTCGCGCAGCTGCATGTTTTCGGCGCGCAGCTGACGCAGGGTGGCGATGCCGTCAAAGGAATCTGTGAGTGCCACGAACGGGCTGGAAACAGCCGTCATCACGGGCGTCATTTTGTCGGTGAGCGCAACGCGCATTTGTTCGACAGGCAGGGCGTCCATTTTGTGGAAGACCATCAGGGTGACAGCCAGCAAAATCAGGACGGCAGGCGTGAGACGCGTGGTCAGCGTCCTCATCGGCAGTGACTGCAGCACGGATTTATGTGGACTGTGAGAAACCAAGCAGGGCCTCGAACCCTAAAAATGAACCCAGACTTAATTATAGCAAGAATTTCTTAACAAAAGCAAAAGGAAGTTCCGCTCAAGTCGCTGAAACTGTTATTTAAAATTGTATCTATCGGGAAAACGAAGCTTGAGAAGCCTCCGTTTAGTACATCGAGCTGAGGACGCCGCGCAGCTTGGGCAGGTTTTCAAGCGCCTGACCCGAGCCCAGCGCGACGCAGGACAAAGGGTCGTCCGCCACCATGACCGCAAGGCCGGTCGCATAGCGCAGGACGTAATCAAGGTTGGAAAGGAGCGAGCCGCCACCGGTCATAACGATGCCGCGGTCGACGATATCGGCCGCCAGTTCGGGCGCAGTGTGTTCCAGCGCACCCTTTACGGCGTCAATGATCGCGCCGACGGGTTCCGCCAGTGCTTCGGCGATCTGGCGTTCGGAAATTACGAGTTCTTTGGGCACGCCGTTCATCAGGTCGCGGCCCTTGATTTCCATCAGGCGGCCTTCGCCGTCTTCGGGCGGGCAGGCAGAGCCAATTTCTTTTTTCACGCGCTCGGCGGTGGATTCACCGATCAGCAGGTTATGTGTGCGGCGGATGTAGTTGATGATGGCTTCATCCATCTTGTCGCCACCGACGCGCACGGAGCGTGCATAGACGATGCCGCCCAGTGAAATGACGGCGACTTCCGTTGTGCCGCCACCGATATCAACGACCATGGATCCGGTCGGTTCGGTCACAGGCAGGCCGGCACCAATTGCGGCAGCCATCGGCTCTTCGATGAGTTTCACATCGCGCGCGCCTGCGGATTCCGCGGATTCCTGAATGGCGCGGCGCTCGACGGCGGTAGAGCCGGAAGGCACGCAGATGACCATGCGGGGTGACGCGAAGCTGCGGCGGTTATGCACCTTCGAGATGAAGTATTTGATCATGAATTCCGCGGCTTCGAAATCCGCGATGACGCCATCGCGAAGCGGACGGATCGCGACGATATTACCGGGCGTGCGGCCCAGCATCATCTTTGCGTCCTCGCCAACTGCGAGGGGCAGTTTCTTGCCATCTTCGTATTTCATCGCAACGACGGAAGGTTCGTTCAGGACAATGCCCTGCCCGCGCACATACACAAGCGTGTTTGCGGTTCCAAGGTCGATCGCCATATCGGCGGACATAAGGCCTAGCAGTCTCGAGAGCATCTTGGGTTCCTAAAGCCCCTTGCGGGGAGTCACGGAAAAAACGTTCGGAGAGATTACTGCTTGGCTTTCATGCGGGGGTTTTCCTTGTTGATGACGTAAAGGCGCATCTTGCCTTGGCCATCACGACGGCGAACCACTTTGTTGTTTTTATCGCGTGTTTTCAGCGATTTCAGGGACGAGGTCTTTTTCATGATACTGTTCCATATTGTCGGAATCGTTGTTAGTCAACGACGAAGGGCAAACTACTGATATTTTTAATTTTCGTCAACGTAATTTCTTGGTTACGGCATATCTGCCATCACGCCATCCGCTGCGGCTGGAATGAGTCCGGTTGATTGTCGATTCGAGTCATCGACTACCACCTCGGGGCTATGGATAAGTCTGTGCATCATTAACGATTGGAATTAAATTACGCAGTTTGATGTTGCAGCGCAGTATAATAATGTTTTCCTGCGTTAGTCTATAATAATAATCTTATGAAAAGAATAACTTGCGGGTTTTTATGCGCGGGGGTATAACCGCTTTGCTTAAAAGATGTTGAGTCTGGGGTTTCAATCCGCACACAACATATCTGTACTAAAAGCCCGCCATAAGCAAAAAAAATGGCTCAACACTGGATCTCTCGGCCTCATGAGAGGGTACTGTAAGAAATAAGAAGAACAATAAAACTGGCCCCGCTGACGAAAGCGGGGCTTCGTTTTTTTGGGCGTACGTTTGACCGGCATAGAGCCGTACGTCCCTGCCCCCCGATTTTCCGCAATCATGGCCGCACGAGGTTTAGCTTTTCACCCGCCGGATGCTGCTGCACAATAACCTGACCCGGCCATTCACGGCGGGAGGTTGTTCAATCATATGTCCCTGACCCTTTCGGCCCATCCTGTCATCCGGCGCTTTCTGGCGGCGAGCCTGTTTTGCGCCGTGCTGGACGCGGCGGTCATGGAGTTGCTGGCGGGTGCCGGCTGGCATGTGCATCTGGCCCGGCTGGCCGGGCTTGGCGTTGCGACGCTGGGGCTTTACCTCGCGGGGCGGGCGTTTATTTTTCAGGGCGATGCGACATTAAAAACCGCCAAGGGGCAACCGGTGCCGTTTGGTGCGCTGGCCTTTGCGGGCGCGATTTTGAGTTTTGCGTTGTTTGCGCGCCTGCTGCATGTGATGCCCCAGCCGCTGGATTCATTCGGGCGGCTGACAGCATTGGCGATTGGCGCCGCGGCGGGCATAGGTGGCGGCTGGTTTTTTATCCGTCTGTTGCTGCCTCATAGCGAAGCCGCCACATCATCACCGTTCAAAGCGACAAGCCCGCGCCGCCTGCGCGAAGGGTTGATCTGGGGGCTGTTTGCGCTGCTGGCGCTTGGCACATCAAAGCTAACGGGGCATTTGAGCGAAGTTTATGCCTTCCCCAAACTGGAATTTCCGCTGAACCCAGCCGACCCCGATGCGTGGTTGCGCCTGACACAGGTGCGGCAATGGATAAGCGGCGCCGATTTTTTCAGCCATGCCGTGCTGCGCACAAATGCGCCCATCGGCGGTATCACGACGCCATGGACGCGCCCTATGGATATTCTGCTGTCCGTATTCTATGCGCTGTCGCCGTCGCGCTATGGGATGGATGTGCGCCTGATGCTGGCAGCGGCGTGGTTGCCCGTGACGCTTGGTTTTGCGACCTTCGGATTACTGGCGGCGGCGGCACGGCGGCAGTTCCGGCATGTGCAGGTCATGGGCTGTGCGGCACTCCTGCTGCTGACCAGCGTTTATGATTACACATCACCGGGCGATGCAGACCATCATGGGTTACTGGCGACGCTGTGGTGCGGCCTGTTGCTGGTGTTGATGTCGGATAAGGTATCAGCCTTAACGGGATTGTTGCCGGGTGTACTGCTGGGACTGATGCTGTGGGCCAGTCCGGAGGCATTGATTTTAGCGGGCGCCGTTTTCCTGCTGCTGGGCATCGATGCCATCTTGCGCCCTGCGCGCGTTTTGTTGCCCGCCTTTACCGCCTTGGGCGCAGCATTGACACTTACGGGCGCGCTGTTCGTTGAAATGCCGGCTGGCGAGATATTGAGCCATCCTTATCTCGATACACTATCGATCGTCCATGTGACGTTACTTTGGTTGACGGTGGCGGCAACGGCGGCCATGGCGGGACTATTCCGGGTGCCGATGACCGCCGCCGCGCGCTTTTTCTCTGCCTGTGTATTGGGCGCGGGCATGCTGCTCGCGCAATATGCCCTGTTCCCGCGTTTTTATCTGGGGCCGATGGGCGATGCAGACCCCTATATCCTGCAAGGCTTTCTGCCGATGGTGGCGGAGGCAAAACCGCTTCTGCACAGCACGCCGGAATTCGCATCCAAGGCGCTGATGATCCCCGCGCTGGCGATATTCCTGATGGGCTTTGCCTTGACGCAACAGAAAATTCGCGAGGCACGGTTGCGCCGCCTGCTGGTGCTGGGCGCGTTGATGTTGCTCACGCTGGTCATGACATTGCTGCAGGCGCGCTGGGGTTATTATCTCCAGCCTGTAGCGGCAATTGCGGTTGCCATGCTGCTGCCCTCGTTGGCGACTGCGGCAAAGGGGGATACCGGATCATGGTTGCGCGGTGCGCCACGAATAGCACGTCCTTACGTCGTCCTCGGCCTTGCGGTGCTGGCGACATCGATGATGGTGCGCAGCGTCAAAAGCGAGCCCGCACCGAATGCCTGGTGCACGACGCAGCTGCGCCATGTCGTGCAAACGCAGCAGTTACAAAAACACCTTGGCGACAAACCGCTGGTTATTTTCGTGCCCGAAGATATTGGCGGCGAAATCCAGTTTTTTACGCCATACAGCATCATTGCATCGAACTATCACCGCGAACATACCGGTCTGCGCGATATGGCGGGCATACGTGGCGCGACGGACGCCGCGACTGCCAAGAAGGCGCTGGCTGCACGCGAGATCGGCGCGCTGCTGTTCTGCCCTGCCGGACAAAAACCGGGCAGTTTCCTGAACAGCCTTGGAAGGGATAAAGCACCCGCATGGTTGCAACCCGTCACGGGGCTAGAGTTTTTTGACATGCCGGGGGCGAAACCCTTGCTGCTGAAAGTGCTGCCTTGAGTACGGCTCCTGTCACAAGCCGCTGGCGGCGTGGTATCTGGTTTACATTCTGTTTTCTTATTGGCATTCCGCTGATACTGCGGCTGATGGATTTGTCAGACTGGCCGGTGCTGGCAGCGCCGCTGCATCCCTATAACCCCGATGTCTGGATGCGGCTGGCCGAAGTGCGCCAGTGGATAACGGGCGAATTTTTCAGCCCTGCAGTGTCCGGCACGAACGCGCCCATCGGAGGAATAGAATCGCATTGGACGCGTCCGCTCGATTTTATTCTGGCCGGTCTTTATCACCTGACACCCGCCGCAAACACAACAGAGCAGCGGTTGATGCTGGCGGCGGCGTGGTATCCCGTTTTGTTATCACTGGTGGCGGCGGGTCTGATGGCGGCGACGGCGCAGAAAATTTTCCGGCATAACCATGTGCTGGTATGTGTTCTGCTGCTGTTTTTCTGCAGCCCGTATATGGCTGATTATTTTAAACCCGGCGACGCCGACCATCACGGGTTGATGAGCGTGCTGTGGTGCGGCGTACTGGCTTTGCTGACAGGTGGCGTTATGCGCACACCGCAAGCGTTGGCGGTGGGGATATTGCTGGGTCTGATTACATGGATAAGCCCTGAAGGCCTGCTGATATATGCCGCAATCATCGGCATTCTGGGCCTCGATGCCTTGCAGGCGACGCACGACGACCGTCAACGGTTGACGCTGCCGGTACTGGCAGCGGCTGGTGCCGCGTTCACGGTGACAGCTGGCCTATTCGTTGAAATGCCGGCCGCCAATATTCTTACGCGCACCACGTATGATTCCCTGTCGCTTGTCCAGGTGCTGGCATTGTGGGTATCTGCTGCTGTCACGCTGGTAATATTTTTTATCTGGCGCAAAATAAGCAGACCGTCCATCAGGATAATAGTTGCGGCTCTGGCAGGTCTTGCCGGCGCTTTGAGTATTTATATGTTTTACCCGAAATTCTATATGGGACCCATGGCGGATGCCGATCCGTATATTTTCACCGACTTCCTGCCGCTTGTAAGCGAAGCGCACCCCTTGATGGAGACTTCTTTTTCAAGTTATGGGCCGACTTTGCTGCAGCCGGCGCTGGCCTTTATACTTTTGCTTTCTGTTTTGTGGCGTCACCGCCGCCCGCAACGCCGCAGGCCGCTGGTTATTCTGGGGGTGTTGCTGTCGCTGATGCTTGCGTTGACGATGGTGCAGACGCGCTGGGCATACTATCTGGCGCCGGTATCCATTATCTTGTGCGCGGCGCTGTTGCCGACAATCAGCATTGCGGTGCGTCGTTTCGCCTTCGCGCCGCGCCGCTGGCAGCCGTATTTGTGGGTTGCAATGATTGCCGCCTATATCATGGGATCACTGGCAGCCACCATGAAAACGCAAGTGGCCGGTCATGCGCCCGGCACAGGCTGCATGAGCGAGGTGCAGTATGTGATCCAGACACAGCAACTGCAAAAACTGCTGGGTGATAAAAGCGATATTTTCTACACCTACGAAGATGTGGGCGGCGAAATGCTGTTTTTCACGCCCTACCGCATTATCGGATCGAATTACCACCGCGAGGCTGCGGGGTTGCGCGACCTGAAGGCGATGCGGCAGGCGCCCGATACTGACAGCTTCCATGCGCTGCTGAAACAGCGCAGTGTTGACACATTGCTCGTATGCCCCGTTTACCATCCGCGTTTTTTCAAAGAAGATGCGGCATTACCCGACTGGCTGCAGCGGGTGGAGGGTATGACCTTTTACCGGCAGCAGGGTAGCAAGCCCCTGCTGCTGCGCGTCGTGCGTTAGACCGAGTTTTTGATCACAAAGGTCGCGCGTTTGGAAAACTGCTTGAGCGTGGATGCACCAACATAGGTGCAGGCCGAACGCAGGCCACCCAGAATGTCCTGAATCGTGTGCTTCACATCGCCTTTGTATTCCACCTTCACAACACGTCCTTCGGACGCACGGTGCAGCGCAACGCCGCCGGAATAGCGGTCCATCGCAACCTTGGACGACATGCCGTAGTATTCGACCATGTTGTTGTCGGATGCGGCCAGTTGCTTCAGCTGTTCATCATTCATGCATTCTGTGTGACCTGCGAACATGCCGCCCAGCATCACGAAATCGGCACCCGCCGCAAACGCCTTGGCGACGTCGCCCGGCATTTTGCAGCCGCCATCGGCGCAAATCAGGCCGGACAGGCCATGCGCCGCATCCGCGCATTCGATGATCGCGGATAGTTGCGGGTAACCGATGCCCGTCATGGCGCGCGTCATGCAGGCAGAACCGGGGCCGATGCCAACCTTCACGATATCGGCACCCGCCAGAATCAATGCTTCGGTCATGTCGGGCGTTGCAACGTTGCCGGCCATGATGATTTTTTCGGGATGATGCTTGCGCACCAGCTGTACGAATTCGACGAAGTTTTCGGTGTAACCGTTCGCAACATCAAGGCAGATTTTGTTGACGTTGCTGCCTTTCAACGCCTCCAGCACATGGTCGACTTTCTTGATATCGTCGATGCCGAAAGTGGCGAAGGAAAAATCGCCGGATACATTTGCCTTTTGCAGGTCGTCCAAGGCGTAATGTTTGTGCAGCGATGTGAAAATACTGTGTTCCGCAAGCGCGGCAGCCATTTTTATGGTGCCGACGGTATCCATGTTAGCGGCGATAATCGGCACGCCGGTGATTTCAACCTTGGCATGCGGCAGCTTGAATGTGCGTTTCACTTCCACGTCGCCGCGCGATTTCAGGCGCGAACGCTTGGGGCGGATCAACACATCGTTAAAGTCCAGCTTGCGTTCGGTTTCGATTCTCATCGCTTTGCTCCGGTTTTGACACACAAAAATGCCGACAAGGGCTGTGCGCCGTTGCCGGATGAATGAAACCGCGTTTTGTTTGGGGGTTTCGACTATTCTTAGGTCGTTTCAGCGTGCTTGGCAAGCGTTTAATCGCGGCGCTGAATCTACAAATAGAATCCGTTACTTGGGTACGCATTACTTGCCGATACAGAAATCCCGGAAGATTTTATCCAACAGGTCTTCGACATGGACTCGGCCGGTAATTGTGCCAAGCGCGCGCAGGGCGAGCCTTAAATCTTCCGCCGCCAGTTCTGGCGCCTGCGTTGCAAGACAGCGGTCGATTGCCGCCGCCGTATCGACCAGCGCTGCGCGGTGGCGCTCGCGCGTCAACACAGGGCCAGGCTTTGATTTAAACACTTGCGCGACGGCGGCGGTGAGTTGTTTCAACAAACCGTCGATACCTTCGCCTGTCGATGCGGATACCTGAATGTCGGGGATTTGTTTTTTTGCGATATCGGCCTTGGTAAAGACGACGACAGTGTTTTCATCGACAAGTTTCAGCGTCTCGGGATCTTTGTCAGGCAGCGTCCCATCGAAGAGGGCGATTTTCAAATCTGCATCGCGTGCCGCCATTTCGGCGCGACGGATGCCTTCCGCTTCGATCTTGTTTTCTGTTTCGCGCAGGCCTGCGGTGTCGGCAAGAATGACGGGATAACCGCCAAGGTCCAGATGAACCTCGATCACATCGCGCGTCGTGCCGGCTTCTTCTGAAACGATGGCCACATTGCGGCGGGCCAGTGCGTTCATGAGGCTCGATTTGCCTGCATTCGGCGCGCCTATGATCGCAACCCGGATGCCGTTGCGCAGGCGTTCGCCGCGGCGGTTATCATCGAGGTGCACGCGGATATTATGCAGCAGGCCTTCGATTTGCGGTTTTTGCTGCATCGTCAGGCCGCTGGGCAAATCATCTTCGGGGAATTCGATATCGGCTTCTTGATGCGCCAGCACTGTCGACAGTGTATCTGCCCATCCGCTATAAAGCTGCAATAGCGCACCATGCGCCTGTGCGATTGCCTGCAGCTTCTGCATTTCTGTTTCGGCATCGATCAGGTCGGCAATGGCTTCCGCCTCGGTCAAGTCAAGTTTGCCGTTCTGGAACGCGCGTTTTGTGAATTCGCCGGGGTCGGCGGGGCGACAAGCCGGAACGTGCGCAAGCGCACGCAAGATGCTTTCGATAACAGCGCGTCCGCCATGGACGTTGAATTCAACCGTGTCTTCGCCCGTAAAGCTGGAAGGGCCCGGGTATACAAGCGCCAACGCACGAAAATCGAGCACGGCCTTTGTGGATGGATCCGTCAGCGTCACAACAACGCCACGCCGTGGCTGGAAAGTTTTTTTGGCTGTAAGCAACCGGAACGCTTCAATTGCCCTCGGCCCCGATACGCGGATTACGGCGATTGCCGAGCGGTAAGAACCGGTTGAAAGGGCGAAGATCGTATCCGTCATTTTTTTTGTTCGGCGCGCGGTTCTTTTTGGTCGGGGGTCAGCAGCAGGCGTTCGACGGGCTTGCCATTTTTCACATGGCTTTCGATGATTTCCTCGACGTCTTCGCGGCTGCTATAGGTGTACCAAGTGCCTTCGGGATAAATCACCATTGTGGGCCCCAGTTCACAGCGGTCGAGGCAGCCCGCGCCGTTCACGCGCACGCCTTCAATGCCGAGTTCCTTGACGCGCGCCTTTAAGTAATTGCGCAACGGCTCCGCGCCGCGCGCCTTGCAGCTGCCGCGCGGGTTATCCGGCGGGCGTTCATTGGTGCAGCAAAAGATATGCTGGCGGAAAAACAATTCGTCATTGCTCATGTGCAAACCCCGTTCTAGGTTTAACCTAGGTTAAAGGAAAGACAGCGGCAAGATGAATCTTCTGGCAAACGAAACAAGTCCCTATCTGCGACAGCACAAGGACAATCCGGTTCACTGGATGCCCTGGGGTGCAGAAGCATTTGAAAAAGCCCGCGTGCTCAACAAGCCTATTTTGCTGTCGATCGGTTATGCCGCCTGCCACTGGTGCCATGTGATGGCACATGAGAGCTTCGAGGATGGCGAAACCGCGTCATTGATGAACCAGCACTTCATCAATATCAAACTGGACCGTGAAGAACGCCCCGATATCGACATGATATACCAAAACGCATTGGCATTGATGGGACAGCAGGGCGGCTGGCCGTTGACGATGTTCCTGACGCCGGAGCGCGAGCCGTTTTGGGGCGGCACTTATTTCCCGCCCCTGCCCCGACATGGCCTGCCTGGTTTCCGCGAAGTCCTGCGCGGAGTCAACGAAAGCTGGCACGGGCAAGAGGAAAAGATCACGCATAACGTCAAAAGCCTGACAACCGCGTTGCATAAACTGCAGGAACGTCAGGAAGGACATATCGTATCTCGCGAGATACTCGATAAAATCAGCCTTTATTTCCTGTCGCGCATGGATGATGTGAATGGCGGGCTTGGCGATGCTCCGAAATTTCCGTCACTGTCGATCATATCGCTGCTGTGGGATGCGTATATCCGCACCGGCAGCGATGCTTTTAAATCTGCCGTCATCCACAGCCTGACCCATATGTGCCAGGGCGGGTTGTACGATCATCTGGGCGGCGGGTTTTGCCGCTACACCGTCGATGCGGAATGGCTGGTGCCGCATTTTGAAAAAATGCTGTACGACAATGCGCTGTTTTTGGGCATCCTGTCGGAAGTTTACCGCGAGACAAAAAACCCCCTATTTGCCGAACGTATCGGCGAAACAGCCGCATGGCTGGAGCGGGACATGGCCGTGACGCACAGCGATGCGACAGCCTTTGCCAGCAGTTATGATGCAGACAGTCTGACTGCGACAGGGCATGCCGAAGAAGGCGCATATTACATCTGGCGGGCGACGGAGGTGGATACGTTGCTGGGCAGCGACAGTGCGCTTTTCCGCCGCGTTTACGACATCACGCTGGGTGGCAACTGGGAAGGTGTCAATATCCCGAACCGGCTGACGCAGATAACCCTGTTGCCGGACGAGGACGAGCGCAAACTGCTGTCATTGCGCAAAAAACTGAAATCACACCGCGACCTGCGCCCGCCGCCGGCGCGCGATGATAAAGTGCTGGCAGACTGGAACGGGCTTGCGATCACCGGCCTGCTGCGCGCACACGCGGCGCTGGATATGCCGGAACTGTTGAAAACGGCGGGCAATGCCTTTCGTTTTGTGACGCAGAACATGATGGAGCCGGACGGTCGGTTGTGGCATGTGTTCTGCAATGGCAAACATGCGCATACGGCAACACTGGATGACTACGCAAATATGAGCGAAGCCGCGTTGCTGTTTTTTGAAGCCACGCGCAATGCCGCTTATCTGGCACAGGCAGAAACATGGGTATCGATTGCCATCCGCAGTTATTGGGATGCCGATGGCAAGGGCTTTTTTCTGTCATCTGCGCAGCCCGATTTATTACTGCGTCCTAAAACCGCAGATGATACGGCAACACCCGCCGGCAATGGCACCATGGTGGGCGTGTTAACACGGCTTTATCTAGTGACGGGAAAAAGTGTTTACCTTGAATATGCCGAAGGCACGGCGCGGGCTTTTTCCGGCGATATCATGCAACGGTTTTATCCGCTCTCGACCCTGCTGACCAACAGCGATTTCCTGTCGCACCCTGCCTCTGTCGTGATTGCAGGCAAGGAAGGCCGCGCGCAAATTCTGGATACCCTTAAATCGGTTTCGCTGCCGAAACTGGTCGTGATGGAAACGCAGGAAGGCAAAAGCCTCCCGGAAAGCCACCCCGCCTATGGCAAGACACCGCTCAGCGGCAAGGCGGCCGCTTATGTGTGCTTCGGGCGCAGCTGTTCCCCGCCCGTGACGGATCCCGACGCGCTGCGTGAACTCCTGCTCCACGAACGCGCAAGGCGCCGTCACGAGGCCGCAAATGACGGCTGATAAAGCCCAGTTTGATGTTGACCCGAGGGCATAAGACGATAGTCTGAGGAAGACTTGGTGAGGTGTTTTTATGAAAAAAGATATTCAGATCAACGCGCATGATGGCGGCCAGTTCGGCGCCTATGTTTCTTATCCCGACACCGCGCTGCCCGCAGCGGCGGTCGTGGTGATCCAGGAAATTTTCGGTATCAACAAAGTCATGCGCGGCATTTGCGACAACCTTGCCATGGCAGGCTTTATCGCGATTGCGCCTGACCTGTTCTGGCGTCAGGAGCCCGGCATACAGATTACCGATAAAACGGAAGCGGAATGGGCGCGCGCCTTCGAGCTCTATAAAGGTTTCAACGTCGATCTGGGGGTGGAGGATTTGAAATCCACACTTGCCCATATCCGCAGTAACGAAAACTGCACGGGCAAGGTTGGCACGCTGGGCTATTGTCTGGGGGGCAAACTTGCTTACCTGATGGCGGCACGTTCCGACGCGAATTGTAATGTCAGCTATTACGGCGTCGGAATTCAGGACATGCTGGATGAAGCCGATAACGTGAAACACCAGTTACTGATGCATATCGCTGAAAAAGATAAATTCGTCCCGCTGGCAGCACAGCAAAAAATCCGGGCGGCGCTGAACAATCATAGCAACATCGAGATCCATGTTTACCCCGATGTCGATCATGCCTTCGCGCGTGAAGGTGGCGATCACTACGACAAGGAAGCGGCGCGCATGGCAAATGCGCGCACCGTTGATTTTCTGGCACAGCAGCTGACCAAAAGCGGGGGCAAATAATGTCGGAGCCGGATTTCGTCCCGGAACAGCCATCGGAGCAGCATTTCCAGATCAGCCAGAAAGCGGCCGAGACGCTGGGAAGGCTGGTCGACGGCAACGGGTTGAAAGGCGAACAGGTGCGCCTTGCGCGCCATGAAACGCTGGTACACCAGCTGCCCGGCGCTATTTTTATCGAACTGAAGCCCGACTTTGTCAAAGGACAGCTCAGTGGCAAGCGCGAGCACGGCAAGGTGCTGGACAGCGAAGCCGCCGTCATCGCGGCGGCAACCGCGCTGGCGCCCGAGGCCGTGACAGACAAAAACGTGCAGATCGAACTGCTGCAGGTATTGGATCAGGACCCCGCGCGTGGCTGGGGCATCAAGCCCTTCAAGCATCCGCTGAAGGTGACACAGAAACAATTCTGCGTTGTTGACCGCTGTTCAAAATGCGCAGGCCTTGCGCATTACACTTGTACGACCTGCAACGGAACGGGGGGCGTTGGCTGCGTCAACTGCGCATCGACCGGGCAGGCACAATGTCCCGCCTGCTTTGGGAATGGCGGCGTGCAGACGCAAGATGGCGGGCGTGTCCCGTGCCAGCGCTGTTCATCCGTCGGCCGTATTTTATGCACGGCCTGCAACGGCATGAAAGCCGTACGCTGCAGCGTTTGCCGCGGCAATGCCAAAATTGGCTGTACCGAGTGCGACCGGAGCGGTTTCTGGACACATACTTATGACATGACTTTCCATGCCGAGGCGCGTTTCGAGATGGACCGCGAGTTGATGCCGATTGACTTGCAGGAAATCATCGACCGGCTGGGGGAGCGCGAACTGGCAACCGAAGGCCATGCGGAAATTTTCCGGTTGAACCAGAACACCGAACAAAAACTGCTGGTCGTTCCTTTCCTCGCTTTCCTGCCCATCGCGAATGTCGAATTTTCGATTGAAGGGAAGCAATATCCGTCGGGCGTCGCCGGCCTGACGGGCAAGATCATGGGTATTGACCCCGTGCTGGACCCCGTTATCAAGCCCGGCATCAATGCGCTGTTCAAGCTGTCAAAGGGACCATTGGCGGCGGAGGCGCTGATTGCGCAGGCATGCAAATACCGCGTGTTGCGGCAAATGCTGGGCGGATTATCGCATCATTCGAAGCGTCAGGTTTACCAGACCATCGCGCGCGAATACCCACTGGTGATTTCGGACAAATTCGTCAAGGCTGGCATCAAATATTCAAGCGACGCGATACTGGCCATCAGCAAGGGCCCGCGTATCAAGGGCCTGATCCTGGGCAGCATCATCGCAGCGGGCATTTATGCCGGATATTATTTCAGCCCTGCCCAAATGTATAACGCCGCGAAAATAGGCGCTATGGGCTATGCGAAATACGCCGTTGTAGCTGATCTCTTTATCTGGCTGACCGGATTTGTGGTGGCATGGCTGACGATCCGCTATATGGCGGGCGGCGCTCTGCAAAAACTTCTGCCGGGCGAAGTGACCAGCAATACTGACAAAGGCCTGCCCACGGCAGGCGAGCAAGGGACTCACGCATTGGGCACGACACTTGTCGCCTGGGCATTGTGTACATTTTTTGCGGTGCAGAAACCCGCCTGGGTGCTGACGCTGCTAAAACTGGCTGCCAAGACCGCCGCGCCTTAAGAGTCGACAAATTTCTCGAACTGGCGGCGCGCATGGGGGGGTATTGGCAACCCATCCCGTTCGGCAATATCCACGACCGCGCGCAAAGTATAGCCGCCGTAGATGCGGTCTTTCTTTTCGCTTTCGTATACGATCCAATCCACGATATCGGCAGGTGTTGCAGTGAATTCTTCGCCCTCCGGCGTGGCGTAGCCCTCTTTCTGATTGCGCGCGCGCTGCACCACATAGCCTTCCGGCACTTTGCGGCAGACGAGCACCGGCAGAGTATCGCCGTCTTCCTGAATGGGTCCAAGCGCCAGCGAAGAGTAGCGCGGATATTTTTCACGCAAGGCGTCAAAAACGTGCAGCGTTTCGCGCGCCCTGTCCACCGCCTTTAATAACAAAGGATCGTCCGGCTTGAACTGAACCCAGAAACGCCTCTTGCGTGTCGTACCGCGCCACAACATAAAAGATTCATGCAGCATGTAAATCGCTGCAAGAACAGCCAATATCGTCAGAACAACGCCAATACTGGGCATTTCAGCCTTACTGGTTCATCATCTTGAAGAATTCGTCGTTGTTCTTTGTGTCCTTCATTTTATCGATGAGGAACTCCATGCTGTCTGTTGTGCCCATGGGGGACATCAGTTTGCGCAGGATCCACATCTTGGACAGCATGCCCTGTTCGACCAGCAGTTCTTCCTTACGCGTGCCCGACTTCTGGATGTCGATTGCGGGGAAGACGCGCTTGTCGGAGAGTTTGCGGTCGAGGACGATTTCCGAGTTACCGGTACCTTTGAATTCCTCGAAAATCACCTCGTCCATACGCGAACCTGTATCGATCAGCGCGGTCGAGATAATGGTGAGGGAACCGCCTTGTTCTATGTTACGCGCCGCACCGAAGAAG
Source organism: Bdellovibrionales bacterium (assembly GCA_038247245.1). Lineage (GTDB taxonomy): Bacteria > Pseudomonadota > Alphaproteobacteria > Micavibrionales > UBA2020 > JAPWJZ01. The sequence goes on along the minus strand of JBBRVE010000008.1, from coordinate 26,573 downwards.
CGTTTCGGGCGTTGCAGCGCGTTCGCATCGACACCGCCTGTCAGGACCTTGCCAGACGACGGCACAACGGTGTTGTATGCACGGCCAAGGCGGGTGACGGAGTCAAGAAGGATCACGACGTCGCGCTTGTGCTCGACGAGGCGTTTTGCTTTTTCCAGCACCATTTCTGCAACCTGCACGTGACGCGCCGCCGGTTCGTCGAAAGTGGAGGAAATCACTTCGCCCTTCACGGATCGCGCCATGTCGGTCACTTCCTCGGGACGCTCATCAATCAGCAGGACGATCAGGTACACGCCGGGATGGTTGGTTTCGATGGAATGCGCGATGTTTTGCATCATCACGGTTTTACCGGTACGGGGCGGCGCGACGATCAGCGCGCGCTGGCCGAAGCCGAGCGGCGAGACAAGCTCGATCACGCGCTGCAACTGCACGGCGGCATTCTTGTTGGTCTTGGTTTCTTTTTTCACACCGCCGCCCTTGTCGGTCGGATCATCCAGTTCCAGCTTGATCTTGCGGTCCGGGTAAAGCGGGGTCAGGTTGTCGAAGTTGATCCGGTGACGGATGTTATCGGGGCTTTCGAAATTGATCTGGTTAACGCGCAGGAGAGCGAAGTAACGCTCGTTATCCTTGGGCGCGCGGATTTCGCCTTCGACGGTATCGCCTGTACGCAGTCCGAAACGCTTGATCTGCGAGGGTGAAACGTAGATATCGTCGGGGCCGGGCAGATAGTTTTCTTCCGGGCTGCGCAGAAAGCCGAAGCCGTCCTGCAAAACTTCCAGCACGCCAGCGCCCAGGATGGGAACATCCTGTTCAGCAAGGCGTTTCAAAATCGCAAACATCATTTCCTGTTTGCGCATGGCCGATGCGTTTTCCAGCTGGAGGCTTTCGGCGAAGGCAAGAAGGTCGGCGGGTGATTTTGTTTTCAACTCATGCAGGTCCATGACCTTGGCATTCGGGTCGCGCTTGGCAGCGGCGGCTTCTTCTTCGGGTGGTACATCCGACTGCGGGCGTTGAGGGGGGACATCGTTTCCGTCGTTATTGTTGCCGCTGTGTCCGCCGTGATGACGGGATCCGCCGCCGTGACGGCTGCCGGAATGTCTGGGGGGTTTTGCCACTTGTGTTGTTCTTTCGTTCTTTTAAGTCGGGAAAAGTCGTGTTGCGATGATGGGAATTTCAGTTTCGCGAGATGGTGCATGTTTTTGAATGCCACGCCCGCGGCGGAAATTCCGGCGGGGTCTGCCCTTTGATTTAAGGCTTGATACTGTAAGTTTTAGCAAGGAAGCCTTTGTATGTCAACGCTAAAGTATTAAGTAAAACCTAGCATATTGGAATCATTATGAAATTAGAACGGCTTGGTGATGACTAAAAAGACGATAACAATCATCAGGATGGTCGGGATTTCATTCACGCGGCGGTAGAATTTATGACTGTGTTTGTTGGCATCCACCACAAATGCCTTGCGCCAGCGTGACAGGGCATGGTGGAAGCCGGTCATGAGTACAACCAGCGTAATCTTGATATGCATCCAGGGCATTTTCAAAAGATCCGCATTCGCCCAGAGCATCAACCCGCCGAAAATATAGGCTGCAACCATCGCGGGGTTCATGATCAGGCGCAGCAATTTGCGCTCCATGATCTTGAGCGTCTCCGACAGCTCGGATGCCTTGTCGGCATCGGCGTGATAGACGAACAGGCGGGGCAGGTACAAAAGTCCGGCCATCCAGGAGATGACCGCAATCAGATGCAGCGCCTTGAAGACATCGTAATGCGCGAAAATAAACTCTTTCATGCCGCCTCCGAAATACAGCCGCAACGCGTGAATTTGCCGCCGCAGACTTTGGGTTGTTTTTTTCCGGCGATTTCTTCCATCACCATATCGGCAAGGCCGTCGATAAATAACGGATGCGTCGAAACGGTCGGAACGCGCGCGTAATAAGGCACCCCCTGATGTTCCGCTTCCTTTTTGAATTCTTCATCGAGCTCGACCAGCGTTTCCACATGCTCGGACACGAAGGCATGGGGATAGATCACCACGCCGACCTTGTCCTTCGCCGCCTGTTCCAGTTCTTCGCGAATGGAGGGGCCGATCCATTTCAGCGGGCCAATACGACTTTGGTAGCAAATGCGCCACTGGTCTTTCGACAGGCCAAGTTTTGCGGCAATCGCTGCGGCGGATTTTTCACAGTGATCCTGATACGGGTCGCCGCCCTGCACGATTTTTTCAGGCAGGCCATGCGCCGAAAACAGCACGCGCGCATCGGCGGGCGCTTGTTTCAACGAAAACGCGATAAGGTCGGCCGAGGCATCGACAAATCCCTTCAGCAAGGGATAACAGCCGATACGATGTAAACCGATATCATTCCAGCGTTTATTCAGGTCCCCATTCGCCGCCTTAACAGCGCGCAAGAAATTTTCAAAAGATGATTTCGTTGTCGTTGTCGAATACTCGGGATAGAGCGGCAGCATAATAATGCGGTCGGGCGCATAAGCCTCCAACGCATCGACAGTATCTTCGGCGGAGGGTTCCCAATAGCGCATGGACACGAAAACCTCCACCATGTCATTCACATTGGGCATGCGGAGATTCATCGCAGCTTCCAGCGCCTGTGCCTGTGCCTGCGTATTTTGCAGCAGAGGAGATTTGAAACCCAGACGTCCGTAAGCCTCCAGCGCAGCGCCTTCGCCGCGCGTTCGGGAAATGTATTTCGCGATGAAGTAACGGATGGGCAGCGGCGCTGCGATAATATTCTTGTCCATGAAAAAATTGAAAAGGAACGGCTTGATATCCGCCTTTTGCAGCGGCCCGCCAAGATTGAACAAAACGATGGCTGTCTTCATCTGGCATGACTCCGGATTGTTTTCGCCAGCAGCGCCACATGCTCGGGCGGTGTTTCCTTGATGACGCCATGGCCGAGATTGAAGATAAAGGGCTGACCCTGTGCTGCGTCGAGGATATTGCGGACGCCCTGTTCCAGCGCATTGCCGCCAGTCAGCAGCAGGACCGGGTCAAGGTTTCCCTGCAAACATCTGCCATTACCAAAATTTGCGAGAGCCCAATCGAGCGGCACTTGCGTATCAAGACCAATGCCTTCAAAGCCTGTTTGTTCTGCGTAGCGCGGGCACAGCCCGCCAGCACCGCGCGGAAATCCTATCATCGGCGTTTGTGGACATTCTTTGGCAAGGCGTTTGCGGATTTCCTGCGACGGCTTGATGACCCAGCGCGTGAAATATGGCTCGGGCAACAATCCTGACCAGCTGTCGAACAATTGCAGCGCATCGGCGCCAGCGCGTACCTGCGCCACCAAATAGGTGACAGTTGCATCCACAACTTTTGCGATCAGCGCATCAAAGGCTGCGGGATCTTTATAGGCGAAGGTTTTTGTGCGTGTAAATTCGCCACCGCCCTGCCCGTCGACCATATAGCAGGCAACCGTCCAGGGCGCGCCGGCAAAACCGATCAGCGCCTTATCCGGCGCCAGTTCGCGGCGCACGCGGCGGATGGTTTCGTAAACCGGTGATAGTTTGTCTGCATTATAGGCCAGTTTTGAAACGTCGAGTTCGCCAAGCCTTGGCCCTTCACCCTCCACGAAATCAAGCTGCTGCCCCAGCGCATGGGGAATGACCAGAATATCTGAAAACAGGATGGCGGCATCCATATCGAAACGGCGTATCGGCTGCAGCGTTACTTCGGCTGCAAATTCCGGATTAAAGCACAGGCTCAGGAACGAGCCTGCTGTCGCCCGCAGGGCACGGTATTCCGGCAGGTAGCGTCCCGCCTGCCGCATGAGCCAGAAGGGCACTGGCGTTTGCGCCACGCCCTGTAGAGCCCTGAGGAAAGAGCTGGATGTAATCTGTTGCGTTGCAGAGACTTGAGACATGTGTGATCCGTTTTAAGAACCTAAATATATATAAGTATTAGAATCTTTTAGTAGTAGTTTGTTGTGCGGTGGGTAACGGGGATAAAGCCTCCGGACACTTTTTATCCCCTGCTGCCACTGCCGGGGTAGAGGTACACAAAAGAACTGTTTGCCGCATAACATACCTAGGCTGCTGGATTCCCTTAATTCTTGACGCTTGTGGATAATGGGGATAACCGTTGATTTCGTAAACCCGAGTTATCCACGTTATCCTATTCCAGAGTCCAGCCCGCGAGTCCCGTGTTAAGTGCTTGTTCGGACTCGGGTAGTTATCCCGTCAGAATTCCGCCCCCGATCTTACGCGCAGGGTTATCCAAAGGGTTATCCACATTTGTGCCCATGGAACGCCGAAAACACACTTTTCACATGGTTAATTTCTGCGCTAGGATGAAACAACAAACATAAGGTCTTAAAATGTCGGAAGACTGGCAGAAACTGGACGCAGAAAAAGGTGCGCGGATCCTGAGCGAGATCAACCCGCAGCTGGAACCCGTGCCGTTCTCGATGGAGAGCACCACGGTGCGCAGCCAGAAGCTCCCCTTTTACAAAGGGTACGAGCTGTTCGAACTGACAGACCTGTCAGCCGTTCCGGGCGCGCGCAAATATGCGATCTATAAGCCGGGTGACGTGAATGTGGTCGACTGGACCAACCAGGCGATTTACGAGACGAATGAAAAAGCGCCGATCGTGCTCGACAGCAATACAGTTGTCGAATACGTCAAGTTTTTCTTCAACTATGTGCGCGGCCGTCATGGTCGTTTCCTGATCATCGAAACGATCGACGACATCCGCTGGCAGATCGAGCCGCCGCTGCAGGGCCGCAAGGTGATGCAGGAGATGCTGCAGCCGGTCACGCTGGTATCGCAGGATTCCGACGGCACTTTTAACCTGATGGCGTTCATGGTGTTCAAGGATAGCCTGTTCCGTACCAAGGTGCATGTGAAGAAGGATGGCCTTGTCAGCATGTCGGATGAAGAGCTGAAGATCGAAGGCATGCCTGTTCTTCAGGACGCAGCCGCGTAATATCATGGCCGCGCTTATCAAACAGCCCGACGCCCGCGAAAAAAAGCCAGAATTCTCCGACCTTCCGCCCACGATTTTCCGCCAGCTGGAAAAGCTGTGCGGTGACAAGATTGTGTCGTCTGGCACTGCATTTGGCGGGCTTTCCGCATCTGCCGGATTTATCATGACTCTGGCATCGGGCCGCAAGGTATTTGCCAAAGGCACGCATCCCGCTGAGACCGCGCATGGTTCGGCAAACCTTGCGCAAGAAATTTCTGCTTATCAGATTGTTGAAGCGCTGCGCGATGCATCTCCGCCCTATATCGGCGTTGTGTCTGACGGCGAAGAAGACGGCTGGATGCTGGGCGTATGGGAATGCGTGGATCACGACCCCGCACTGGCGTCGCTGCCGCGCCTGATGGAGCTATTCCGCACTTGGCAGAAATTTGACGGTGCAAAAGAAGTACTGCCATCGGTACGGGAGCAGGTTTATATCAGCCAGTTTTTCTCCGTCGATAAAAAGTGGCAGCGGTTGAAAAACGATGCAGCGATCCGCAATAAATTCCTGACGCTGTTCGAAGACCCGGCGGCGGCCGAGAGCTGGTTCCTGAAAAACATCGACGCACTGAGCGAATGGCAGGTCCGCGCATCGCGTCTTGGTGCGCCCGAAGGCCTGATACATGGCGATCTGCGCCTCGACAATTTTATTTTCACGGCGGCGCGCGCTTACGCCGTTGACTGGCCTAATGCGTGTTACGGGCCGCTTGTTTTTGATCAAATGTTTTTGTTTTCGAACCTCGAAGCCGAAGGTCTTGGCAAAATCGAGGATCTGATGGAGCAATTCGGCTCTTATATAAGTGACGATGCGGTTGCGATGCTGGCATCGCTCTCCGGCTATTTCGCCGATCAGGCATACAGGGATGTTCCCGAGCGTATGCCACGTCTGCGCTGGATGCAGAAATGCATGCTGTTAGCGCAGCTTAAGTGCTTGTCCCGATTAGGGATAATCGAATCAATTCCGAGAATGACTGACGAAAATCAATAATTTTTGCCGATTTACAGCAAGATTATTCTTATTCTGTGGTTCTTTTATCCCAAAAATGTCGGTTTCATTTCCGTAATTCACTAATATTGCTGCTTTTTTGACTTCGTAAAAGGAGATGTTAACCATCTACACCCCATGATGAATGTAAGGGAAGTTGAGCTGTTTGCTTGAGCGGAAAAAGGGCTGGGGAGCCTGATTTCTTAAGAGCGGTGTGTAGACAAGAATATAAAGGGCAGTGAGCATGGGCAAAGACGCGGGCATGGACGATACGTTCCAGACAACCAAACCCGAAAAGCGTGGCTTCCGCGATACCGCGAAACGCCTGCGCACCAAAGAAACCCATCTTAGCAACCGCGCCGCGCTTGACTGGCGTTTGGACCAGAGCCGGATCTGCGATAAAAACGGCTGGCAGGCGGATGTTGTTCCCGTCGAAGAATTGAAAAGCATCCTGCTGCAAAGCCGTACCGGCGAAAGCCTGATCGCGGATGCGAAACCCGAAACGCTGACAATCATATATGACACGCAGTCGCCTGCGTCGCAGTTTTATGTGCGCGGCGAAGAGCGCATCATCACCCTGAACCCGTACCGCATGAAGGGCGACCTGCTGAATTTGCTGACGCGCGAATTACGCCGCGCCGGCCAGCACAAAAACGGCGCGCTGGTGAACCCCCTGAGTTTCGAGCCCGACGAGGCAATCTTGGTCAACCGCGCACAACAGGCTGATGTGCTGATGGTTTCCGTGAAAGTTGCCTGGGAACTGCGCCTGGCGGGCGAAACCGAGGCGTGGGATTTCCTGACCGCGACCCCTTTGGCCGATGTCAGCCGCATTTTCGAACTGAAGGCGCAATCGGATTTCCGCACGCTGAACAACGGCGAAGCAAGCCGCGCCGCGTATGACAAGTTTTTCGAAGACAGCCGCACGAAACTGCACGACAAGCGCATCATCCACCAGATGCTGCTGGACGAGCACGGCTATATGAAAGCGGGCATGAAGCGTCCGAAAGTCAGCATGGAATTGTTCGCGCGTCTGGGCGAAATGCCGAATGGCCGCAACTACCTGTCCATGAAATCGCAGCGCCAGCCGACCGACATGTGCTACTCCACGGTCGAGGATCGCTCGAATGCCAATTTCCTCTGGTTCATCAAGTTCGAACGCTCCTTTCAGGAGAAGGAACTGGAGATGGTCAAGGAATCGGTCAAGCTGTCTGCTGAAGTCGTCGACTTCAATAAATGGCCCGGCCGCAGCAAACGCACCACGCAGCCAGAGCGCGGTCACTAGGATTTTCTTTTAGCCGCCATCACTTTCCGGCGGTGCCAACGGGGGATATCGATGCTGGGGGGCTTCAGCGACAAGCGTATCCGCGTTCGCCTCTTTGCGATCGCAGACGGGGAGCCCTATCTGGCACCTGTCGAGGAGCGCGAACGCGCCTTTGTCGGCTATATCCGCAATCTTGTCCGTATCCTTGAACAAAGTCCGATCGGTCGTATGCTGGTGCGGTCGGCAATGCTGCATCAGGTATCTGTCGGCCTTGATCCGATGCTGGAACCGCATGCGAGTTTCTTTTATCCCGGCCAAAACCATTTCGACCTTGGCTATCAATCCGACCTTTTGCAAAAATCCGAAAAAGGCGTCAGCCGTTATTTGGTATCTTTCATCGGCGCGCTGCGCCGTGCTTGGCATCATCATGGCGGGCGCGGCCCCGATGTTGCGCTCCGCCCGGAAGATTTTTTGAAGCTTTGCCGTTTCGAGGAAGCCGATATCGAAGCCGTTACGCATCTGATCGCATGGGAATTGCGGTCGGGTGGCGCGTCATTCCTGTGGCGACATTTGCTCTCGGGACCGAACGGCGATATTTCTGTCGTGTTCGAACGTGCGATTGAATCAAGCCCGAAAAAACAATTCGATGGCGAAGCGTTGAAGTCTGCATTCAACCAGTGGTTCGCCGAGCGCGAGCGCATCAATGCCTGCGATCATTTCGCGCTGGAGATGATCGATATGGCGCTGATACACCAGAGCGAAGCGAATCGTATCGGCGTTGCGCCCTTGCGTCAGGGCATGATCGAGGGAATCGGCTTGATGCCGAACGGACAGAACTACCTTTCCGGCTGCCCGTTTACGAGCGGCTGGTATGACGGGCTGGAGGACGAGTTCAACCGGACGCATCTTCGCCATATCAAGCAGGATATCAGCCGGTTACTGACCCCGCCCGTCGCCCGCCGCTGAGAGACCCGGCCATATCATTTGACATAATTTACGAATCCTTGTAACCTGCCTCAGGTTTCAACGAGGCATAAGCAAGGGTGAAGACAATGGCAGATCAGGCACAAACAGCTGGCAACAACGAATTCTTCAACACCGAAAAACCGTCCGCGTTCAAGACGGCATTCCAGACTGCAGGCGCTGCATGGGCGACCGTGACGGGCGATGGCGCGAATTACGGTTGGGAGCAGACTGGCAATGCGTATGACTACGCGAAGACCTGGCTCGGCTCCAAAGGCATCGGCCTCAAGAAATAAGTAAAAAAAGAAACGTCACGAGATAAAGAGCGGGGGCTACTGCAGATCCAGCAGGTGGCCCTCGCCTTTTTTCGTGAGCCATGCACGCGCCATTTCCAGCGCGCGATCTTTTTCGCGGCGCGTCAGCTGCGTGTAAATGTTGTCGCGTGATTTGATCGCGCTTTCTTTTTCAGGGCCGTCGGGATAGTGAACGATCGCGATGTGCAGCCACATCAATGCCGTGACAGCATCGGCGGCAGGCACGCCTTCACCCGTGTAATACATGGTGCCAAGGTGATGCTGCGACAGCGGGCGGTTTGCTTCCGCGCCTTTGCTGAGCAGGTCGAAAGCCTTCAACTGGTCAACCTTCACGCCTTGGCCGAGGCGATACATGATGCCCATTAATTCTTCGGCGCCGTGGTGTCCGCCTTCGGAAAGGGGTTTGAGGTTTTTGGCAACTTCGTCGAACTTGCCTTCCTTATACATCTCCATGATTTTGTCGTAGTTGACCTTGCGTGTGACTTCGGTGACGTTCGAAGGGTCCGATCCGGTTTCCTTTGCAGCTTCCTGCGCCTGTTCGGGTGACAGCAGCAGGCCGGACGGCAGATTGTTGTATTCATCGGTCGACGGCAATTGTTCGCCCCGGCCTTCCATGTCGAAAGCTTCCGGCGCCTGTGCGAACGCGGGCGCGGCTGCGAGTGTGAAAAGGCAGGCAAGAATGGCAAGTGAACGCATGGTCAAGTCCCCCGGGAGTATGCTTTATCTATTATATAGGGGCTGGGGATAAAAGTAAAAGTCACTTATCCCGCTGGAAAATCAATGCAAGCCAATCGCCGTCAGGAATGGCGCGGACCAGTTTGAGCCCTTGTGCCAGATGGGCGTCGGTCACGTCCTGCTGCTGGCGTTTCAGCAGGCCGGACAATACGGCATAACCGCCCGGCTTCAGCGCATTATATAAGTCGCTCGCCATGGCGATCAGCGGCCCTGCAAGGATATTCGCTCCTACAAGGTCATAGGGCGCATTCTGGATAGAAAGCGGCGTATTATAGCCATCGCCAGCCGCTGCCACGAGTGTTACATCGTTCATTTCTGCATGGCGATGTGTGACGATGACGGATTCAGGGTCTATATCAATCGCGGTCAGCTTTGCAGCCGGCCAGATTTTCTGAATGGCAATCGCCAGAATGCCGGAGCCGCAGCCCATATCGAGCGCGTTTTCAACCTTGTGTTGCGGGGCGATCTGTTCGAACGCCACCATGCAGGAACGGGTGGTTTCATGTTCACCCGATCCAAATGCGGTTGCCGCGTCGATTTGTAAGGGTGTCTGGCCTGTTGGAATATCGCCCTTGTAATACGAACCATGCACAAAGAAGCGGCCGATATTCACGGGCGGGAAATTGTCGTGCACATGGCGCAGCCAGTCTTTTTCCGGCAGCCGCTCGGACGTGATCTTGTCGCGCGTAATGATGCCGGCTTCGGTTTCCTCGAGACGCTGGAAAATGGCGTCGAGATCGGGCGCGCCGTAATTGGTCAGCGAGATCGTCCAGTCGTCGCCATCCGTTGCTTCCCGATTATGGAGAGAGATGGCCGAGACCAGTTCCTCCAGCGCGTCGCCCAGGCGCTGCGCCCTGTCCTCGTCCAGATGCTGTGCGAAATCGAGGGTCACTTTGTACAGGTGATGGGGGATTTTGTTGTCAGACTGGGGTTCAGGCATCGCATACCTCTAAAGTACTATGGAATAAGGCAGTTTTATCATTCTTGATATTGTATTACCACTCCACCATATTAATAAAACAATTGTTTTCAGGGGGTTTTCATCATGTCCGCCCAAGCCGTCATCGCGGGTTACGTCCGGTCGCCATTTCATTTCGCTGCCAAGGGAGATCTTGCCGGCGTGCGCCCCGATGATCTGGCCGCCGCCGTCATCACCGAACTTGTGAAGCGCACCAATGTGCCGGTAGCTGATCTGGAAGACCTGATCCTCGGCTGCGCCTTCCCCGAAGGAGAACAGGGGTTCAACGTGGCGCGCCTGATCGTGAACATCGCAAACCTGCCGCTGTCGATGGGCGGTGTGACCGTCAACCGTTTCTGCGGATCGTCGATGCAGGCGATCCATCAGGCCGTCGGCGCAATCGCCAGCGGCGCGGGTCAGGCATTCATCTGCGCTGGCGTCGAATCCATGTCGCGCATTCCGATGGGCGGCTTCAACCCGCTGCCGAATCCGGCATTGGTGAAAACATATCCGCAAGCCTATATCGGCATGGGCGAGACAGCGGAAAACCTTGCGCGCAAATATTCCATCCCACGCGCTGATCAGGAAAAGTATGCGCTGAATTCGCATCAGAAAGCCGTGCTGGCGCGTGAAGCGGGCCGCACGAAAGACGAAATCACAATCATCACGACGCCTGATGGCAAGTCAGTTTCCGCTGATGGCTGCATCCGTCCCGAAACTACGCTGGAGGGATTGGCCGGACTGCGTCCCGCATTCGATGCGTCGGGTTCCGTCACCGCTGGCACCTCGTCGCCACTGACGGATGGCGCGTCTGCGACGCTCGTCACCTCCGAACAATTCGCGAAAGAACGCGGGCTAACCATCCTTGCGAAAATCCGCTCCACCGGCGTATCCGGTTGCGCGCCGGAAATCATGGGCATCGGCCCTGTCGAGGCATCCAGGAAAGCCATGGCGCGCGCGGGCATCACGATCCAGGACATTGATATCATCGAGCTGAACGAAGCCTTCGCGGTACAGGCGATGTCTGTGCTGAACGAACTGGGCGCTGATTACAGCAAGGTCAACCTCGACGGCGGTGCGATCGCACTGGGCCATCCGCTGGGTGCGTCGGGCGCACGCGTGACGGGCAAGGCGGCAACGCTGCTGCAACGCGAAAAGAAACAATTCGCGCTTGCCACCATGTGCATCGGCGGCGGTCAGGGCATCGCGACCATTCTGGAAGCGGCATAAATGTTTTTCAGCGACGGTTTCCGCAAGCTGCCGAAGGTGGATTTGCATGTCCATCTGGAGGGTACGATCACGCCCGAAATGGCAAAACGCATCGCCAGCCGCAACAACGTCATCCCGTCACCCCAATTGATGGACAGCTCTGGCGAGCATTTCCGCTGGAGTTCCGACGGCGATGCGCGCCATAACCTCATTGCTTTCCTGAAGGCTTATGACGACGCAACATCCGTCATGAAACGCCGCGAAGATTACGCCGATATCACCTACGACTATCTGCACCGCGGCGCGCAGGAGGGTTGCATCTATGTCGAATTCTTTATCTCTGCCGATCACGGCGCGATGGTGGGGCTGGATTATAAAGAAATGATCGCCGCCATCGCCGATGGCTACGAAAAGGCAAAACAAGAATCCGGCATCGAAATGCGCCTGATTTCCACCTGCGTCCGCCATTACGGACCGGAGGCGGCATTGAAGGTTGCTGATACAACGCGGAGCTATCATCATCCGCTGGTCACCGGCTTCGGCATGGCGGGTGATGAAAACGCGCATGCGGTTGCCGATTTTCGTCCCGCCTTCATGGCGTCCGGTCTGGCAGGCCGCACCGCGCATGCGGGGGAGGCATCCGGCCCCGAAACCGTGCGTCAGGCCCGCGACATTTTGCAGGTGCGCCGCTTTGGTCATATGGTGCGCGCCATCGAGGATGCGAAATTGATGGAGGAACAGAAAAGCATTCTGGCGGTGCCGGAGGTCTGCGTTTCTAGCAATATTGCGCTGAAGGTTTATCCTGATTACAAATCCCATCCCCTGCGCCAGTTTTTTGATTACGGGCTGAAGGTTGTTTTGGGATCGGACGACCCGAGTTTTTTCAACACCAGCATCGGGCGCGAATACAAAATCGCCCATGACCATTTCCGCTTCACAGAGGCAGAACTGTTACAACTGTCGCGTAACGCGGTTGAAGAAGCCTTTATCGATGAGAAAACGCGCGGCCTTCTCCTCGACAAGGTCGCAGCGCATAAACACTAATTACATATTGTATTACTGTGATGCTGCTCGACAGCGCGCTCGTTTTCATTCACGATAAGCAGGCATCACACATGTACAACCGGAGTTTTTTCATGAGAAAAAAATCGGATACTGCGGCATCCCGCGTCACGAAGGTCGTGATCGGTCTTGGTTTTATCACAGCAGCGCTAGCCCCCTTTGGCGGCGCGGCACTGGCTGCATGGTCAACGGGATCGGCGGCGCTCGCCACCAGCTTGGGGCTTGGCGCGGCGGCGCCTCTTGCGGCAGCGGGCGCGTTTGGCGGTTTCGTGCTGGGCGTATTCGCGGCACCTGTGATTGCGATTGCCAGCATTGCCGTCGGCCTTTTGGCCGGCGCAACGACAAGGGCGATTGGGTCAACGCTGGAATGGATGGCGGGCGGCAACAAACCCGCCTCCGTTCAGCCGAAAGCGGATGTGCAGCAAAACCTCAGTATCGACATTACTGGCACAGCCTTTAACGGCAAAAAACTTGGTGAAAGCTTTGAGGCCGCAAAGCAGGAACGCAAAGTTGCAAACCAGAACAAGCCGCAGCCGAAACTGCATAAGCTGCTGCGCTTCGGCATGTAATTAAATTTACGATAAAAAAAGCCGCGCTGTGTAAGCGCGGCTTTTTTATTTAGATGTTAAAGCCGGGACGTTTTTTAGGCGCAGCAGGATTTACATCGTTCGCGGGTTTTGGCGCGCGTTTCTCCGCAAGATCATCGGCCAGCTGGCGGTCTTCCGCATCGATTTTGTTCCGTACTTCGATGCGCGCCTCTTCCAGCGTCAGGAGCCTCTGCTTGGTGAATTCGTTTTTGTCGCGCAGCCGGTGAATCATCAGCTTGTATTCATCTGTGCCGTATTTGCCCTTGCCGCCAGACACAATTTTAAAGGCGGGGCGCAGCTTGCGTACGTCTTCTTCCGCCTCTTTCGCGTAGGCAAAGAACGCGTTTTCCAACGCATGGCCGGGGTCGATAGGCTTTCGTTCATCGCGCTTCACTGCTTTTTCGAATGCATCCGAAAGGTTCATCTGGAGTGTGAACAGGATTACCTGCGCATCTGCGCCGGCCTTGATTTTTTGAAGACGCTCATCGAGCTGCAGCAGCCCGCCGCCAAGCGATGCGCGCCCCATGGCCTTCAATGCCGGGAAACTGGCGGCCGTGATCGCAGCAAGCGTGCCGAAACCGCCGGTAAAAATAACATCCAGAGCTACGCCGAATATCGCGCCTTTGCCAAGGCTGCGTGCGTAGCCACGGGCAATTTCGCCTTTGGAGCGTTTGTATTTTTTCAGGACTTCGTGGAGTTCCTGCTTCTGTTTTTTATCCATGGCGCACCCGTCTTTGATACAGAATTATGTATAAAGAACGCGCCTTTCAGAGTCAAGACGGTATAGATGTACAGATTTTAGCTCTGGAACGAGCGTTTCAGGCTGCGGCTTTTGCCTGTGATAGATTTTTCAACCAGTTCAACGATTTGCTGGCCAATTACCTGATCAACACCCAGCAACGTATGTTTGGCGTCGTTGAACCCTTTGATCGCCTTGAACTGCCCTTCGGAGCGCAGATTTCCCATGAGATCAGGCCCGCCTTTGCGCGCGCGCGTGTTGAAGGCGTTTTCAGAGGAACGGAGTGTTTCGGCAGCAGCGTAAAAGGTTGTCAGTGCCGCAACAGCCATCGGGTCATGTTCGACAAGTTTTTGCTGTGCTTGTGCCAAGGCCTGCGCGCCGAAAGCCTCGGTCGCAGTTCCTTTGTAGGTCGAGAGGTCGTCTATGCCGCGTATCAGCACCATGTTATAACCCGCTTGCCCTTTTCACGTTATTAGGGTAATTTCCTTAATGCCTATTATACCCTAAAATGCAGGGCTGTCAGGCGAAAAGTTAATTTTCCGGAATATAATCAGGTAAGTTACTGATATGAATACGAAATTTGACGTCATTGTGGTGGGTGGAGGTCATGCCGGCTGTGAAGCAGCCGCCGCTTCCGCGCGCATGGGCGCCAAAACCCTTCTTTTGACCCATAAGATCGATTCTGTGGGTGTCATGTCCTGTAATCCTGCCATTGGCGGGCTTGGCAAAGGGCATCTGGTGCGCGAAATCGATGCGCTCGACGGCTTGATGGGCAAAGTAATCGACAAGGCGGGCATCCAGTTTCGTATCCTCAATGCCAGCAAAGGCCCCGCCGTCCGCGGCCCCCGCGCGCAGGCCGACCGTAAACTTTACCGCGAGAACATGCAGGCGGTCCTGCTGAACTATCCGAACCTGACGCTGTATGGCGATGGCGCGGAGGAAATTTTGACCGACGCGTCAGGCCGCGTGAGCGGCGTGGTGTCGGCAGACGGCACACAGTTTTCCTGTGGCGCGCTTGTCATTACAACCGGCACATTCCTGCGTGGCATTGTACATCGAGGCAAGGAACAACATGCGGCCGGCCGCATCGGCGAAAAGCCTTCGGTGGGTCTTGCGCTGTCGCTGGAAAAACTGAAGCTGCCGATGGGTCGCCTGAAAACCGGCACCCCCGCGCGCCTTGATGGCCGCACGATCAAATGGAACATGCTGGAAGAACAGCCTGGCGATAATCCACCTACGCCGTTTTCTTTCATGAACGATAAAGTCACCGTGCCGCAAATCTCGTGTTTTATCACCTATACCAACGAAAACACGCATCAGGTCATTCGCGACAATCTCCATGATGCGCCGATGTATTCAGGACAAATCAAATCCTCGGGCCCGCGTTACTGCCCGTCGATCGAGGACAAGGTAGTACGCTTTGCCGATAAAGAACGTCACCAGATATTCCTTGAGCCGGAAGGTCTCGATGATCCGACTGTGTATCCCAATGGTATCTCCACCTCGCTGCCCGAGTCTGTCCAGGATGCCATGATCCGCACGATACCCGGGCTTGAAGATGTTAAAATCATCGTGGCCGGTTACGCCATTGAATACGACTATGTCGATCCCCGCGCACTCACCCGTACGCTGGAAACCCGCGTCCAGCCGGGCCTGTTTCTGGCGGGACAAATCAACGGTACGACCGGTTATGAAGAAGCAGGCGCTCAAGGTCTGATCGCCGGCATCAATGCGGCGTTGAAAGCTGCAGGTAATGGCGGCGAATTCGTGCTGGACCGCGCTGATGGATACATCGGTGTGATGATCGACGATCTGATTACACAGGGCGTGACTGAGCCCTACCGTATGTTCACCTCCCGCGCCGAATACCGGTTGTTGCTGCGCGCCGACAATGCCGATCAGCGCCTGACCCCGGCCGGTATTTCCATAGGATGTGTTGGTGCGCAACGTGCTGTAATCTTTGAAGAAAAGCACCATCAGCTCGCAGAGGCCCGCCAATTGGTGACCAGTTTGACGGCATTGCCGGTTGAGCTGGAACGGCTGGGCTTCAAGGTCAACCAGGACGGCACGCGCCGCTCCGTGCATGACCTGATGCGCTATCCGGATATATCTATCGACGCGTTGAAGGCCTATTGGCCGGAACTTGCCAATATTGCGCCGTCGATTGTGGAACAGGTCGAAATTGACGCCCGCTATGCCGGCTATATCCAGCGGCAGGAATCCGATATCAAGGCATTCCGCCGCGACGAAGCGTTGGAACTGCCCCATGATCTCGATTACACAGCGGTCGGCAGCCTTTCAAATGAAATGCGTCTGAAACTGGGCAATCACCGGCCCGATACGCTGGGCGCGGCTGCGCGCATTCCGGGCGTGACACCGGCGGCGCTGGTCGCCCTCCTCCGCTATATCAAGCGTAAGCCGGAGAGCAAAGTTGCCTGAGATATTCAAGAACACCTTCGAGCGTCATGGATTCTTTGTTTCACGTGAAACACTGGAGAAGTTTGAGGCCTATAATGCCCTCCTCCGCAAGTGGCAGAAGGCCATCAACCTTGTCGGTCCGACGACGATTGATGACGCGCCGGAGCGTCATTTCTATGACAGCGCGCAGATGTTCCGTTATATTCCCGATATCGAGGTGACTCTCGCCGATCTTGGCTCGGGCGCAGGCTTCCCCGGACTTGTGCTGGCAATGCTGGGCGTCAAGGATGTGCATCTGGTTGAATCGGATATCCGCAAGGCAACCTTTCTGCGCGAGGTTTCACGTGAAACCTCCACACCCGTGACGATTCACGACAAGCGCATCGAAGACTGCGTGATTTCCAATATCGATGTCGTTACTGCCCGCGCCCTTGCCCCCTTGCAGGATCTGCTGGGGCATGTGGATCGTCTTCGCACCCCTGACCACCCTATTTACGCTGTTTTGGCCAAGGGACTGCAGCATGGCGAGGAAATCGACAAAGCCCACAAGACATGGGACTTTGAGCTTGAAGTATTCCCCAGCGAAAGCGATATGTCCGGAAAAGTATTAAGAATCAATGGTTTAGTCAGAAAATAGGCCTTTGTTTCACGTGAAACATGTGATTCACGGTGTTCCAATACCTAAATGTTGTTTCACGTGAAACGTCCTTGCTCCCATCCGAATCCTCAGGTACAAAACTCCTATGACCCAGGCATTACCCAAAACCGAGCAAAACACCCCTGTCACGGACGGCGGTATCGCCTCCCAGACGCGGTTTATCAGCATTTCAAACCAAAAGGGCGGCGTTGGCAAGACCACGACGACCGTGAACCTTGCAACTGCACTCGCGGCGGTTGGCAAGCGCGTATTGGTGGTCGACCTCGACCCACAGGGCAATGCGTCGACCGGCTTCGGCGTCGACCGTGCCGACCGTGTCAATGGCACTTATGAAGTGCTGTTTGGCGATTGTGGCGTGGACGAAGCCATCCATGAAACGAAGGTGCCAAATCTTTTCATAATCTCGTCCTCCATCCACCTTTCGGGCGCCGAGATTGAATTGGTCGATGCCCAGCGGCGTGAATACCGCCTAAAGGATGCGCTCGAGGTTGCGACCAATAAATTCGACTATGTGATGTTCGACTGCCCGCCTTCGCTGAACCTGCTGACCTTGAACGCGCTCGTCGCATCAAATGGCGTGCTGGTGCCGTTGCAGTGCGAATTCTACGCGCTGGAGGGCCTGAGCCATCTGGTGAAAACGATCGAACGCGTGAAGAACGCGTTCAATCAGGAACTGGAACTGACTGGCGTCGTGCTGACGATGTACGACAAGCGCAACAACCTTGCAAACCAGGTGTCGGACAACGTCCGCAGCTTTTTCGGCGACAAGGTTTTTGAAACCGTGATCCCGCGCAACGTACGCATTTCTGAAGCGCCGTCCTTCGGCCTGCCCGCGATTGTGTACGACATGCACTGTTCCGGCTCTCAGGCATACATCCATCTCGCCAAGGAACTGCTGAAGCGCGAAGCGCAATTGCAGGCGAAATTCGGCGGCTAATTTTTATCGGAGTTTATTATCGTCATGACAGTTGAACAAAAAAAACGCGGCCTCGGCCGTGGCCTCGACGCCCTCTTTCAGGATGCGCGCAAAGAGGAAGAGGCATTCCAGCCAAAAATGAAACGCGCCGATGAAATGGTCGCGGCTGTGCAACAGATTCAGGCACAACAGGCGAATGCCCCCGCAGGCGCGCAGCGGAAACTGGCCGTCGATAAAATGACGCCCGGCAAATTCCAGCCGCGCCGCCATTTCGATGATGCCGCGCTCGACCAGCTGGCCGACAGCATCGGCGTGCATGGGGTGCTGCAGCCGATCCTTGTGCGCCCCCTCTCCGCCACGATGTTTGAAATCATCGCGGGTGAACGCCGCTGGCGCGCCGCGCAAAAAGCGCAGCTGCATGAAGTGCCCGTTGTCGTTCAAGAATTGACAGACAAACAGGCTCTTGAAATCGCGCTGATCGAAAACCTGCAGCGCGAAGATTTGTCGGCGGTCGAAGAGGCCGAAGGTTACCAGCGCCTGATGGATGAATTCGGCCACACCCAAGACGCGCTTGCAACGCAGCTTGGCAAAAGCCGCAGCCATGTTGCGAATACGATGCGTCTTTTGAAACTGCCGCAATCGGTGCGCAGCATGATTCAAAACGGCTCGCTTAGCGCCGGCCATGCCCGCGCCTTGATTGGCGCGAAAAACCCGGAAGAGCTTGCCGACCTGATCCAGCGTCGCGGCTTGAACGTGCGCCAGATCGAGGCGCTCGTCCAGAAATCGACCGATGGCAAGCTGAAAGCCAATAATAAAAAGGCGCAACGTTTTATCCAGAAGGATGTTGACGTTCTGGCGCTGGAACGGCTGACCTCTGACAAGCTTGGTCTCAATGTAACGATCGATAGTGTTGGCCCCGCCGGCCGCCTGACGATCGAATATAAAACCCTGGACCAGCTGGATGACCTGCTCGCCCGGCTTGGCCAAACGCCGCGCCGCTAAATAGTTAGGGAACAGAATCACTTAGCCGGACGTTGGATGTTATGACGGGGGGAAAGTCACGTTTTCCAACCGCATAACAATTTAAAGTTAACGCGTGAAGGAGAATTCACATGCAAACGACCCTGAAAACCCTCGCAGCGGCCCTTGTCATGCTTCCTGCACTTGCTTTTGCAGGTAGCAACAGCGTGACCGTTCGTACGACCACAGAAACCAATGGCATGACAGCTGAAGCGCCGATGCTTTCGCCTGGTGATGTAGTGACGACAGATACCACCACGACAACTGTCAAACGCCAGCGTAACGCCCGTTCGGATACCGAATATGGCGCAAACAGCCCCTCCCCGGGCGAAGTTGACACGAAAGTGTATGTTCGCGAGCGTGTTCGCTTCGAGCGCAACGCGGAATAAGGCTAAAATCATCATTTAAACCGCAAAACCGCCTCTTTCGGGGCGGTTTTGTGCTTTTTTGAAGCCTTTTTCAGCAAGGCTGTACAAAAAAACGTATTTGACATATTATTGATAATACAATAGAATCTTTGGAATGGGCATCTTCAACGGCAAATTGCGCGAAAAGTTTGAAGCAGCGAAATGGGCTGTGACGTCCAAGCGCGCGCGTCGCGGCAAGCTGGATGAAGCGATTGCCATGATCAGCAATTATCCCGAAACAAAGTTTCTGCTCGACCTCATGACGCAAGATGGCGTCGGCGTAACCTTCGATAAAAATATGAAGAACGGCCCTGCAGCAGCGCAGCTGGTGACGCACCGTGAAACCGGACAGCAGTATATCGCCCTGAACCCGTATGCTTCGGCGACCGATCTTGCTCTTTCGCTGATCCATGAAATGCGGCATGTCTGGCAGGACAAGGTATTGCAGCTGACGCCGCAAACGCGCGCCATCAGCGAACCAGATTCCGAAACCACATTAATGCTGACACGCGTGCGCGAGGCGGATGCGCATGCCTTCGTGAACCTGATGGTGCGCCGAATCCAGCATGCACAGGAAGACGCCGCCGAATTGAAATCACTGTCGCAACAGCTGCAGCAATCGACGGGCAAGCCTCCCGATATGTACCAGATCGAGGTGCTTGAAAAATATGCGGAACGGAAGTTCAAGGATCGTCTTGACGATGACGCCCAGCAAATGTCGTCAGATTTCCTCTGGGCACTGCAAAACCTGGATCCGTATGACCGCCAGTCGATGGTGGATTATCACATCCGTTACACCTCGCCGGCATCGGAGCCGCTCCCACATGCAGGCGGCCCGGCAAAGTTCGATATCGACCGTATCCGCAAGATGCTGCATATCGGGGTTGCCGAAGAAGCGCCCGCTTATCTTGACCACCTGACAAACAAGGAATTCAAGGAAGCGGTTCTGGACGATGTCAGCCCCGATATCATCAGCACCGTATCGCTGATGAATCATTTCGAGAAAGCAGCCGCCCGTGGCGTTACAAATCCGCGCGACAATTTCGGATACCGCATATCGATCGAAGAACGCCTTTCAAACGCCGTGAACCAGCCGCCACGGCCCCAAACGCCCTCGCGCTACGGTTAAAACAACCCTGATGTATTAATTACTGCGTATGAACTATTCCGTCGCGTCGGCTTCCGGCGTTGCAGCCCCCGGTTTCCAGTCCGCCACCCTGCGCTGCGCTTCTTTAAGGGCATCGACAGACATTTTGCGTGACAGCGGTTTCAAATGTCGTGCCGCCGACTTGTTGCCATTCTTGGCGGCCAGTGTGAACCACATATAGGCTTCGACATCATCCGGATCGCCGCCATCGCCGTTATAGGACATGATCGCCATATTATATTGCGCCGACACGTTGTTCTGCTGTGCAGCCAGCCGGAACCACCTGCGGGCCTGATCGAAATCTTCTTCGGTGCCTCTCCCTTCCCTGTAAAGCGTGCCGAGCATGGCCTGCGCGGCGACGTTGCCCTGCCGGGCCCAAGGGGTCAGGATTTTCAATGCGCGTTTGTAATCGCCCTGGCTATAGGCGCTGCTGCCTTCTTCGAAGGGGATTTCAATTTTAGGGCGTGCGGCAACGCTGCCGGCCCGTTCTTTCTCGCCGTTCTTGCCCAGCAGGCTGCCGGTTTGTTCCACCAGCAGCTCCGATGATGTGCCATCGGCTTTTTTGATGATGGCCTGATAGGTAATTTTACCGTCTTCGTCTGTGACGTAATAAACCTTGTCCATCCTGTTACCGGCACCGACATTCTGCATGATCGTCTGCTGTACGGCAGGCGGCACGAACATCCAGTTCACGAGGGTGCTTTTCGTCTCTGCGTGCGCGTTGAAAGCCAGTGCAACGCCGAACGGGATCAAGTAGATAAAAGCCCTGCTGAAAAAACGCATCATGGTTGTTGTATCCTTGACCGGAATTCTATGGCAAGCCGCCAGCGGCGCCAAGCAACTATCATACAGCCTTTGCTGCAATGCGCAACCTTGCGGGAGTATATGGATGTTCAGGCGCGGCGGCGTGACAGTGCGCGGCTGCCGATCTGCGATAAAGACAACACCGCCCGGCTGACCAGCGTCTCAGGTTCAGCCCCCGACATTTTGCACTTCGCCTCGCAGACCATCAAAAGTGAGATCGCCTGTTCAATTTGCGCCATGGACCAGCCATTCATCTGGGCGACGAACGAATCCTTCAGCTTGAAGAATAACGGCGGTTTCAGTTGCTTGAGCGCGATATCCAGCACCTCGCCCTTGGCAAGCCGCGCCTTGGTGATATGCAGCTTGGAAAAATAGTTTTGCATATGACGCAGGATGGAAACCGCGTTTTCACCTTCCGCCAGCGCCAGTTGTAACACACGGTCGGCATCGCCAAACTGGCCCGACCCCATGTATTTGGTGAGGTCATCCAGTGGTAATTGCGCGGCCGCCCCGACACAGGCCGTGACATCCTCCAGCGCGATATCGCGCTGCCCGCCCATATAAATCATCAGCTTCTCGGCCTCGCCGCGCGCAACGGCGCGGTCGCCGATCACGTTGCTGGCGAAATGCGACATGGCATCGGAAGAAATACGAAACCCCGCAGTGCGCAGCATGTCGCCGATGACCTTGGCAAGGTCGCGCTCGTCATCAACATAGCAAGGCACGGCAGCGGCCGTGTCCTGCTGTTCGAACAGTAGACGCAGGCTTGACCGTGGGCCCAATTCGCCCGCTTCGATCACGACGCGGTTATCGCCCGGCTTTAACTGCTTCAGCGCGTCCTTGATGGCCGAAGTCGATTTATCCGCATTGTCGAGCATCCGCAGGCGCACGGCGCGCGCACCACCCAGCATCGAGATTGATTTTGCCTCGTCGAGCAGCATCGCGGGATTATCGGATAATTGGGCAGGAGTTATATCGACGAGCGCGAAGGGGTCTTTTTCATCGACGCCCGCGTGCTTGATCAGCTGCGATGCGCGCTCGCGTACGCGGCCTTCGTCGGGGCCATAGACCAGAATGGCGCGCACGTTATCGGGCGGGTTATTGACGAAAGCATCGATGCCCCTGAACTGCAGCTTCATCTTGCATGCTCGCGGTTGAAATACAGCGCGATTTCGGTCACGACGGTATCCGCCAGTTCCTCCAGCATATGATCGGAAACGGACGCCTTCGATACCAGCGTTGCAAACTGGTTATCCAGCTGGTTGTAACCGCCAACAGCGCGTATGTCGCGCACCAGCACGGCTTTCCCGGTTGCACGTTCTGTCAGGATCATTTTCGACGATACCTGCAGCATTGCGCGGGTTGATGTGGCGTCTTTGCGGATGCCAAGGTTCGTCAGCTCGGTTTTCAGCGGCGCCACGGTCAGGATATAGGGAGCCTCCGCGGGACGCCCCTTCAGGTTCAGGCGGTCGATCAATTGATTACGCAGGAACTGGCCTTCGCGGTCCTGGATATTGGCGACTTCGATGCCAGATTCCAGCGCGTTGGCGGCATCGAACACGCCGCTATGCTCGCCGTATAGCGGCTTGAAGCCGCAGGCGGCGGGCAGCAGCAGCGCCAGCACGATGACGACCCTAGACAACCACATTGATGATCCTGTTCGGCACAACGATGATCTTGCGGGCGGGCTTGCCCTCCATCGCTTTTTGCACGCCGGCTTCTCCCAGGGCCGCTTTTTCGGCATCGGCCTGCGCCATGTCCTTGGGCAGCGTCACGGTGGCGCGCAGTTTGCCGTTGACCTGAATGGCCATGGTCACGGTGTCATTGGCCAGCAGGCCGGCATCGGCCTCCGGCCACTTTGCATCGACCAGCAGCGTCTTGTGGCCCATCACCTGCCACAATTCTTCGGCAATATGTGGAATCAGGGGCGACATCAGGCGCAGCAGGACTTCGCAGCCCTCTTTCAGGGTTGCGCCATCATGTTTCGCGGCAGAAAAATCCTCCAGCGCGTTCGACAATTCACGCAGGCGCGCGACGGATTTGTTGAAATGGAATTTCTCCAGATCCTGCGTCATATCATGAATGGTCTTGTGGATCTTGCGGCGCATGGCTTCCGTATCGCCACCCTTGCCGTTGAAATCCGCATTCATGACCAGACGCCACAAACGGCTCAGGTATTTCCACGCACCTTCGATACCGCTTTCCGTCCATTCCAGATCGCGCTCGGGCGGGCTGTCGGACAGGATAAACAAACGCGCGGCATCCGCGCCGTAGGTCTCGAGTATTTCCACGGGGTCGACGGTGTTCTTCTTCGATTTCGACATTTTCTCGATGCGGCCGACGGTGACGGCTTCGCCGGTGGACGCATGGACGAATTTATCGCCCACTCTTTTCAGGTCGGCAGGGTACAGCCATTTGCCGGCGGGGTCTTTGTAGGTTTCATGCGTCACCATGCCTTGTGTGAACAAGGCCGTGAACGGCTCGTCGAAATTCAGGTAGCCGCATTTTTTCAGCGCGCGGGTAAAGAAGCGCGCATAGAGCAAGTGCATGACCGCATGTTCGACGCCGCCGATATATTGGTCGACCGGTGCCCAATACGCGACCTTGTCCTTGTCGAAACCGCGTTCCTTGTTCTGCGGATCGCAGTAACGGAACTGGTACCATGAACTTTCAAAGAAAGTGTCGAAGGTATCTGTTTCGCGCTGCGCTGCCTTGCCGCAGGCGGGGCAGTCGACATTCTTCCATGTCGGATGGTTATAGATCGGGTTGCCGGGCTGCGAAAAATGGACGTCTTCGGGCAGCGTAATCGGCAGGTCATTTTCCGGCACCGGCACGACCCCGCAGGCATCGCAATGGATGATGGGTATCGGGCAGCCCCAGTAACGCTGGCGGGAAACGCCCCAGTCGCGCAGGCGGTAAAGGGTTGTTCCCTCGCCCATGCCGGCTTTTTCGATGCGGCTGATGGCTTCGGCCTTTGCCTCGTCCACGCCCATGCCGTTCAGGAAGTCGGAATTATACAGGCGGCCGGGGCCGGTATAGGCCTCCATGCCGACCGCAAATGATTTGGGGTCTTCACCATCGGGGATCACGACGGGAATGACGTTCAGGCTGTATTTGCGCGCAAAATCAAGGTCGCGCTGGTCATGCGCCGGGCAGCCGAAGATCGCGCCCGTGCCGTAATCCATCAAAACGAAGTTCGCGATGAACACGCGTAATGTCGCGCCCTTGATAAAGGGGTGCTTCACCTTCAATCCGGTATCGAAGCCGATTTTCTCCGCCGTCTCGACGGCTGTTTCGGACGTACCGATGGCGCGGCATTGAGTCACAAAATCCGCAACGCCGCTGTTATTGGCCGATAGTTCCGCCGATACCGGATGGTCGGGCGAAATGGCGACGAAGGACGCGCCGAACAACGTGTCGGGGCGCGTCGTATAAATTTCCAGCGTATCGCCCGCAACAGCCTGCCCGTCATATTCAAAACGGAACTGCAAACCCTGCGATTTGCCGATCCAGTTTTCCTGCATGATCCGCACTTTTTCCGGCCAGCCCGACAGCTCGCGCACGCCGTCCAGCAGGTCGTCGGCGAAATCGGTGATCTTCAGGAACCATTGCTTTAATTTACGGCGCTCCACCAGCGCGCCGGAACGCCAGCCGCGGCCGTCCACCACCTGCTCGTTCGCCAGCACGGTGTTTTCCACCGGATCCCAGTTCACGAAGGCTTCTTTTTGATACGCCAGCCCGTTCTTCAGGAAGTCGAGGAAGAATTTCTGTTCATGCTTGTAATAATCGGCGGCGCAGGTCGTAAGCTCGCGCGACCAGTCGATCGCCAGACCCATCATCTTCATCTGGTTTTTCATGACCGCGATGTTCTGGTATGTCCATTTGGCGGGGTGCGTCTGGTTTTCCATCGCCGCGTTTTCGGCGGGCAGGCCGAATGCGTCCCAGCCCATCGGGTTCAGGACGTTGAATCCCATCGCGCGCTTGTACCGCGCCACGACATCCGACAGGGTATAGTTGCGCACATGCCCCATATGCAGCCGTCCCGACGGGTACGGGAACATGGCAAGGGCATAGAATTTCTTCTTCGACGGGTCTTCCGTGACCTCGAACACCTTCTGGTCGGCCCATGCGGCCTGCCAGCGGCTTTCGGTTTCCTTGACGTTATAACGGTGCTCGGTCATCTGGGATCGCCCTTTTCAGCGCTTGATATTCAGGACACATATAATAGTACAAAAATTCCCGCGCGCCATGACCTTTGACAGGTGCGCGGAGGAAAGGCTGTCGGGGGTGGGATGCCGCGTGGGTTATAGCTTGCCGCCGGCCTGTGCCACGCGCAGTTCGCGGGCGCGGCTCAGGATGGCGTTTTCGATATTGGTCGCCATGTCGTCGGTGACGGCGGCGTCTTTCCAGCCGGCCTTGGGCGTCTGGTTCTGCTTGAACACCGATACCCGCACGCCATCGGCGCGCAGCTGCTTGTCTAATATATAGACAGACAATTTGAAACGTTCGCCCGGGGTGGCCGGATTTTCATACCAGTCGGTCAGGATCACGCCGCCAAACGGGTCGGCCGATGCCATGGGCATAAAGGAAACGGTATCCAGCGAAGCGCGCCACAAGAAGCTATTGACGCCGATGCCCGATCCGCCTGCGTCCTTGTCTTCGTCATCGCTGCCCCAAAGCTTGTCGCCCAGCGTGCGGCCTTCGCCCCACACGGTGTCACGCTTCTGGTTGGAATAAGACGGCTTGTCCGAACCCTTGACGGGGGTCGGATATACCGCCTCTTTCTTGATGTCGCCGCAAGCAGCAAGCGCCAGCGATGCCGCAACCAGAAAAGGGATAACGCGATAGTTCATGTTCATTGCTCCGCAGCAGTCTTTAAACCCGATGTCTGATGTAGCATGAATGCATGGATTCTCAAAGCCCGAGGGGATTCGCCCGCAACTTCAGCGGCGTTTCAGCACAGCATGTACCGGGCATTATGTTTATCAATGTTATATGTAAACAAGTGCCTGTTTACGTACCGTGAAACCCTGAAAAACCCAAGCAAAGCGCGCAAAATTGCGCCCTTGACGTCCTTCCATCCGCAAAACCGGTTGTGGCACAGACGCAACAGTGTTCCCTCATTGTCGGGGATAAGGGCTTGCGGCGGTTGACCTGTGTCGCTGCTCGGGGGTATTTCTCAATGGTAACGGCGATGCACCGCTTTTGGGGCCGCGTCGCTTGTATCAAGAACGCATCTGGGGATTCTCTCTGGGGCAATTTGGAGGAACACAATGAAAAAGATCCTACTCGCAGGTACCGCGATCGTCGGCGCAGCCGTTCTCGCTTCGCCCGCTCAAGCTGACCTGAAAATCGACCTCGGCGGCCACTTCCGTGGTTATGCCGTTTACAACGACCAAAACGAAACTACGGGC
>JBBRVE010000007.1:0-61562 GCA_038247245.1 Bdellovibrionales bacterium | reverse complement strand
GCCGCATCATGCAAACCCTGCGCGACCTGATGAACGCGAACCAGCCGGCGGATACCAAGCTGGATGAAATCGTACGCCTCGTCGCGCGTGAACTCCGCGCCGATGAATGTTCCTGCTATATCCAGCGTGCGGGCGAGGTGCTGGAACTTTATTCCTCCTCCGTGCTCGAACCCGCTGCCTGCACCGAAATGGGCCGCGTGGGCGAGGGCGATATCGGCGATGTTGCCGCCGCCGCCGCGCCCATCGTGATTGCGAACAAACCTGAAGCCGCCGTTTACCATTCATTCTGCGGCGTGCCTGTGCTGCGCGGTGGCCGCGTGCGTGGCGTGCTGGCCGTGCGCAGCAAATCGCCCCGCAACTATGGTGAGGAAACGGTCGATATCCTGCAGACCATCGCGATGGTGGTGGCGGAGATCGTCATTGCGGGCGGGCTGCTGACGCGCCTTGAAATCAATTCCAGTTTTTCGTCGGGTGGCAAGCCGACGCATGTGTCGGGCGCATCGCTCGCGCGCGGCCTTGCGATCGGCACGGCGGTTCTGTATGAACCGGGCGTCGCCATGCAGGAAATCGTGGCTGAAGATGCGAAGGCGGAAAAGGCGCGCCTTGCCGAAGCGCTGGCGTCCATGCACAACGCCATCGACCGCATGCTGAATCGCAACGCGGTGCTGTCCGGCACCGAAAGCCGCGACATTCTGGAAGCGTACCAGATGTTCGCCAAAGATCGCGGCTGGCTCGCCCGCATCGACGCCACCATCGAAAAGGGTTTAAGCGCCGAAGCCGCCGTGCAGCGCGTGCAGAACGAAACCCGCGCCCGCATGATGCAGATCAGCGACGCCTATATACGCGAACGGTTGCAGGATTTGGAAGACCTCAGCAACCGCCTGCTGTCGCATCTGATGAAGGACTCCCGGGTCAAATCCCATCAAGATATGCCGGATAACATCATCCTTGTCGCCCGCACGCTGGGGCCTGCCGCGCTGCTCGATTTCGACCATACGAAACTGCGCGGCGTGATCCTTGAAAAGGGCAGCGCTTCGAACCACGTCGCCATCGTCGCGCGCGCGCTTGGCATTCCTGTCGTCGGTCAGTGCGGCGACATTCATAACTTCGTCTTCAATGGCGATCAGGTGATTGTCGACGGCGATCACGGCATGGTCTATATCGGCCCCGGCGATTACATTGTCGACCTGTACACCAAAACGATGGACGCCCGCGATAAACGCGCCAGCCTTTACCGCCAAAAAGGACAGCAACAGTCGGTGACGCAGGACGGCATCAAGGTTGCCGTGCACCTGAATGCAGGGTTGATGAACGAAGTGGATTCCGTTGCTGCGCTGTGCGCGGACGGCATCGGCCTTTACCGCACCGAACTGAGCTTTATGGGCTGGCAGAAATATCCGCTGGTCGTGACGCAGGCCGAATTCTACGGCAACATCATGGATAAAATGGCGGGCAAGCCCGTCGTGTTTCGCACGCTCGATATCGGCGGCGACAAGCCGCTGCCGTATTTCAAGGCACCGGAGGAAGAAAACCCCGCACTTGGCTGGCGCGCCGTGCGCATCGGCATGGACCGCCCTGCCGTGCTGCGCACCCAGTTCCGCGCCTTTATCCGCGGCAGCCGCGGCCGCCCGCTGAAGATCATGCTGCCGTTCATTACGGAAGTCGCCGAATTCGAGCGCGCCAAAGAATTCCTTGAAATGGAAAAGGTGCGCGCGCGGGGCAACGGCATCACCGTGCCGGAAAAAATCGAGCTGGGCGCAATGATCGAAGTGCCGTCGATTTTGTGGCAGATGGATACGTTGCTGAAGGTCGCCGATTTCGTCGCCGTTGGCACAAACGACCTGATGCAATACCTGTTCGCCGCCGACCGCAATAATTTCGCGCTCCGCAGCCGCTACGACGTTCTGTCGCCTGCCATGCTGCGCGTGATGAAGGACATCGCCGACAAATGCACGGCGGCCAACGTGCCGTTCAGCGTCTGCGGCGAAATGGCGGGCAGCCCGCTGGAGGCGATGGTGCTGATCGCGCTCGGCTACCGCCAGCTGTCCGTCTCGGCGCAATCGGTAGAGGCAGTCAAGGGCATGCTGCCCACACTGGATACCACCACCCTCAAACCCTATCTTGAGCAGCTCATGCAGTCGCGCGAGCATTCGTTGCGGGAACGCCTGTTGTCGTTCGCCCGCGACCATCACGTCAACCTGTCACCGACCGAGTAGAAAAAAATCATGGCTCCTGATAAAGAAAAAAAGCGCAAACGCGCCTCCGGCGAACCGACCCATGCCGTGCACGCCCCCAGCGCCAACCTGAAGGCGGGCGAAATTTTGCGTCAGGCGCGCATCGCGAAGGGGCTGGAACTGGCCGAAATATCCTCCGCCATCCACGTGCGCGTGGGGCAGTTGAAGGCGATCGAGGAAAACCACCTCGACGCGCTGCCGGGCATGACCTACGCGCTGGGCTTTTTAAAAAGCTATGCGACCTACCTGAAACTCGACGCGAACGATATTGCAGCCAAGTTCAAGGCGGAAAACGGCGCGGCTGCGCGGCCCATCGTTCACAACACCGAAACAATGGGCGAGAGCAAAATGCCCGACCCTTTCCTGCTGGGTGCCACCGCCATCGGCGTGCTGGTGATCGCGCTGATCTGGGCGGTGTTTTCGGGTGGCGATGACGAGGACCGCGTGATTGCGAACGCCATTCCCCCTGCGCCCACCATCATCGAAAATCCCGCCGTCCCCGCCATGCCGTCCGTGACGGCGGCAACCGACGGGCCTGTCGATACCTCTGCCCCGATTGCGACCGGCCCGCTGACGACGCCCCTCACGCCGGTTGCGAATGTCGCGCCTTCGGCAACGGATACGACGCTGGCAGCCACCACCGGCCCTGTGCCGGGCAAAAAACCCTCCGCGCCGTCGCAGCCTGAAACCGATGTTACGACCGCCGTTACTGGCGTTGCGCCGCCCGCCAGCGAAGTCATTAATGTCAGCCGTGGTAAAAGCCGCGTGACTCTGCGCGCAACGGCGACCACATGGGTGCAGGTGACGGACGGGCAGGGACGTATTGTCGTGAAGCGCGTGATGCGCGCAGGTGACGTGTTCGCAGTGCCCGATGGCCCGGGCTATTCGCTGGTCACCACAAACGCAGGCGGGCTTGATGTTGTCGTTGACGGCAATACCAAGAAAATGGGCGCGAATGGCGATATCCTGCGCGGCGTGGCGTTGAATCCCGACACGTTGAAAGGCTCGCGCCGCAGGAAGGCGTTCCAGGAATAAGCATGGCCTATGTCGCACGTCCATACCGGCAGGTTCACCGCCGCAAATCCCGCACGGTTTATGTGGGCAAGGTTCCCGTGGGCGGCGATCACCCGATCACCGTGCAGTCGATGACCAACACGCTGACGTCCGACGTCGCCGCGACTGTCGCGCAGATCCGCGCGCTGGAGGTGGCAGGCGCCGATATCGTGCGCGTGTCCTGCCCGGATGAAGCATCCAGCGCCGCGCTGAAGGAAATTGTCAAGGAAGTGACCGTGCCCATCGTGGCTGATATCCATTTCCATTACAAACGCGGCGTGGAAGCGGCCATGAACGGTGCTGCCTGCCTGCGTATCAATCCCGGCAATATCGGTTCCGCCGACCGCGTGCGCGAAGTCATCAAGGCCGCGAAGGACAATAACTGCTCCATCCGCATTGGCGTCAACGCCGGTTCGCTAGAAAAAGATTTGCTGGAACAGTACGGCGAACCCTGCCCCGAAGCGATGGTGGCATCGGCGCAGCGTCATATCCAGATCCTCGAAGACCACGATTTTTTCAATTTCAAGATTTCGTGCAAGGCATCCGACGTGTTCCTCGCCGTTGCTGCCTACCAGCAATTGGCAGAGGCTTGCGATTACCCCCTGCATGTCGGCGTGACCGAAGCGGGCGGTTTGCGCACCGGCACGATCAAGTCATCCATCGGCATCGGCAGCCTGCTGTGGGCGGGCATCGGCGACACCATCCGCGTGTCGCTGTCGGCTGACCCTGTCGAAGAAATCAAGGTCGGATTTGATATCCTCAAATCCCTCGGCCTGCGCCATCGCGGCGTCAACGTGATTGCCTGCCCGTCCTGCGCGCGCCAGCAATTCGATGTGATCGAAACCGTGCGCGTGCTGGAAGACCGCCTCGCGCATATTACAACCCCCCTGACTGTTTCGGTGATCGGCTGCGTCGTCAACGGCCCCGGCGAGGCGCTGATGACAGATATCGGCTTCACCGGCGGCGGTCGCGGCACACACCAGGTTTATATCGGCGGCCAGCCCGCGCACCGGCTGCAGAACGAAGACATCGTGCAGCACCTGGTCGACCTTGTCGAAAAAAAGGCCGCTGCGATCGAAAAGGAACGCGCGGAAAAAGGGACGGCAGTCTAAATGTCGCTCGACCGCAAACTTGGGCAGGTGCTGTCGCGTTTTCAGGAGATTGAATCCCTGATGTCGTCGGGCAAGCTGGCATCTGACGAATTCACGAAGCTCTCCAAGGAATATTCCGACCTCACGCCGCTCGCCGCGATCATCCGCGCATACAAGGGCGCGCAAAAGGAATATGCCGACCTCGAACAGCTGATGAACGACCCCGCCGGCGACAGGGAAATGCGCGCCATGGCGGAGGAGGATTTTTACAAGCTGAAGGAACAGCTGCCCGAATTCGAAAAAAAAATCCACGTCGCCCTGCTGCCGAAAGACGCGGCGGACGCGAAAAACGCCATCCTCGAAATCCGCGCGGGCACGGGCGGGGACGAAGCCGCGCTGTTCGCGGGTGACCTGTTTGAAATGTATAAACGCTATGCCCAGCTAAAAAACTGGACGTTCGAGGTGATGGAATTTTCACAAAGCGACTTGGGCGGTTTGCGTCAGGCCGTTGTGGAAATTTCCGGCCGCGACGTGTTCGCGCGCATGAAATTCGAAAGCGGCGTGCATCGCGTGCAGCGCGTGCCGCAGACCGAGGCCTCGGGCCGCGTGCATACATCGGCCGCCACCGTCGCCGTATTGCCGGAAGCGGAGGAGGTCGATATCGTCATCGCCGATTCAGATATCCGCATCGACGTCATGCGCGCCGGCGGCGCGGGCGGCCAGCACGTGAACAAGACTGAATCCGCCGTGCGTATCACGCATATGGCATCCGGCATCGTCGTGGTGCAGCAGGACGAAAAATCGCAGCACAAGAACAAGGCGCGCGCGATGAAAATCCTGCGCTCGCGCCTTTACGACATGGAGCGCCAGAAACTCGATAGTGTCCGCGCCGCCAACCGCAAGGAACAGGTGGGGTCGGGCGACCGGTCGGAACGCATCCGCACCTATAACTTCCCCCAAGGCCGCGTGACCGACCACCGCATCAACCTGACGCTCTATAAAATCGACCGGGTCGTGAGTGGGGAATGTCTGGATGAAATCATCGACCCCTTAATCTCCGAGGATCAGGCAAGCAAGCTGGCGGAGATGAGCTGGTGATGAAAGGCTTAGTGGCACGATTTTTTTTCTTTTGCGCCATGCTGTCAACCTACGCAACAGCTGCGTTTGCGAGCCGGATGGTTAACCCGGCGTCACTCAAGCAAGCGGCCGTGCCAGACCGTATGCAAGGCATCTTGTGGGTTTCTTCATTTATCTCGCTGCTAGTGCCAACATTCATTTTCGAGAAAAGGCAGAAAGAATACAGCGCGAAGCAGGTCAATATTCCCCTGAAGCATTTCGCCTTGCATCTGTCACTCATATTGCCCTTGGTAGTTATGCTAATTGTCTATGCGGTATTTATGGCGGTTGATTTCTATTCCTCCTGCACGCCGGAAACGTGGTTCGCCTATTCCTACATCCTTGCGGGTGTATTGTGGCTGGCGATGCTTCAACCGGCATGGCTTTATTTGTCGATCATGAAGGTGGAGAAATTCTATATCGTCAAAAGCCACTCGCCTGAATTCTATGAAAACAACCGCGCATTTTTTGACAGATGGGCGAAGTGGCTGGCCTTTGGCCTTGCCCTGTTTCTCGCTCTCGTTGCCCTCTCATCTTTCTATTATATGGACAGGCTGAACTGGGCGAATTGCCAGCGTGGTCTTTGATGTCAGTCATGCTCAAAGAATATATGTCGGATGCCAGCGACAAACTCGCCGCATCCAACATCGAAAACCCCGAAACCGATATCCGCCTGCTCATGCAACATGCGCTCGGCATGTCACATGTGAAATTTGTCAGTAGTTTGAATCGTATACTGACCGATGCTGAAGTAAAAACTCTGGATGCCATGATTGCCCGCCGCGCGCTGCGGGAGCCGGTGTCGCGGATTATCGGTACGCGCGGATTCTGGAAGTCGGAATTTAAGCTCTCGCCGCAAACGCTTGATCCAAGGCCGGATTCCGAGACGTTAATCGAGGCCGCGTTGAAATATGCCGATGTGCCGCCCGCCACCATCCTCGACCTTGGCACGGGCACGGGCTGCCTGCTGCTGTCGCTGCTGCAGGAATATCCGAACGCAACCGGGCTTGGCATTGATATCAGTGAAGAAGCGGCGGCAACCGCGCGCGAGAATGCGGCGGCGTTGAAGCTTGATACGCGCGCGTCATTCCTCGCCATCGACTGGAACGAATGGCAGTCGGCGCAGCCCTATGATCTTGTCATTTCCAACCCGCCCTATATCGCGCCCGATGAAATCGCGGGGCTGGAGCCGGAGGTGACCCAATACGATCCGATGACCGCATTGGTCGGCGGCGATGACGGGCTGGAATGTTACCGCAGCATCGCCGCGCTGCTGCCCCGCACGCTTAAAAAAGGCGGTCTGGTGGTGCTGGAAATCGGGCATGCACAGGTCGATGCGGTCAAATCGATCCTTGCGCTTTCCGGCGTCACTGTGATACAAACCCTTACCGATTTGGCTGGAAGCGATCGTGCCGTTGTGGCGAGAATGCCCTGAATTTGAACGGCTTTTATAAATTCCGCTTCCCAAGAGAATCGCACATAAGCTAACATAGCGTATTGCTCCTGCATAAAAGTGGTGTCCCAGATAAAAGGGCAGGCAGCATAGTGGATCGGCCATTTGAGCCGGGGAACTTGGGACCAATTTTTAGCGAAGTGAAAAAAACCGCATGAGACACAATAACAATAATAATAACGGCAGACGATTCCGCGGACGCCCGAATAATGGCGGCGGCAGCAATCACACGACCCACAATGCAGGTAGCGGAAACCACAATAGCGGCGGCGGGAACAATGGCGGTGGCCGCGGCCGCGTCAACCCCCGCATGCAGAACTTCGACAGCAACGGCCCCGAAGTACGTATTCGCGGCAACGCGTACCAGATCAACGAAAAATACACCACGCTGGCGCGCGACGCGATGTCGTCGGGCGACCGGGTGCTGGCGGAAAGCTACCTGCAGCACGCCGAGCATTACCAGCGCATGATCAACGAAATGACCGAAGAGTATAACAAGTACAACCCGCCGCAGCAGCACCAGCAAGTGCCGCAGGGCACCGACGAACAGCCGCCCGAAATGTCTGTCGAGCAGCCCAACGTCGCCCAGCCCGGCGCGCAACAGCCGAGCATCCCCGAAGGCGCAATGGAGGACCTCGACCAGAGCTTCCTCCGCCCGCGCGTGAAGGAAACGGAAGCGGTCTGATTGATTTCGGATTGAATAAAAAAAGCCCCGGCAACACCGGGGCTTTTTTTGTCATGCAGATATGTGTCACTCGCTGACTGATACCTTAGCTGTCTCCTCATCGAAATAATAATAATCGGGCGGATGTTGGCACATGCCTTCTCGGTCTTGGGCATCTGTGCAAGAATCAAAATGGCTGAAACGTAAAATGCCCGTGAAGTTTACAATTTTGTGCTGAATTTTTTCATACTTGCTGCCATAGCTGAATACAGGGTTTGGATGTGCCTCCAAATATACTCTCTCGCTTCCGCAGGTAATGTAGGGTCCGATAGTTCCCTCAAGTTCAAACTTACCCCTCAGGGTTACGGGATTCCCTACCAATCGTATAATTTCTAAACCGGTTTTAGTATCTCTGCATTCGGTCTGATCAGGTATGCCTGAAACATCTGTTGTCTTCGACTCTTTCTCTTTTTTGAGGGCGGAAATAATAGCGGTTTCCAGCCACTCAACTCCTTCAACTTCAGCAAAATCCGGAGGGTCTGTTAAAAGAAAGTATTGTTCGTGCAGTGTAATAAACCTCATGGCTTTGCAGCAACCATCGCTGTCACTCATGAGGGATAGGGTGTCATCCTGCCGCATCCAATTCCCGGTTATAACACGCGCATGAGTTTGGTAACGGAATGTCTTATCCTGAAATAGTGTAAGAACATCGTTTTTTAACGACCAGCTTCCTACAATTTCGGCGTCTGCTCTTATGAAAGGGCTTATATTTGTTACCGATCTAATCCCATACACGTCGACGTTGTTATAATCTCTGACAAAGATTAACAGGTAGAATGTAAAAATTAGCAGCCCTAAAAATGCGACCACAATATTAAACAAAATGCGCATGTCGCGGACCTATTCAATTGCTCTCAAAAACTTACTCCACCACCACCAACGCATGTTTCTTCTTTCCCGCCGACAGCTTGATCGCTTTTTCGGCGTTCAGGTCGGCGAGGGTGATGACGCGGGTGTCGCTTTCCACCTTTTCGTCGTTCACGCGCGCGCCGCCGCCGGCGATCAGGCGGCGGGCTTCACCGCCGGAGGTGGCGAGGCCTGCTTCCTTGAACAGCACGAAAACGGGGATGCCTTCCTCCAGCTTCGCGCGGGGCAGGGCGATGCGGGGCAGGCCTTCGGCGGATGCGCCTTCCTCGAAGGTCTTGCGGGCCGTTTCGGCGGCGTCGGTGGCGGCCTTGTCGCCGTGGCACATGCGGGTTGCTTCCAGCGCCAGAATCTTTTTCGCTTCGTTGATTTCAACACCCTTCAGCGCCTCGATCCGTGCGATCTCGTCCATCGGCAGTTCGGTGTAGTATTTCAGCATCCGGCCCACATCGGCGTCTTCGGTATTGCGCCAGAACTGGTAGTAGTCGTAAGCCGACAGCATGTCGGAATTCAGCCAGACCGCGCCCGACGCCGATTTGCCCATCTTCGCGCCCGATGCGGTTGTCAGCAGCGGCGTGGTGAAGCCATATAATTCTTTGTGTTCCGTGCGGCGTCCCAGTTCGATGCCGTTCACGATATTGCCCCACTGGTCCGACCCGCCGAATTGCAGCGTGCAGTTATATTTGCGGCTGAGTTCGACGAAATCATAGGCCTGCAAAATCATGTAATTGAATTCAAGGAAAGTGAGGGGCTGCTCACGCTCCAGCCGCGTTTTGACGCTGTCAAAGGTCAGCATTTTGTTGATCGTGAAATGCCGCCCGTAATCGCGCAGGAATTCGATGTAGTTAATCCGGTCGAGCCATTCGGCGTTATTGACCATCACGGCGTCGGTCGCGCCCGACCCGAATTTCACGAATTTGGCGAAGACCTTTTCGATGCCCGCGATATTGTCGGCGATGTCCTGCTCGGTCAAAATCTTGCGGCTCTCGTCCTTGCCGGACGGATCGCCGACTTTCGTCGTGCCGCCGCCCATCAATACGATCGGCTTGTGCCCCAGTTTCTGGAACCAGCGCATCATCATGATCGACAGCAGGCTGCCCACATGCAGGCTTTTCGCGGTTGCGTCATAACCGGTGTAGCAGGTGACGATGCCCTCGGTCAGTTTTTTGTCCAATCCATCCAGATCGGTGCATTGGTGCAAAAACCCGCGTTCCTGCATAACCTTGACGAATTCCGAGCGCATTATTTCCTGCCTTTCATGTGGCAGCCATAATTTCATTTTTATCCTGTTTATTCAATATTTTATGTCAGATTGCCGCATTTTTTATTGACATAATAAACAGCAAAATTGTATAAAGACAGACTGTTAAATCATAAAAAACGCCAAAGGCCGCCATGACCCAGAGCCGGGACAAACGCAACGAGCTGGATATTATCCGCGATTTCAATGACGCGGCATCCGGCCTAGAAGACCGCAGCAAGTTCGCGCACTTTATCGCGGCGGGCGAAAAACTGGCGCGTGAATTTGGCTATATGATGCGCTTCGTGGCCAAAACGGCACTGGAACGCGCGGAATTGCTGGAAAGCACGGCGGGCGTCTTCGATACGTTCATGCGGCAGGATTTCAAGTCGAATGACGGCGTTTACGCACTGGAAAACACCACGCGCGTGCTGCGCCAGCTGGGCGACGCTTTTGTGGCGAATTTGACGGAAGCGACCATCCCGTCCCATTACACCACCGACCAGCTGGATAACCTGTCCGGCAAGCTGAAATCCGCAGCGCAGGTGCGCGAAGACATGAGCGGCTATTTCCCCGACCGCCCCGGCAGCGCGGCGATTGCCGAACAGGGCCTGGCCTATTGCCGCCTGACGGAGGAAATCGAGAAGGTTTCCAAGGCATTCGGCGGTACTGCGCCACAGGCTCCCGCGCCGGATGAACCCCGCTCCAGCCGCCCCCGTGGCGCTTACCGTCGCCGGTTTTAAAAAAACATTTACAGCATCGTGCGGCAGGGGCATTCTTGAGGCATGGAAAAATTTCATGTAATCGGCCTGATGAGCGGCACTTCACTGGACGGCATCGACGCCGCCCTGATCGAAACGGATGGCGAGCAGCATATCGCGCGCCTCGGTTTCCTGACCGTCCCCTATGACGACGCGCTGCGCCAGAAAATCCGCGCCGTGCTGAACATCACGCAGGACAAAGTTGAAATGACCCGCGATGTGGAGCGCGAGATTACG
The DNA here is from genome assembly GCA_038247245.1 of Bdellovibrionales bacterium. Taxonomy (GTDB): domain Bacteria; phylum Pseudomonadota; class Alphaproteobacteria; order Micavibrionales; family UBA2020; genus JAPWJZ01. The sequence continues at coordinate 50,789 of JBBRVE010000007.1, read as the reverse complement.
GTCGCGCAGGCCGACGTCGTGAAGGCATTGCTGAAACAGCACAACATGAAACCGGCGGATGTGAACCTGATCGGTTTCCACGGCCAGACGGTCGCCCATGCGCCCGAAAAAAAATGGACGTGCCAGCTGGGTGACGGCGCGTTGCTCGCTGCGCTCACCGGCATTCCGGTCGTGAATGATTTCCGCACTGCCGATGTGCAGGCGGGCGGGCAGGGCGCGCCCTTGGTGCCCGTTTACCATCAGGCCATCGCGGCAGGTAGGTCACAGCCGCTCGCGTTTTTGAATATCGGAGGTGTCGCGAACGTCACCTATGTTGGCCGCGAAGTCATTGCATTCGATACCGGCCCCGGCAATGCGCTGATCGACGACTGGATGCTGCAAAAAACCGGTCAGAAGCACGACGAAAACGGCGCGACCGCCGCGCGCGGCACAGTGAACGAACCGGTTTTACGCGAATTGCTGAACCATAAATTCTTCTGTGAAAAACCGCCGAAGTCGCTCGACCGCAATGCGTTTGTTTCGACGGCGTGGAAAGACCTTTCGGTTGAAGATGGCGCGGCGACGCTTGCCGCCTTTACCGCCGGCGCGGTTGATAATGCGCTGTTCTTTCTCCCTGAAAAACCGAAGGAATGGATTGTCGCCGGCGGCGGACGGTTGAACGCCACCATCATGAAAATGCTGCGCGAAAAACTCGGCGTTCCCGTTATCGCCATCGATGATATCGGTTTGAACGGTGACGCGATCGAGGCAGAGGCGTTTGCCTATATGGCGGTGCGCAGCTATCGCGGCTTGCCGATCAGCTTCCCCAAAACAACGGGCGTCCCCCAACCAATGGTGGGCGGCAAGCTCAACCATGTGGCGGATGCGGCGTGACGTTGTTTTGCCATGCCTGAAATCCTGAACCCCACCGAAGAAAACATCAAGATTGCCGCCGAACGCCTGCGCGTGGGCGAGCTTGTCGCGTTCCCGACCGAAACGGTTTACGGCCTTGGCGCGGATGCAACGAATGATGCGGCGGTGGCGAAGATATTCGAGGCCAAGGGCCGCCCCAGTTTCAACCCCGTCATCGTCCACGTGAACGACAAAACGGATGCGGAGAAAATCGTCACCTTTAATACGCGCGCGTCGCTGCTGGCATCGCTGTTCTGGCCGGGGGCGCTGACATTGATTTTGCCGCGCCGTGCCGATGCGGGGTTGTCACTGCTGACCAGCGCAGGGCTGCCGTCGCAGGCCGTGCGCGCGCCGGTGCATCCGGTCGCCCGCGCCTTGATCTCCGCGCTTGGCCGCCCCATCGCAGCACCCAGCGCGAATGCGTCGGGAAGCCTCAGCCCCACCACGCCGCAGCATGTGGCGCAAAGCCTCGGCGACCGCGCCGGATTGATATTGGCGGGCGGCAAGGCATCGGTCGGATTGGAATCTACCGTGCTGGATTTGACGGGCGGTATCCCCGTCATGCTCCGCCCCGGCGGCGTCACGCGCGAAGACATCGAAATGCAGCTGGGCGAAAAAATCGCGGTGGAATTCGAAGCTGTGACCGACGCGCCGAAATCCCCCGGACAACTGCTGAAACACTACGCGCCCAAAACCCCGCTGCGGCTCAAGGCCGTCGATGTCGCGCCCGGTGAAGCGCTGCTCGCCTTCGGCTCCACCCGCTTCATGGGCATCAAGGGCGGCGGCGCTGTCCGCGACCTGCCCGCCGGCGCAATCATGAACCTCAGCGAAACCGGCGACCTCAACACCGCCGCCGCAAATTTATTCTCGATGCTGCACCAGCTGGATGCGGGCGGATTTACAGGTATCGCCGTGATGGATGTTCCGCAAACGGGTTTGGGCATCGCCATTAATGACCGGCTTAAACGCGCAGCTGGCGCACAGAAATTCTAATCTAGTTAAACGATTTAATAGGCTCGCCAAAAGGCCAGTCTAGAGAATTTAAAATTTGGTTAGTAAGTGTAGCTGCCTTCAGCATAGTGGAAATAGATGTTGTAAATGCCATTTTAAACGGCTCGCTAGAGGTAAGTGAAAAACACAAGAGTTTTTCACTTATATTGCTTCGAACAATGTGGAGCATATTCATGCCGTAATTCGGATGGCAATACTCAGATAGTCTCTCGTAGTCTAGAAGGCAATCTTTATAAATTTCGCTTTTAGATAGCTTTGTTAGTCTGGTTAAAATATTTTTTGCTTCAAGAATTTCGATGTCCTTTTCTTTATTTTCTCTTAACTTGCTAAAACGTTCACTCTTCATTGCTCCTTTTAAAATCTCGTTACGAGTTCCGAATGTGGATTTGATTAATGATTCATCTACGGTTGTAATTCGCTCAACTAATCTATCAGAATGTGTTCCCGCGTTGTCTTTGATAATTAGTGAAACATCGAAAACGACTGCAAGAAGTTCTAATTGAGCCCGTGTCGAATGTAGCAAAGGAAATGGAGATGTATCTTTTACGCCTGTCAAATATTCTTGAAGCAAACGTTGTGTATTCATGATGCCGAATGCTGTTAGCATAAGCATGCGTGCCCCAACTACTTGACGTGCGTAGTTTTGTAAACGCGTTGAGTCATTGGAGTAATCTTCCGCATGAGAAGCCATGCTAGGAAGTTGAAAGTCGTAATCTTGTCGTTGACTTTTCAGGTGGTAATATAATTTCTCTAATTTATTGAAATCATTATTATCTGATATAAAATCCATTTCTTTCTCCAAATCGCATCAATCCAACCCCATCGCTATCACCTTGAACGACGGCAATATCGCGCCTGCTTTCGTCAGCGTCTCTTTCACGATCGGCAGGGCAGGGGCGTGGAAGTCTTCCATCAGCTCGTTGTAATCGAGGCTTTTGGAATTGTCCTTGTCATACGTCTTCAGCAATTCATCGGCGATCAACCCGCCATCAGCCTGTGATTTCTTGATGAGGTCGAGGGATTGCTTGTCGTTCACCGTCTGGCGTTCGGCCAGTTCGGCGAAGATGATCGTGCTGGCAACGGCGCGTTGGATTTCTTTTTTGGTCAGTTTCTTGTCGTTGTCTTCATCTGCCATCTTGAACAGCACGCCCGCGCATTCATTGGTGACCGACACCGTGCATTGCAGTTTCACGCGGTCGATATAGCGCATCAGGCGCACCATCAGCTTCGGCACCAGTTTCGGGGTGCTGGAGCAGCCCATATATTCCTCGGTGCTGTCGAGCGTCAGCCCGTCCCATTTCTGCGATTTCTTGCTGTTGGCGTTGGGGGCGCCGATTTTTAAGACGCCGTCTTCCTCCAGCCGCACGGGCGCGATGTCGTTGCCCAGTTTCAGGTGCCAGTAGTCGCCCATCTGCCCTGCCAGTTCGGCGGGCAGCAGCGTCATGTCCTTTTTTGTGGAACGGAAGTAAAAAAAGCGGCTTAACACAAGGGCTTCGTCGTATTTGCCGCAATCGGGCGCCGCCCAGTTGCGCTGGATTTTTTCAGGGATGGGGTCTTCGGCGCGCGCCGTTCCCGCCATGCCGAGGCACAAAACAGTAATACGTAAAATAAACACGGCAGGGGAGAAGCGGTATTTCATCATTGCACCAATTAAAACAAGGCTTTATTGTGCGCCATCGACCGTAAAGACGAAAGAATTATGACAGAACACAAACACATCCGGAACTTCTCGATTATTGCCCATATCGACCATGGCAAGTCAACCCTTGCTGACCGCATCATCCAGCGTTGCGGCGGGTTGGAAGCACGCGAGATGAAGGAACAGATCCTCGACAACATGGAGATCGAACGCGAACGCGGGATCACCATCAAGGCACAAACCGTGCGCCTTATGTACAAGGCGAAGGACGGCGACACGTACCAGCTGAACCTGATGGACACGCCCGGCCACGTCGATTTCGCGTATGAAGTGTCACGCTCGCTTGCCGCCTGTGAAGGTGCGCTGCTGGTGGTTGACGCATCGCAAGGTGTCGAGGCGCAAACGCTGGCGAACGTTTATCAGGCGATCGACAACAACCTCGAAATCATTCCCGTCATTAACAAAATCGATTTACCCGCAGCCGAGCCCGAGCGCGTGAAAACGCAGATCGAGGATGTGATCGGCATCGACGCCTCCAACGCCGTGCTGACCTCCGCCAAATCCGGCATCGGCATCGATGATTTGCTGGAAGCCATCGTTACGCGCCTGCCGCCCCCCAAGGGCGACCCCGCCGCCATCCTGAAGGCGCTGCTGGTGGACAGCTGGTACGACGCTTACCTTGGCGTCGTCGTCCTGCTGCGCGTTGTCGAAGGCACGCTGAAGATCAAGGACAAGCTGCGTTTCATGAGCAACGGCGCGGCATACGAAGCCGACCGCGTGGGCGTGTTCACGCCGAAACACGTTTTAACCGGCGAGCTGAAGCCCGGTGAAATCGGATTTGTGACCTGCGGCATCAAGAACATCGGCGAAACGAAAATCGGTGACACCATCACCAACGACCGCAACCCCTGCGCGGAACGCCTGCCGGGCTTCAAACCCTCCGTGCCGATGGTTTTCTGCTCGCTGTTCCCCGTGGATTCTTCCGAATTCGAAAAACTGCGCGACAGCCTTGGCAAGCTTGCCCTGAACGACGCGTCGCTGCATCACGAAGCCGAAAACTCGACCGCGCTTGGCATGGGTTTCCGTTGCGGCTTCCTGGGCCTGCTGCACCTCGAGATTATTCAGGAGCGTTTGCAGCGCGAATATAACCTCGACCTGATCCCGACCGCGCCCTCCGTCGTCTATCGCATCCACATGACGAATGGCGAGATCATGGAACTCTATAACCCCGCCGACATGCCTGATGTGGTGCGGATTGCCAAGATCGAGGAACCGTGGATCAAGGCGACCATCTTTGTGCCCGATGAATATCTCGGCTCCATCCTGACGCTCTGTCAGGAACGCCGTGGCGTGCAGATTGAGCTCACTTGGGTCGGTTCGCGCGCGATGGCGATTTACCGCCTGCCGCTGAACGAAGTCGTGTTTGATTTCTATGACCGCCTCAAATCCATCTCGCGCGGTTATGCGTCGATGGATTACGTGCTGGACGGTTTCGAGGAAGGCGACTTGACCCGCCTCAACATCCTCGTCAACGGCGATCCGCTGGATGCGCTGTCGATGATCGTCCACCGCTCACAGGCCGAACGCCGTGGCCGCCAGCTGTGCGAACGCCTGAAAGACCTGATCCCGCGCCAGCTGTTCAAGATTGCGGTGCAGGCATCAATCGGCGGCAAGATCGTCGCGCGTGAAGACATCTCGGCGCTCCGCAAGGACGTCACCGCCAAATGTTACGGCGGCGACATCAGCCGCAAACGCAAGCTCCTCGACAAGCAAAAAGAGGGCAAGAAGAAAATGCGCCAGCACGGCAACGTCGAAATCCCGCAATCCGCATTTATCGCGGCGCTGCGGATGAACGACGAATAATCGTTACTGCGGGCGGATTTTTGCGATTTTGTAGATGGTTTCCATCGCGCGGTCGCGGAACTGGCTGCCGCGCGCGCCGAATTCGTAATACATCTTGGTCACGCGCGACACTTCGTTGAAGGCGTCGCTCTTGCTTGTCTTGGCGGTTTCCAGGACGGCCTTTTCCCATTTGTCGAGCGCGGTGCGGGCAAGGTCGTCCGGCGCGTCGCGGCCCAGCGCAGCGTTGCTGGCGGCTGCGAAGGCGAAACCGAGGCCTTCCTTTTTCGTGGAGAGGATATCAACGGCGGCGTTCCAGTCGGTCATGCCGGCCTTGCGTGTGTCGCTGCCGGCGGGGGCATGCGTCACGACCAGTTGCGCCGCCATCGCGACGCTTGCCATCTGGCGCAGGTTGTTGCGGTCGGCGCGCGCGATCAGCGACAATGTTTTCGACAGCAGCATTTCCTTGACCGACGGTTCGTTCATGGAGCTCAGGCAATAGATCGCCATGCCGATGCCGCTCTGCCAGTCGCGCCGCGCGGCGGCCTCGATCGTGCCGTTGACGACAAACGGGATTTCGGTCGCGCCCAAATGGTGTCCGGTCACAAGGTTCATGAACTGGGCATAAACCTGCATATCATTGCCATTGGCGGACGCGGTTTTCAGGTATTGCAGGATTTTCTCCCGCTCCTGTTTCTTCACATCATCCTTCGATTTGCGCGAAAAAATGCTCATGACTGCCTTGGCTGTTGAATAGGGGCAGCATAACCGGATCTGGGATTATGTCAATCCCGCTAAAGCGGGCTTTTTGCGCCTTTTTGCAGCAGGAAACGGTAGGCCGCCGCAATCGACCGGGCGTCGTGCAGGGCGTTGTGCCCCTGGATTGATGCCATGGGCGCGCCCAGCGTGGCGGCCAGCTTGCCGGAATTGGTCTTGCCCTTCACGATGCCATAGGGTGCGCCGACGTCGAAAAACCACGGGCCGATATTGTGGCTGTCGAATTCGGATTCGGTTGCGGGCATGTTGTTGAATCCTAAATTTTCCCGCATCACTTTTGCATCCCAGCCATAGCACGATGTGGGATCGCCTTCGGTGAAGGCGATGAATTTGGCATAGGCTTCGGGAAAGGATAACCCGTCCTTGGCCACTTCCGCATTCGTGATGCCCGTCAGCACCGTGAAGAAATCCGACAGCACGGGATTTTTGACGGGCTTGATGAGGATCAGGAATTCTTCTTTTTCTTCCAGCGTATCCAGGTCAAACCGGATTGCGCCGATCTGCACCATTTCACGGTATTCGCCTGCGCCGCCCCAGTCGCGGTCCATGGCACCTTCCCATGTGGTGAATTCGGTGTCGTAGAAAATGATATCGGTCATGCGGCTTTCTTTTTCCACGGGCAGGGCAGGCTGAAGGTCTTCTTTTTCCCTGCTGCCAGCTTCGCCTTGTATTCTGCGTTGTTGACGGGGCCGATCGCCTTTTCGATGAAGGCGAAGGTTTCGGCATAACCCTGGATGATTTTTTCCGTCGGCATGCCTGCGCCATGGCCCGCGCGTCCTTCGACCCGCATCAGCGTTTCGTTATGCTTGTCCGATTTCGCCTGCAACGTCGCGGCCAGCTTGAAACTGTGCCACGGCAGAACACGATCATCGTGGTCGCCGGTCTTGATCAGATGTGGCGGGTATTTTGCGCCGGGTTTGACGTTGTGCAACGGCGAATATTTCGCGGCGGTGTTGAAATCCGCCTTGATGCCGGGATCGCCGTAATCCGATTTCCACGATGATCCATAGGTGCCGAGGTGGAAGCGGAACATGTCCGTCACCGCAACCTCGGTGATCACCGCGCCGAACAGCTCAGGCCGTTGCAGCATGGTGGCGGAGGTGAGCAGGCCGCCATTGCTGCCGCCGTTGATGACAAGGCGTTTGGATGAGGTATAGTTTTCCTTGATGAGGTGTTCCGCGCAGGCGATGAAATCGTCGAACACATTCTGCTTGGTCGCGCCGCGCCCGCCATTGTACCAGTCTTCGCCGAATTCGCCGCCGCCGCGCAGGTTTGACTGCACATAGATGCCGCCGGAACGCACGAAATGCGCGACGCCCGATGAAAAGCCGGGCCCGAGCGGAATATTGAAGCCGCCATAGCCATACAGTTTTGTCGCCGCCGTGCCGTCCATCGGCGTATCGGGATGGCGGATGACGGTCATCGGCACTTTCGTGCCGTCTTTCGACGTCGCATAGATGCGCTCCACAATGCAGTCGTTCAGGTCGAATGGCGCTTTGCCTTTTTTCACGAATTCCAGCTCGTTCTTTTCGATGTCGTAGGAATAAACATCGCCCGCCGATTTGAAGCCCGAGATTTTCATCGTAAAGGTGTCATCGGTCGGCAGGATGCGCCCAAAGCTTGCCACGCTTTGCACGGGCAGGGGCATGTCGTGCAAATGCTGGCCTTCCGGCGTATAGACGCGCACCGCGTCGGCTGTGTCATGCGAATAGAAACCGAACAGCTTGCCCTTGTGCACCATTGCGCTGTCGAGGATATCGTCCTTGTGTTCCGGCAGCACCGTCACCCATTTTTCAGGGGCGGGGTCGCGCGGGTCGAACTTCACCAGCTTGCCATGCGGCGCGTCTTTGGTTGTCAGCGCGAGGATTGTGCCGTCTTCGTATTCGGTGATCGGCACGATGGTGGTTTGCTTGGGCGGCAGCAGTTCCTTGAATTCATCGTTGCTGCCATAGGGGCGGAAATACAGGCCGGAGTTTTTATCCGTGCCGACCGAATGCCAGATCCATTCGTATTTCGTTGTCAGCAGGCGGGAGGGGGAGACGAAGCTGTCCTCCAGCGAGGATTCAAATACTTTTTTGTCGTTCGCCACATCATCTCCGATGGCGTGGTGCTTGATGATCTTGCGGCGGGTGCCGTCATGGCTGGGGTAGGTGTACTGGAAACTGTTGCTGGAACCTTTGTCCCACAGCACGCTGGTGAAGCGGCAGTTTTCAATCTTGTCCTTCATCGTTTCGCGTTTTTCAACGTCATAGATGAAGAGGGTCTGCGCGTCGCTGCCGGCTTCCGACGTGAAATAGACGATTTTCTTGCCGTCCGCGCTCGGGCTCCAGCCGCTTAAGGCAACCGTGCCGTCTTTGGAAAGGGTATTGGGGTCGAGGATGGTTTCCCACGGGCCGTCCTTGCTCGCGCCGACCTGCACGACGCCCTGCGCCGCGAGTGCCTTTTGGAACGTGCGGAAATAGACCTGGCCGTATTTGCCGGGCAGGCTCTCGCCATCGTAATTCAGCGCGGCGGTCATGAACTGTTTTGCGCCGTCGATGCTTTTATCCGAGCCTGCGATATAGGACTGGAACTGCGCGTTCTGTTTCGCAAGCCACGCCGCCGTTTCAGGAGCATCGAGATTTTCAAGCGGGCGGAACGGGTCGGACACCATGCGGCCATGCAGGTTTTCAACGGTGTTATCCATCGGCGCGTTCAATGCGCGTTTGTTTTCCTTTTCGGAAACGCTGAATTGCAGGCTGTTGTTGTCGTTGGCGGGCTTGCCGAATACTTTATTCGCAAGGGAACGGATCGAGCGCCCAATGTTCACGGGGTATCTCCTGAATTAATCACGATTTTGAATAACGTGATTATTCCGGATTACAGAACTGAAGGCAAACGAAGTTGTTTTTCCAAAATCTTCAAATTTTCTTGCGGGAAATATATTCCAGAAGACCGAGCGTCGAGCCGTCATGCGCGCCGGGCTTGCCCGCCTTCATTTCGGATTCAAGCGTTTTCGCCAGCACTTTGCCAAGCTCCACGCCCCACTGGTCGAAACTGTTGATGCCCCAAATGATGCCCTGCACAAAAACTTTATGCTCGTACATCGCCAGCAGCATGCCGAGCGTGCGGGGGTTCAGCTCATCCAGCAGGATGGTGGTGGAGGGGCGGTTGCCGGTGAAATTGCGGTGCGGCTCGGCTAAGTTTTCCTTGCCGGTCATCAACGCTTCGGATTGCGCGAACATATTGGCGAGCAACATGGTCTGCTGTTCACGGTTGCCATACGGCGTTTTCACGGCGGCGATGAAATCGACCGGCACCGTGCTGGTGCCCTGATGCAGCCATTGGAAAAAGCTGTGCTGTGAATCGGTGCCGGGTTCGCCGAACACCATCGGGCCGGTCATCGTGGTGACAGGCGATCCTTCGCGCGTCACGCCCTTGCCGTTGCTCTCCATATCCAATTGCTGCAGGAATGCCGACAGGCGGCCGAGGCAGGCATTATACGGGATCACGGCATAGGCGGGGTAATCCATGAAATTGCGGTACCACACGCCCAGCAGCGCCATCTGCACGGGTATGTTCTGCTCGACCGGCGCGGTCTTGAAATGTTCGTCCATGTCGTGCGCGCCCGCAAGGAACTCGGCGAACTTATCCGCGCCGATCATCAGCATAACCGACAGGCCGATCGCCGACCAGACGCTGTAACGCCCGCCAACCCAATCCCAGAACGGGAACATGTTTTCAGGCTCGATGCCGAATTTCTGCACGGCTTCGGTATTGGTCGATGCAGCGACGAAATGTTTGGCGACCGCCGCCTCGTCCTTGTAATGTGACAGCAGCCATTCGCGGGCGATGTGCGCGTTCTGCATGGTTTCGGCGGTGGTGAAGGTTTTCGATGCCACGATGAACAGCGTCGTTTCGGGCGACAGCTTGTCGAGCGTGCGGGCAAGATCAGATGCCTCCACATTCGCCACAAAATGCGCGGTCAGGCGCTTGTGGTGGAAAGGCGCCAAGGCTTGGGTGACAAGCTGCGGGCCGAGGCTCGAGCCGCCGATGCCGATATTCACGATATCGGTGATTTCATCGCCGCTCTGCCCGCGCCATTTGCCGTCGCGCACGGCGTCGGTGAATTTGCGCATGGCGTCCAGCACGGCATGGATTTCGGTCACGACGTTCTTGCCGTCCACGTTCACGGCCTTGCCCTTGGGCGCGCGGAGCGCCGTATGCAGCACGGCGCGGCTTTCGGTCGAATTGATTTTCGTGCCGCGCAGCATTTCGGTGCGCGCCGTTTCGACGCCTGTTTCCGATGCCAGGCTCGCCAGCAGCGCCAGCGTTTCGTCGTTGGCGAAGTTTTTGGAAAAGTCGACCAGCATACCGGGCAGCTTGTAAGACATCGTGTGAAAGCGTTCGGTGTCATGCGCGAACAAGTGTTTAAGTGTTTTGCCGCGCATGGCATCGCGGTGCTGTTTCAGCTGTTGCCAGTTCTTCAGGTTCGCGGTGTCTTTCACGATGGTTCTTGTCCTATTGCTTTTCGTTGCGGGGCAGGTCCATGCCCGGCGGGCGGTCGAGCAGGATATCGACGTTCATGTTCTTCGGCTTGCCGACCAGAATGATCGCAAGTTTATCCGCCTGCAACACCTTGGCCGATACGCGTTTCATGTCGCTCATGGTCACGGCGTTGATCAGGCTGTTGCGCTGGTTGATGTATTCGGGGCCAAGGCCGTCGCGCTGGATATCGTTCATCGCGCCGGAAATGTCGCTGGTCGAGGTCAGCTGCAGCAGCAGCGATCCGGTCAGGTATGATTTCGCATCCGCCAGTTCGTCTGCCGTCGGGCCGTCCTTGGCCATTTCCGCCCATGATTCCTTCAACAGGCGCACGGCTTCCTCGACCTTTTCATTGCTGGCGGACATGTTCGCCTGAATGATGTCGGCGCTGCGCATATTGGTGAGCGCGCTGTAAACGCCATAGGTCAGGCCGCGTTTTTCGCGGATTTCCTTCATCAGGCGCGCGTTGAAACTGCCGCCGCCAAGGATGTAATTCATGATGACGCTAGCATGCCAGTCCTTGTCATCGCGCCTCAACCCCTGGCCGCCCGCGATGATATAGGTCTGCGGCGCGTCGAGCGGCAGCAGGATCGTCTTGCCGGGATAACCGGGCGTGGTGGCCGGCAGTTCAACCGATCCCGCCTTCTCCGGCAGCGTGCCAAAAATTTTATCCAGCGTCGCCTTCACTTCATCGGGAGTGATGTCGCCCGCAACCGCCACCTTCAGCACGTTGCGGCCGAATTGTTCCTTGATGAACTGCAGCAGGTCCTTGCGCGTGATGGTGGACATGCTGTCGAGGTTGCCGAAACCGGGGCGCGAATAATAATGGCCTTCAAACAGCATACCGTTGAATGTGCGCGCGACCAGCCAGCCGGGATCGCCCATATTGGTCTGGATTTCCGACACGTTCGCGGCCTTCATGCGATCAACTGCGTCCTGATCGAAACGCGGGGCGTTCAATGCCATGCGCAGCAGGTCGAACGCGGTGTCCTTGTTTTTCGACAGCGTCTGCACGCGGCCGTAAAACGCATCGCGGCCTGCCGTGAAGGACATGCTGATGGCGTTATCCGACAGCTTGGTCTGGAATTCCTGGCTCTTCATTTTCTCAGCGCCTTCGTCCAGCAGGATGGACACTAGGTGGCCGACGCCAGGCTTGTCTTCGAAATCAAACACAAGCCCACCCTCGAAGGAAAAGTTCATGGAAATGACGGGCACCGAATGGTCCTCGACCAACCATGCCTCGACACCGGTGCTGGATTTCAATACCTTAACGTCCAGCACCTTGTCTTTGCCCGCAAAGGCGGGGGAGGCAAGCAGCAGCAACGCGACGAAAAGGGGAAGGATACGGATCATTTCTTTTCTCCCTTGTCGCCCTTGCCGGGTGGCGGTTTTATTTGCGGCAGCATGACGCCCGTCACGGGCAGGTCGCTCGACTGGAACACCGCGTCGATGGCGTCATTAATGTCATCTATGGTCAGCTTGTGGATGCGCTCTACACGGTTTTCGACCCAGTCGATATTCATGCCGCTTGCCAGCACGCGGCCGAACAGGGTCGCAGGGCCCTGCAGGCTGTCGCGATAATACGTGAAGCTGGCCTCCAGACGGTTTTTCGCGCCGTTCAATTCCTCCAGCGTCACGCCCTTGTCGATCAGCGTGCGGATTTCCTTGTCGATGGCGGCTTGTACCTGTTGGATGTTGCTGCCGGGTGCGGGGTTGGCATATACGGCAAAGGTCGTGTCGTCCATCGCGATGGCGTCATAATCGGCGCCCGCTTCGACCGCGATTTTTTGTTCGATCACCAGCGACCGGTACAGTCGCGAGGTGGATGTACCGCCCAGAATTTGCGCCAGCACCTCCATCGCTTCGCTGCCGTGCCGCACGCGGTAATTTTTCATGGTCACGGGCTGGCCGATGCGCGGGTCCTGCATGATAATCTGGTGTTCCGCCACAATGGGGGCGGGGCGGGGGCGGTCGCGGCGCGGCACTTCGCGCACGGCCAGTGCGCCGTAATATTTCTCCGCCAGCGGTTTCAGTTCCGCCGTCGTCACGTCGCCCGACACAACCAAAATCGCGTTATTGGGTGCGTACCATGTATTATAGTACGACAGCACCTCGTCGCGGGTCAGTTCCTTCATCTCATGCAGCCAGCCGATGATGGGCGTGGAATAGGGATGGTTCACGAACAGCGCGCTCATCAACTGTTCCTGGAATTTCGCCTGCGGCGTGTTGTCGATGCGCTGGCGGCGTTCCTCGATGATCACTTCGCGTTCCGACGCTATCTGTTCCTCGCGCAGCACAAGATTGTTCATGCGGTCGGCCTCCATCTCCATCACCTTGGGCAGGCTAGCCCGGGGCACGTTCTGGTAGTAGGCGGTGTAATCGTGGCTGGTGAAGGCGTTGTCGACGCCGCCCATTTTTTTCACGGTCGTCGAAAACTGGCCGTCCGGCACTTTCGTCGTGCCCTTGAACAGCAGGTGTTCAAGGAAATGCGCGACGCCGCTTTCGCCCTGTTTTTCATCCGCCGCGCCGAATTTATACCAGACCATATGCGTCACAACGGGTGCGCGGTGGTTTTCGATCACGACGACCTGCAGGCCGTTCTCGAGCGTGAAGGTTTCGGCATTAAACGTCTTGGCCTCGGCGGGCAACGCCGCAAGGCACAGGAAACATGTAAAAAACACCCGGAAAAGCTGCTGCATGGGCCGCCCTTTTTAATCGTCTTTGATGATGCTAGACTGTTATTATAAACGTATGTTTAACAGAGATTTAGAATGAAAAAAAGCAATCCCGACACCACAAAAATCCTCCTCGCCCCGTTCCGCAAGGAGATCGATGAACTCGATGACCAGATCCTGAAACTGCTGGGCAAGCGGTTCGGCGTGGTCAAAAGGGTCGCCAAGGTCAAGATAAAGCACGATATTCCGGCTTTTCTGGGCGACCGCGTGACGCAGGTGCGCGAACGTGCCGCCACGAACGGGCTGAAATATGGAATTGACCCCGACTTCATGCGCACGCTTTACACCTTCATTATCTATCAGGCCTGCGCGATTGAAGATCTTGCCAAAGCCGAGGCGGGCAGAAAAAAGGCGAAGAAGAAGTAATGAGATTCTTCGCGATGCTCGCCTTTATTTGTGTCATGGAGGCACCCGCATACGCGTCGGGGCCGGACATATATACGGTTGTGAATACCCGCAAGGAAATTTGCGGGAACCTGCTGGATGCCATCCGTTTTCGTCCCATGCTGCTGACCTATAACCCTGCGCTGGAGCTTCAGAAACCACTCCGCCTGCGTCGCGGGCATCCGGGCGCGATATTGCCGGGCGCACGCAACAACGTGTCCCCGATGATCTGGGACAGGCAATTGAGCAACGGCATGTTCGCCATGGAAGACCGCGACCATTACCGCCAGTTCATGCGTGAGGGGATGGAATACGATAAAAACTATTTCGTGCAGCAAACTTCGGTCAACTTTTTCAACAAGTACAAACCGAACCGCATTTTCGTGCGCAAGAATATCGGCAATAACCACATCCCGCTGAACCCGCTGCTGTTCATGAAGGAGGGCACGCCGCTGGCATCCGCGTTCAACGCGCTGCAGCCATCCGACATGGTGCAATATATCGCCGACAGCTTTCCCATCGTGCGCAAGCCGAATGAAATCACGGTTTACCAACTGATGCCCGCTGCGGAATCATCTGCCCGCGTCAAGGCGGAAACCATTTGCCAATTCAGGACACAATAAACATGGGCTTCACCGAAGGCACGACACTCTGGGACGATAGCGGGCTGCCGGCACGCCAGGCGGCCTACCGCATTCTGAACGAGATTTTTTATAAAAACAAAAACCTCGACGAGGCCATTGCGCAATCGCCCATTCTTGAAACACTGCAGGGCAGGGACAAGGCGTTTGTGCGCCTGCTCGTCTCGCTTGTGCTGAAACGCGCGCGCGAAATGGACACAATCCTTGAAAAACTGCTGCGCGACCCGATTGCGACGCTGAAGCCCCCGCAACTGATCAACATTTTCCGCCTTGGCATCGCGCAATACATCTATCTGAAAACGCCCGCCCATGCCGCCGTGAATACATCCGTGGAACTGGCGGAGGCGGAGAAGATTGTACATCACAAATCGCTGGTGAATGCCGTGATGCGACGCTTGACGCGCGAGGAAATTGCACCGCTGTCCGCGCGCGAGGCAGGAAAAATCAACACCCCCGCGTGGTTGTGGAATGCATGGATGACGGATTATGGCGTTGAAACCGCGCTGGATATTGCCGCCGCCAACCTTGACGAAGGCGCGATTGATTTTACGGTCAAAAACAATCCCGAAGAATGGGCGCAGAAGCTGGAGGCGACGCTGTTGCCGACCGGTTCTTTGCGTCGCGAAAATGGCGGGTTCATTCCCGACCTGCCGGGTTTTGTCGAAGGCGCATGGTGGATTCAAAACGCCGCCGCTGCGCTGCCTGCGAAACTGTTCGGCGATTTAAAAGGCAAAACCGTCATCGACCTGTGCGCCGCACCCGGCGGCAAGACCGCGCAGTTGGTGGCGATGGGCGCAACGGTGATTGCAGTCGACCGTTCGGCGGAACGTGTGCGCCGCCTCGCCGAAAACATGGAACGGTTGAACCTGAAGATTGAAACCATCGTCGCCGACGGCGCGGTGTGGCAACCGGCCGAGCTGGTCGATGCCGTGCTGCTCGATGCGCCCTGCACCGCGACCGGCACGATCCGCCACCAGCCCGATGTGCTGTGGTTGAAAGAACCAAAGGACGAAGAAAAACTGGCCGCACTGCAAAAACGTTTGCTGGAAAACGCGGCCTTTATGTTGAAACCCGGCGGCGTACTGATTTACTGCACATGTTCGCTGCAGAAAACCGAAGGCGAAAATCAGGGCGCATGGGCTTTGCGCAAACAGTTTGGTCTGCAGCCCATGCCCGTCACCGAAAAAGACCTGCCCGGCATCGCGGAGATGATCACACCGCAGGGCGAACTGCGCTGCCTGCCGCAGCATTGGGCGGGGCAGGGCGGCATCGACGGGTTCTATATTGCGCGGTTCGTGAAAACCTAAGCCCTTAAAATCGTTCAATGTTTAAAAAATTGTTAATTCCGCCGGAACAACGCGGGTTTACAGCCGTATGCCATGCGACCGGTATAAATAATAATGAAAAATTGGAGAACACAGATGGTCGACAACGTACAAGAACAAGTGAAACAAGAACAAATGCGCCAAGACATGCTCCGTCAGGATCAGATGCGCCAAGATCAGATGAAAAAAGAGTTGCAAGCGCAGGACGAGCTGCGCGCCGCTCAAATCCGCACCGAAGATTTGAAAAAAAGCGGCCTGACTGACGCGTCGATCGACGCGATCAACTAAGGCTGCCTTTCATGTAACGGGGCAAAGCCGTGGATGACCGGCTTTGCCCCGTTATATATTTTTAAACTGTCATTCTGAGCGAAGCGAAGAATGACAATTCTTATTTTTTTACACCGTAAACAATGATGTGAATTTCGCCCACTTCCTCTACCCTCAACCCAAGCCCTGCATCCTTTAACTGCGCCTCAATCTCTTCCTTCGTAAAAGCAGCGCACAACGAATTGAAAAAATCCGTCCGCAGCACTTCCGGTTCATTCGGTGACAGGCGATCGACAATCCCCTGCGCATCTGCCGCGCTTTCCGGTCTGCGCAAATCGCCGACGAAAATAAAACTGCCCTTCGGCGCGACATCCGCAATCGTGCGCCACAATACTTCCGGATGATGCAGCTGGTGCAGCAGGCTGTGGCTCATCACCACTTCGTAATCCTCCAGCGGGATATCTTTCGACGGTATCAATGCCTCGACAAAATCCATACGCTCCGATATTTCCGCGCGCATCATGCGGTGGCGTGATAATTCCAGCATCGCGAATGATCCGTCGACGCCGACGAATTGGGCGCGCGGAAATTTCTTCGCGAAGCGTTCAAGAATATCACCCGACCCGCAACCTAGATCTAATACGGTGCCCGTCACATCGCGCGCGTATCTTGCAGCAAATAACTCCACGCGCGCGCTATGCGCCGCCGAAAAATCCGCGCGGTCATACGCCTCGGCCTGCGCCATATCTTCCATCAATTCGGGTTCGGGAATGCGTTGCGTGGGGAATTCCTTTCGGGTGCTCCAGATTCCATATCGTCTATTTTTACCGGAATCAAATTTTTAAATTGCCCGATTCGCAGGCAGCTGCTATAAAAGACATATGAGTCAACGGGTTCGCATTGCACCTTCAGTTTTGTCCGCAGATTTCTCCCGGTTAGGCGAGGAAATCAAAGCCGTTGATGCGGCTGGCGCGGATTATATCCACCTTGATGTGATGGATGGCCACTTTGTGCCGAACATTACTTTCGGGCCGGTGGTGCTTGAATCCTTACGTAAAACGACAGCCAAGACCTTCGACGTCCACCTGATGATCGAACCGGTTGATCCGTTTATCGAGGGCTTCGCGAAAGCGGGCGCCGACATCATTACTTTCCATCCCGAAGCGGGCGCGCATCCGCACCGCACCATCCAGCTGATCAAGTCTTTCGGTAAAAAGGCGGGCATCTCGCTCAACCCGTCGACGCCGGTCAGCGTGCTGGATCATCTGCTGCCGGAACTGGACCTCGTCTTGATCATGACGGTCAATCCCGGCTTCGGGGGGCAAAAATTCATTCCGCTGCTCGACAAGATACGGGCCGTGCGCGAACGCATCACTGCGACCGGGCGCGACATTGATCTGGAAGTCGACGGCGGGGTAAACGCGGAAACCGCAAAACAGGTGATCGGCGCAGGGGCCGACGTGCTTGTGGCGGGGACGGCGGTATTCAAGGAAAAGGACTACGCGGAAGCTATCAAGCGACTGCGTGGTCAATAAAAAAAGAATAACGGTATAGGGGAGTTGTGTCCGGGAGGGGTCCCGGCGCAAAGGGGATTCGACGATGTTTTTGACTGAAGGACTCAGTTTCAAGGGGATTCGTCCTCTACAGATGCTGTCACTTGGCAATCCGCTGGCGGGCTTCGCTTTGCCCCAGCGCATTCCGGACCATCTTCGCGTTGTGCCGCCCGATCCCTGGGGTGGCGACGCCCAGAAAGGCCGCGATATCATCGCCGGCATCTTCCGTTTCGCAGGACAAACGATCGAGAAAAACGCGCTGTCGTGGGAGCCTGAAAACGCGCGCCCCGAATGGATGGCTGAACTGCATGGTTTCGAATGGCTGCGCGATTTGCGCTCCGCCGGTGGTGACCGTGCGCGTCGCATGGCACGCGAAATGGTGGCCAACTGGCTGTCGCGCTATCAAAAACCGCATGATGTTGCCTGGCGCCCCGATATCACGGGCGTGCGCATCGCCAACTGGATTTCCTTTCACGGGTTCTTCTGCGGGTCGGCGGGCGATGATTTCCGCCATGAATATTTCTCAGGGTTATTGCGTCAGGCGAAGCATTTGCAGAAATCGCTGCCCGGCGGCTTGAACGGCATTCCGCTGATGCGCGCGCTGAAGGGGTTGGCCTATTCCGGCCTTTGTCTGGATGAAGGCGAAGCGCGCCTTGAACAGGCTTTCAAAGGCATTCTGGTTCAAATTAAAGAACAGCTGCTGGCCGATGGCGGCCATATCTCGCGCAACCCGCAATCCACGTTTGAATTTTTGCAGATCCTTGTCGACCTGCGCACCGCGCTGACTGCGGCGAAGGTTGAAATGCCTGCCGAAGTGCAGCATGCAATTGACCGCATCGCGCCTGCCGTCAAATTCTTTCGGCATGGTGATGGCGCGCTTGCGCATTTCAACGGCGCGCAGGAAGGTCTAGCGGGTATTTGCGATTCAACGCTGATGCATTCGGGCGCGCGCGGCAAGGCGATGAAGTCTTTGCCCCATTGCGGCTACGAAAAAATCATACTCGGCCGTGCTGCGCTCATCATGGATGTGGGGCAGCCGCTGATGTCGCGTTATGCCGACCGCGCCCATGCGGGGCTGTTGAGCTTCGAATATTCATTCGGCAAGGATCGCGTGTTCGTCAATTGCGGCACGTCGGAAATCGCGGGAAAATGGCGCGAGATTTTGCGCTCCACCGCCGCGCATTCGACCGTCACCGCCGATCACCGCAATTCCTGCCAGTTCGATGAAAACGGCTTGCTGCAAAGCCGCCCCGATATCCGCCACAAGCGTCAGGAAGACGACGATATCGCGATGCTGGAGGCAAGCCATAACGGATACATGCCCCGCAACGGGTTGATGCACCGCCGCTGCCTGCGCCTTCATGATGGCGGCGATGTATTGCTGGGCGAAGACCAGCTGCTCGGCAAATCCGGCACCGAATTCCACGCGCGTTTCCATCTGCATCCGAACATTCAGGCGTCATTGATTAACGATGGTCATGAGGTTCTGTTGCGCGCGCGCAGCGGCATGGGCTGGCGTTTCAAGCCGCAGGGCGCGGCCCTCTCGCTCGAGGAAAGCGTCTATGCCGGCGAGGGCGAAACCCCCCGCCGCACCCAGCAGATCGTACTGGGCGGACAGACCGAAGGCGGCCCCACGACCGTCACATGGGAACTGCGCCGCGAAAAAATCTGATATTTCAGGTATTTATAGTTTAATGCGCTTTTAACGGTGCTTTGCTATAATACGCGCATGGGTTTAAGCGAGGCATTTTTCAAGGCCGCCGACTATATGCTCGGCACGGGCCAGCGCGGGAACATCTTTCCGAAGGTGGAGGCAAAGCCTGTGCGCTTTGACCACGCGCTGGAAATCTTCGACGAAATCGCGGCCATGGGCAACGTCGCCTTCGGCTTCCCCGACGAGGGATGTTTTTCACGCGCCCACATCATGGTGCGGCAGATGTATGAAATGGACCTGACGCCGAAAAAGGCATGGGCGTTCGAGCCCGATGGCGGCGAACTGCTGGTAAAACTTACCAATGGCAAAGCAATCACATGGTGGGCGCATGTCGCTGCCGCCCTTCCGGTCGAAATGCCGGACGGCAAAATCGTGGATCTTGTCTATGACCCCTCCATGTTTGACGGTCCCGTGACGCTGCAGCAATGGGGAAAGGCGATGGGCGCACCCGCGTACAATATCGAATTCGCAGAGGCAGGACGTGCCCCACGCGGCCATAACGGTGATTACACGCCGTGGAACCGCACCAGTCGCAAGACGGACGACCTCGCCAATGATGACATGATGGAATACCTTCCCCGGCAATACGTGAAGGAAAACGAACGCTTCCCAAGCCCTTTGCGCAAAGAATGGGAAAAGCTGCTGCAGGACGAATACCTGCGCACGAACGATCCGTTGCCGGTGAAACCCGTGGCTGATCTTTCAGTCCCTGTTGTCAAAAAGGATCTGGGCTGATGCGCGAAGAAAAAGACATCATCCGCAAAATCGTGGAACGGGACGGCCGCATACTGGTGTCGTTTCAAAACCACGCAGCGTATTACACACTGCCCGCAGGGCTACGCGCTATCGCCGCCGCTTCGCAGGATGAGGGCAGGGAAGTGTCGTTCTCCTTCGACAAGGATTTTCAGATCACGGCGCTTGCGTAACATCTGCCCGCACGTCCGGCCTGATGCGCAGGATGATGGTCGACCCGATGACAGCCGCGCAAAATGACGCCAGCAGAATACCCAGTTTTGCCTGTGTCAGATACGCTTCATCGTGAAACGACAGCCCCGCCATGAAAAGCGACATCGTAAACCCTATACCCGCCAGCCAGCCAGCGCCGTGAATATGCCGCCATGTCACATTTTCTGGCAGCGAGGCAAGGCCGAGGCGCACCGCAAGCCACGCGGCAAGCGTGACGCCGACAGGTTTTCCCAGCATCAACCCGAAAATAACGCCAAGTGTCACGGGCTGGGCGACAAGCGTCTGGAGTTCCCCCGACAGCGGCACGCCGGCATTTGCCAGGGCGAAGAGAGGCATGATGGCGAAGGTGATCCAGGGGTGAAGCGCGTGTTCCAGCCGCTGCAGCGGCGGCTGCATCCGCTCGCAGGCGTTTTCAAGCGCTTCGACCGCCGTCTGCTGCTCGATGTCGGCCAGAATATCGAAAGGTTCGGTCTTGGATGCCTTTTCAAAATGATCCAGCGCCGCGCGGCTTTCTTTCAGGAAGGCGCGCTGGACGATCGCGTTGCGGCTTGGGATCATGAAGGCCAGCAGCACACCGGCAATCGTCGCGTGGACCCCGGATTCCAGCACCGTCGCCCACAGCACCACCCCCAGCAGCGCATAGACAAGCGGGCGGCGCACGCCCATGCGGTTGGCGGCCAGCGCCAGCAACAGGCAGCACGCTGCAACCGCCAGCGGGAACACCGCTACCTGCGCCGTGTAGAAAACGGCAATCACCAGCACGGCTGCAATGTCGTCGACAATCGCAAGCGCCGTCAAAAATACCTTGAGCCCCAGTGGCGCGCGGGAGCCGAGCAGCGTGAGCACGCCCAGCGCGAAGGCGATATCGGTCGCCATCGGTATGCCCCAGCCTGCGGCGCCATGGCCGCCGGCGTTGATACCAAAATAAATAAGCGCGGGAACGACCACGCCGCCGATCGCCGCGACAAGCGGGAGCGCCGCCTGACGTGGCGATGCCAGCTCCCCCGCCAGCAGCTCGCGCTTGATTTCGAGGCCGACGACGAAAAAGAAAATGGCCATCAGCCCGTCGTTGACCCAGAAATGCAGGTCGTGGCTCAGCGTGAAGCCGCCAAAACCGATCGTTAGCGGGATATGCCACAGCGCGGCATAGCTTGCGGCCCATGGGGAATTTGCCCAGACAAGCGCCACCAGCGTGCAGACGAGCAAGAGAATCCCGCCCATCGCTTCGCGCCCCGCGAATTTGAGGAACGGGCTGATGAGGTTGACGAAGGGCTTCTGTATCCACTCGCCGGGATTGATGTTCATCTGGCGAAACTCCTGCAAAGAATGACATGGCCGCCATAAAAGACAACTTTAGCCTGTTGCTGGATTATATACCAAAAATGCAAAAAAATACGGCCACTATCCGGCGCGGGTCAGCCGGTCCCTAACCCAGCAGCTTCGTGAAATTCATCTGCGGCGCGGGTTGCGGGCGAATGGCGTCTTTCAGGAATTCATCCAGCGGGCGTTTCGCCTGTTTCGCCGCCGCTTCCATGAAGGCGCAATACGCATTGCCGAATGGCGTGTCTTTTTCAACGGCGCTCACATATTCCGCAGGCGTGTAGGCGCGGCCGCCCAGTATCACGGCACTGGCATCTTCTTTCGATTCAGCCCAGGCGCGCAACAAGTCGAGGGTCAGTTTCTTCGCTGTGTCGTCCATCGTTATCCCCTGAACAGGCCATAACAGAATTATTGTACGGGCCGAGTTTAGGCCGTGATGGTTAACGGAACGTAAACGTAAAAACGCCCGCCCCTGAAATATTGGGGCGGGCGTTTTATACTCCGTGGCAATCTTAGTATTTGATGCCTTTTTTCTTGATCTTGTTCAGCGCGGACAGCTGCTGCAGCTTGCCCATTTTCGTGTCGGGGCCAAAGCCGAATTCTTCGGCCAGCTGTTTCGCAACAGGGGCCGCGCGCTTCAGCTTATCGGCCGCATCGCTGCCATTCGCTTCGGCAAGGTCGATGACTTTTTTCAGGCTGTGTTCGGGATCGGCGCTCAGGTCGATCTCCAGCTCGTTGATCGCGCGCTTGAACAGGTGCTCGCCGGTCGATTTCGCGTTGAAGAGCTTCGCGATAGTGGACGTCACGCCGACTTCGGGGTCGAGAACCGTGCGGAATTGCTTGTCCACGAAATCGCTGACGTCGCGGATGAGTTGTTCAGTCTTGGGTGTCCATTCAACCATTGTGCGCTCCTCGTAACTTTTTTCGTTGTGTGATTTGTCTGCAGTATAAAATGTTTTATGGATATGTCAATCATTAAGTAAAATGATAAAAAGCAAATAAATCAATAATTTATAAGTTTTTTTGTCATTCTGAGCGCAGTGAAGGATCCCCCTTATCTGCGGCAGGCAAGGGAGATCCTTCGCTGCGCTCAGGATGACAAAACGACGGGAATAATTCGTTTACCGGTTTCAAATATACTGAAAAACGAACGATATGGAGCCAAACCATGCCATCGACCGAAAAAGACTTCGAAGACTGGGAACATATCCTGTGGTTTTTCGCCGGCCATTTGCTAAGGGTGCATGACGCGCATGTGAAGGGCACGGTCGAGCTGGAATCCGAAATACAGGCATTTGACGAGGAATTATACTTCCTCATCCGCGACCACACCGCCGCCACCAAGCTCAAAATGGCGCTCCCGAAAGATGGCCCGAAAGACAATAAAGCTGCTATTATCGTACGCGAACATTACCGGCTGTACGACAAGCTGAAAGAATACATCAACGCGATGGATTGAGAGCAGAAGTGACCGACAAGAAACCGCCATCAAAACCCCGTAACCCGCGCGGCGCGCAGAAGAAGATCCGTGTGAAGACGCGGGCGAAGCGGAGCATTTCGTCGTCGCGCTGGCTGGAGCGGCAATTGAACGACCCGTATGTGGCGCAGGCAAAGTCGGACGGGTTCCACAGCCGTGCTGCGTATAAAATCCAGCAGATGCATGACGACCTGAATTTGTTCAAGGCAGGGATGCGCGTGATCGATTTGGGCGCGGCACCCGGCGGGTGGACGCAGGTCGCCTGCGAACTGGTGAAACCCAAGACCACGGGCGGCAAGGTGGTCGCGATCGACTACCTCGACATGAAGCCGGTGGCGGAGGCGATTTTCTTCAAGCTTGATTTTATGGATAACGACGCGCCCGAACGCCTGACCACCGCCGTCGGCGGCAAGGCCGATGTGGTGATGTCCGACATGGCGCCGCCCACCATGGGCCACCGCGAAACCGACCATATCCGCATCATGATGCTGGCCGAGGCCGCGTATGAATTCGCGCACGAAATTCTCGTCCCTGGCGGCACGTTCCTGTGCAAGGTTTTCCAGGGCGGGTCGTCCGAGACTTTACTTAAACAGCTCAAAAAAGATTTCACCCGCGTTAAGCACGTGAAACCCCATGCCAGCCGTTCGGATTCAGCCGAAATGTATGTTGTGGCTATGGGCTTTAGAGGCTAAAATCGAACCTCAAAACGGCGTTCCGCAATCGCGGGTTCAAGGGGTTCAATATGAAAAGAAATACGACAGTCAAAGAGCAGCTGAATTTCGACGACGTGCTGCTGCTGCCCGGCGAAACGAATGTGAAGCCGGCTGACGTCTCCCTCAAAACGCGCCTGACCAAAACGATCGAACTCAATATCCCGCTCGTCGCCGCCAGCGTCGACAACGTGACCGAAAGCGCGATGGCGATCACGCTCGCGCAACTGGGCGGCATCGGCGTCATCCATGACAACATGCCGCTGGGCAAACAGGTGGAGGAGGTGCGCCGCGTGAAGCGCGCCGAGGGCGATATCATCCAGAACCCCATCACCATCTCGCCTGACTCATCGGTGGCAGAGGCGCTCGACCTCATGACCACCTATAAAATTTCCGGCCTGCCCGTGATCGAACAGGCGACGCAGAAAGTCGTCGGCATCATCACCAACCGCGACCTGCGTTTTTTCGAGGATTACGCCAAGCCCGTTGCCGAGCTGATGACCAAGGATGTCGTGACCGTCAAGGGCAAGCCCGAAAAAGCCTATATCAAGCAATTGCTGCACGAGCGCCGCATTGAAAAAGTGGTCGTCGTGGATGACCAGGGCCGCTGCGTCGGCCTGATCACGGTGAAAGACATCGAAAAACTCTCGCGCTTCCCCAACGCCGCGCGCGATATCCATGGCCGCCTGCGCGTGGGCGCGGCGGTATCCATCGGCAAGGACGCGATTGACCGCGCCGCCGCCATGACCGATGCCGGCCTCGATGTCGTGTTTATCGACGTATCACATGCGCATACCAAAGACGTCGCGCAGACGGTCAGTCGCATACGCCAGCAACGCTCCAGCGAAGTGCAGATCGTGGCGGGCAATGTCGCAACGGCGAATGCCGCGCGCAGCCTGATTGATGCGGGCGCGGATGCGATCAAGGTCGGCATGGGATCAAGCACCGGCGCGATCATCCGTGGCACGCTGGGCATTGGCGTTCCGCAATTCTCGGCGCTTCTCGCGGTTGTGGAACAATGCGAAATGCAGGATATTCCCGTGCTGGTCGATGGCGGCATCAGCGATGCTGGCGCGCTCGTGAAGGCATTGGCGGCAGGCGCCGAAAGCGCGGTCATGAGCCAGCTGTTCGCCGGCACTGACGAAGCGCCCGGCGAAGTCGTGTTTCAGGGCGGCCATGTGTACAAGGTCGTCAACCCGCAGGCAAAGGCGCAGCACCGCCCGTCGCATACCACGCAGATCGTCGATCCCTACCGCATCGACAAAGATCCGGTCGATACCTCAGTGCCCTATCGCGGCTCCGTCACGCATATGGTCAACCAGCTGGTGACCGGCTTGCGGATGGCCATGGCCTATACGGGCTCGAAAGATTTGCGCGACTTGCGCGAACTTGCCGAATTCGTGCGGGCGAAATAATTTTATAAAAGGCGACCATCACCATGACACCAGCCGCACGTGTACAGGCTGTTATCGAAGTCCTGAACGAAGTATTGGCAGAACCGAAACCCGCCGACACCGTCGCATCCGCCTATTTCCGCAACCGCCGCTTTATCGGGTCGAAAGACAGGGGCGCGATAAACCTGCGCTTCTTCCGCGTGATGCGCGAATACCACCGCCTGTCTTGGTGGATCAAGAAATTCGGATCGCAGGTCGATGCCCGCACGCTCACCATTGCCGACCTGATTTTGGGTCATGAACTGGATGCCAAGGCCGCGAACGAAATGTTTTCCGGCGGGCAATACGCGCCGCTGGAAATGACCAAGCCGGAGCGCGACCTTGTGCGTGACCTGATGGGCAAATCGCTGGAAACCGCAGATATGCCCGAACGCGAACGCCTCGAATGCCCGGAATGGGCGTATCCGCTGCTGCAAAGCGCGCTGGGCGACCGTATGGAATCCGAATTGAAGGCAATGATGACGCCCGCGCCGCTGGATTTGCGCGTGAACGCGATCAAGGCCTCGCGCGATGAAATTCTGGCCGAATTGAAACGCGACGGTCTGGAGGCTTATGCGGGAAAAATCTCCCCGCTCTCCATCCGCGTATTGAACCGCCCGCCGATTTCGCAGCATGAACTGTATAAAAACGGCCTGATCGAAATTCAGGACGAAGGCTCGCAAATGGTCGCGGCGATTGCGCAGGCGAAACCGGGCGAACAGGTTGTCGATTTCTGCGCGGGTGCTGGCGGCAAGACGCTCGCGCTTGGCGCATCCATGGCGAACAAGGGCTGCATCGTGGCGATGGACGTGCTGGGCGGCCGTTTGAACCGCGCCAAGGAGCGCTTCCGCCGCGCAGGACTGCACAACATCGAAACGCGCGAGCTGACCAGCGAGCGCGACAAGTATGTGAAGCGTCACGAGGGGCATTTTGATTTGGTGCTGGTCGATGCGCCCTGCACGGGTGTCGGCACATGGCGGCGCGACCCCGACAAACGCTGGCGCATGCTGGGCCCCGGCATCTCGACGCTGGTGCCGCTGCAGAAAAACATCATTGATAGCGCATTCCGCATGGTGAAGCCGGGCGGGCGTTTTGTATACGCGACCTGTTCGCTGTTGCCCGAAGAAAACGAACACCAGATCGAGGCATTCTTGGCCGCGCATCCGGATTTCAAGCTGAAGCCCGCTAAAGACATCGTCGATATCAAGGGCGTCACCGATTACCTGAAGCTCACCCCCGCGCAGCACGACACCGACGGCTTCTTCGCCGCCGTGCTGGTGCGCGATGCGAAGAAGGACGAGCCGAAAAAAGCCCCCGAGCCGAAAGGCACGGAGGAATGAGCGGCAAGGACCATAAAATTTTAGCCGAAGCCGAACGCCTTGCAGGGAAACTGCCGGGTTTGCTGCTCGAGGCTGAAAAGGTCGCGCATACATTCATGAAGGGCGTCCACGGCCGCCGCCGCGTCGGCCAGGGTGAAAGCTTCTGGCAGTTCCGTCAATACCAGCCGGGCGACCAGCGCCGCGATATCGACTGGCGGCAATCCGCCAAGCGCGGCGAGGCGTTTGTGCGCCAGATGGAATGGGAAGCGTCGCAGACGATGTGGCTCTACCGCGACGCGTCGGAATCGATGAATTACCGCGGCTATAAAAACCTGCCCACCAAAAAAGAATTCGCCGAAATCCTGCTGCTCGGCCTTGCGCTGGTCACGCTGAACGGCGGCGAACAAGTGAGCTTGCTCGGCACCGACCTCGGCCCGCAGACGCATTACAACGCCGTCCAGCGCCTTTTCGAATACCTGCCGTCGCAGACGCAACTGGCCGAAACGGGGCGCGCGATTGCGTCGCGGTCGGAAGTCGTCATCATCAGCGATTTCTATTACCCGATCCCGCAATTGATGGCCTTCTGTCAGAAACTCGCCCTGCGCGGCGTCGGCGGAAGTTTGATTCAGGTCTATGACCCGTCCGAAAAAACGCTGCCGTTTAAAGGCCGCATGAAATTTTACGATATCGAGGCCAATGGTGGCCCGGCGATTGATGTGCCGCAAGTGGAGGCGATTGCCGATGAATACGCCAAACGCTTCCTCGACCATCAGGAAAAACTGAAACTCGCGGCACGGTCATTGGGCTGGAAATTCCTGCATACCAGCACCGCCGAAAAACCGGAAACCGTGCTGACGCGCCTGTATGATGATCTGTCGGTCAAGAAAGGGAAAACGTAAATGTTCTCCCTCGGCGGCCTGACATTCCTTGCGCCCTACCTGCTCGCTGCGCTTGCGGGCATTCCGGTGCTGTGGTGGATTTTGCGCGTCATGCCGCCGCGCCCCAAGGTCGTGAAATTTCCCGCCTTCTTCCTGCTGCAGGATTTGCGCACCGAAGTGCGCACGCCCGCGCATACCCCGTGGTGGCTGCTGGTGCTGCGCTCGCTGATCGTCGCGGCGTTTATTTTCGCGCTCGCTGAACCGATCATGAAACTCTCCGCTGGTCTGCCGGGTTCGGGCGGCAATGTGCTGGTCGTGATCGACAACGGCTGGTCATCTGCCGCCAACTGGACGACGCGTCAGGAAAAATTGCGCGAATTGCTGTCGCAAATCCGCCGCTCCGACCGCCCCGTGATTTTCCTGCCGACCGCCGCCGATGAAACCGACGGCAAGCTCCATTCCCTGGGGCCGATGGAAGAGGGCGAAGCGCAGGGCTGGGCGGAGCACCTGAAGCCCGTCGCATGGCCGTCCGACCACAAGGGCGCAGCCGCGCTTGCGACCGAAGTGATCGCGAAATACAAAATCACCCACAGTATTTTCCTGAGCGACGGCACGACAACGCAGACCATGAATGGCCGCGCGCTGATGGATGCCCTGCGCGGCAGCGGCAGCCTGACGCTGGTGAAGGACGACACCGTCAATTCCCCCTATATTTTGCGCAAGACCGCCATCAAGCCGGGGCAACTGAGCCTCAGCCTCGAGCGCCTCAACACCACAATGGGGAATGATACGCAGCTGATTGCCGCCTATGCGCCCGATGGCAGCGTTCTGGACAACGTGAAGGTCGATTTCCTGCCCGGCAAGCGCGTCGCCGAAGTGAAATGGGATGTGCTGAACGAAATGCGCAGCAAGGTGTCGCGCGTCGGTTTGCAGCGCACGCCGATGGCCTCCGCCACCTACCTGACGGATTCCCAATGGCAGCAGCGCCCTGTCGGCATCGTCGCCGATGTCGCGCACCGCGAACGCGACAGCTTCCTGAACGAAGTTTATTACCTGAAACGCGCGCTTGCGTCGGGTGCGACCGAAATTGACGACGTGGACAAGCTGCTGCCCAAATCGCTTTCCGCCATCATCTGGCCGGATACCGCCGCGCTGACGTCCATCGAGCGCGTGGATTTGCTGAAATGGGTGGAGCAGGGCGGTTTCCTGATCCGCTTCGCAGGGCCCAACCTTGCCGCGAACCCCGATGACCCGCTGCTGCCCGTGCGTCTGCGTTTCGGCCTGCGCGCGCTGGAGGGGGCGATGACATGGGAAAAGCCCGTGCGCCTTGCAACCGATATCTCCGATGGCAGCCCGCTCGCGGGGCTCGAAGTTCCGCCCGATGTGTATGTCACGCGGCAGGTGCTGGCCGACCCCACGCCCGAAACCTTCGAGCATACATGGCTGCAGCTGGAGGACGGCACGCCGCTCCTGACCGGAGCGCCGGTCGGCAAGGGGGTGATCGTGCTGGTGCACACCACCGCGGGCACCGACTGGTCGAATTTCTGTTATTCCGGCCTCTTTGTCTCCGCGCTGCAGCGCATGATCTCGCTCTCGACCGGCATCAGTGAATACAAGGCGCAGGCGTTGCTGTCGCCCTTTATGGTACTAGACGGCTTTGGTCGCGTGCAGTCGCCGGGCGCGAAAACCATCATCTCCTCCATCGACCCCAAGCTTGATTACGTGCCCTCCGCTTTCTCCCCGCCCGGCCTGTATGGCACGGAACAGCAATTTCAGGTCTTCAACCTCGGCGATGCGCTGCCGGAAATGATCCAGCTGGGCGATGTGCCGTCGGGCGTCGATGTGCAGGAATATAAACTGTCGGGCGAGCGCGGCATGAAGCCCGATTTCCTGAAAATCGCGCTGTGGCTTTTGCTGATCGATACCATCCTGACGCTGTGGATGCGCGGCGCGTTTGCCCGCCCCGTGCGCGCGGCGAAAATGGGCGCGGTTGCGCTGTTCTTTATGCTGCTGTCGGCAACGCCTGCCCATGCACAGGATGAACTGACCTCCATCGACCTCGCGTCCAACATCTACCTCGCCTATGTCGAGACGGGCGACAGCAGCGTCGACCTCGTCAGCTTCAACGGATTGTCCGGCCTGATGAACACCATCAACAACCGCACGACGATCAGGATCAAGGGCGTGCGCGGCGTCAACCCCGCCGCCGACCAGCTTTATTATTACCCCATGCTGTATTGGCCGATGACGCCCGTGCAGGTGCCGCTCGGCAGCGTCGCGACGCGCAATGTGCAGAATTACATGGCGCAGGGCGGGCTTATCCTGTTCGACACGCGCGACCAGCAATTCGCCGATTCATCCGGCAACGTCTCCAACGCCGCTATTGGTACTAAACAGCTGTGCGCCGTCACAGGCGGCCTGCGCCTGCCGGAATTGAAGGCGGTGGAGCGCGGGCATATCCTGACGAAGACCTTCTACCTGCTCGACGAATTCCCGGGCGCCTATGCGGGCGGCGCGCTGTGGGCGGAAAAAGAACCGAGCGCGGACAATGACGGCGTCACATCTGCCCTGATCGGCGGCAATGACTGGGCGGCGGCATGGTCGCAATCCTATGACGACCGCACGCGCTTCCCTGTTGTGCCGGGCGGCGAACAGCAGCGCGAAATGGCGTACCGTTTCGGCGTCAACGTCATGATGATGGCGCTGGCCGGCAATTACAAATCTGATCAGGTCCATGTCCCCTATATCCTTGAAAGGTTGCACCGCCAATGACAACCTTTGAATGGGCTCCGTACCTGCCGCAGGGTTATTACCTGTATCTCGCGCTCGTCGCGCTGTTCGCCCTGTCGCTCGCGGTGTTCCGCCGGATGCGCGATTTTTTCTGGCGCGCGGCGTTTTTCTTTGTGCTGATCGGCGTGCTGCTGAACCCCGTCATCCTGAACGAAATCCGGCAGGGGCTGCCCGACAAACTGGTGATCGTCGTCGATGACAGCCCCAGCCAGAAACTGGGCGCGCGCGACAAGGTGACGGAAGAGGCGCTGGCCTATATCCAGACCAAACTGGCGCGCGAAAAAAATATCGAGCCTGTCATTATCCGGTCATCGACCGCCGATGGCGGCGCGGGCGAGAGCACCAACCTGTTCACCCTGTTGCGCAACAACATGGTCAGCATCCCGATGTCGCAGGTCGCGGGCACGATATTCATCACCGACGGCGAAGTGCATGACGTGCCAAAGGATATCGGCGCGCTGTCCCGCCTTGGCCCGTTCCACGCCGTGCTGACGGGCAGCAAGAAAGAGTTCGACCGCAAGATCACCATCGTCGCCGCCCCCAAATACGGCGTGCTTAACGAAAGCGTGACCGTGAAGGTCAAGCTGGAGGAATTCGGCCGCGGCGGGTCATCCGCCCCCTCGACCGTCACGATTAAGCAAGACGGCCAGACCGAACAGGTCGCATCGCTCGCCCCGAACGAGGAACGCGAATTCACCTTCGGCATTTCGCATCCGGGCCAGAATATTTTTGAATTCGCCATTCCGGTGGAACAGGGCGAATTGTCGGCGGGCAACAACACCGCGCCCGTGATCGTGAACGGCATCCGCGACCGGCTGCGCGTGCTGCTGGTATCCGGCTCGCCGCATATGGGGGAGCGCGCATGGCGCAACCTTTTGAAATCCGACCCCGCGATCGACCTTGTGCATTTCACCATCCTGCGGTCGCCGGAATCGATGGATGTGACGCCGCAGAACCAGTTATCGCTGATCGTGTTTCCGGTCGAGGAACTGTTCCAGAAAAAGATCAAGGATTTCGACCTGATCATTTTCGACCGCTATCAGGCCTATAACATGGTCATGCAGCCGTCCTATTTCGACAACATCGCGAATTACATCCGCGGCGGCGGCGCGTTCCTGATGGCGCTTGGCACGGCCGAGGCGAAACAGTCCGGCATCACCGGCGGGTTGTCCGCCGCGCTGGACAGCCAACTGCCGCTGGTATCGACCGGCGCCGAAAACGTCGCGCGTCTGCCGTTCCGCCCTGTGCTGACGCCGCTCGGCGCGCAGCACCCAGTCACCGCCGACCTGATGCGCCAATTCAAGGAACGCAAATGGGGGCAATGGTATGCGCAGGCACAGGCCAGCCTGCAGCGCGGCAGCCAGCTAATGACCGGAATCGACGGAGCGCCGCTGCTGGTGCTTGATAAAGTGGGGCAGGGGCGCGTGGCGGTGCTGGCCTCCGATAACGTCTGGCTGTGGGGCAAAGGACTGTCGGGCCAATCCGGCCCCTATACCGACCTGCTGCGCAACGTCGCGCATTGGTTGATGAAGGAACCCGAGCTGGAGGACGATTTCATCAAGGCCGAAGCGCGCGGCAACACCATCACGGTTTCACAGCGCGACCTGACCGCCGAAGAAAAAAGCGTGATGATGACCGAACCGTCGGGCAAACAAAGCCTCGTGAAAATGGCCGACAAGGAACCCGGCTGGATCAAGGCGACCGTGAAGGGCGAAGATAACGGCATTTACAGTTTCGACAACGGCGTGAAAAAAGCCTTCGTCGTCGTCGGCACAGCGCGCAACGAAGAATTCGCCGATGTCCACACGACGGAGGAAAAACTGAAGCCCATCGTCAACGCGACACAGGGCGGCATCGTCTGGTTTCAGGAGAATCGGGATTTCGACCTGCGCGATGTGAACGCCACGACGCATATCATGGGCGGCGATGACTGGGTCGGGCTGAAGCGTAACAAGGCCTTCACGATTGATAATATCGAGAGCCTGTCGTTGCTACCTAACGCATTGAGTTTACTGATTATTCTACTGGGCGCGGTCTGGATGTGGTGGCGCGAAAGCGGCGGCAGGAAATCCAGCTAAAACAGTGATATTGCGACCGATTAGCAGAAAGATTTTGACAGGCAACGGTATTTAGATACAATAAACAACATTGGTCAGATGTCTTCCAGAGGGATTAAACGCTATGGCGAGCATGAAAGCTAAACTGGGTCAAAACCCTTCGCAGCAAAAACAATTCGTGCCGGGTGCGCCCGCACAGACCCGTACGGGCCCCACGCAGGAAGCCCCCAAGGCACCGACCAAGTAACAGTGTATCATCGCTGAATTCAAAAACGCCGGGATTTTTTCCCGGCGTTTTTGCGTTGTGGCTGTTTTAATCCGCAAGATTTATACGATCATGGGGGACACAGGATGCCCATCCCGATGCCATCCACCACGGATGACGTATTTGCCAGCACGGCCACGCCCGTTTTGGCGGCGGGATCAAAAGCGGCGAAGGCGCCAAAACCGCCGGTCATCCCATTATGCCAGATAATGTCCCGCCCGCGTTTCTGCGAGATGTGCCAGCCCATGCCGATCTCGAGGTCTTTTCCCCCTGTCGGTCTGCGGCACGCCACCATGCGCGTTATCGCGTGATGCAGCGGGCTGGAAGGCGGATCGATAAATGCGTTCAGAAATTTCAGCACATCGGCCACTGTGGACCGAAGCCCGCCGCAGCCGCCGAGGCTGCCGTGGTGCCATGCCGCGACGGGGGCCAAATCCTGATTGTGCCCTTGCGCGACTTTAACGGCTTGCGCGGCTGGAATGGCAATAAACGTGTTTTCCATGCCAAGTGGACGTAAGATAATCGCGTGCAGTAAGTCCTCGTAACTCATGCCTGCGCGCGCCGCCAATGCATGACCCAGAAGCCCAGCGCCGAGGTTTGAATAAGCGTATTTTGTTCCGGCATCGGGTGGCGGCACATAGGAAGAGAGAAAGGCGTAAAGCTTTTCTGCGTCATAGTCGAGGTAAGGGTCTTGCATATCGGCAGGCGCAAAATTTCCCGGCAGGCGCGGCAGACCGGAATGGTGCGTGGCAAGATCGAGCAGCGTGATCGGCGGGCCGTCGCCGGTCGGGTGAATTTTTGAAAAGCCGGGCAGCAGGGTGCATACGGGCGTGTCAAAACCCACCACGGTGCGCTCGACCATATCCGCCAGCAGCAATCCTGTAAAAACCTTGGTGACGGATCCAATTTCAAACAAGGTATCCGCCTCCACCGTTTTTGCGCCGGCGTCTGCAACACCATGCGCAACGATGCTGCACCGATCACCGCTGACAATCCCCGCGACAACCCCTGTCGCTTTGCGCTCTACGTCAACATGACTTTCCAGCATGCGGCGGATCTCGTCGTCACTCGGGGAAATATCTGGCGTCATGATTCACACAAGGGCGAGGCCAAGATCGCGGTTCAGGCGCCGGGCGAACGGTGGATGTTTTACGATAGAAAACCGTTGGCCAAAAATATCGGCTCAGGCTTTAAACCTACCAGTTATTTTTTAAAGAGTCAAATCGACGGGCAGGGCACGTCAAGGGCGTCGGCAAGCGCACCTATTTAGTTTCCTGCAGAAACTTCTCCGCTTCTTCCAAACTCCCGAAATACTGCACCTGATCGCCGTTGAAACCCACCATCTGCAACACCGACAGCGGCTGGCCGGAGGCACCGGCGAAAATGATGTGGCCGCGATTGGCGTGCGCGCGCTTCAGCAGCGTCACGAATAGGCCCACGCCGTGACTGTCGAGGAAATCGGCCTCCGCAAGGTCGACCACGAAATTGGTGGTGGCGGGCGGCACTTGTTGCTGCAGCACGGGGCGCGCCTGCAATACCGTGCTGGCATCCACGAAGCCCGAAAAACGGATCAGCGCATAGGCCGGCTTGTTCTCGATCTCGAATTGGCTGGTGATGGTCATAGCTGGCCTCCATATCCTGCGATGATGATTGTTGCGTCGTCCTGTGCGTGCAGGTGTTTCCTGTTTTCGCCATAGGCTTGCCACAATAGGGCGGCAAGCGCCTGCGGCGTTTCATGGGCATGGCTGCCCGCCAGCTTCAAAATGACGCTGCGGCCTTGTGTGTCGAAGGCATCCAGAAACCCGTCCGTTGCGAAAATTATTTTATCGCCCTCGTCCAGTTGCAGCGTTTTAAGCGCGTAGCCCGTTTCGCTCGCCAGCACAGGCAGCGGCCCCGCAACCGCGACCGTTTCCGCGCCATCCGCGCGCACGATCAGCGGCGCGGGGTGTCCGGCGGAGGCGATGGCGATGGCGCCCTTGGGGAACAGCTGGAAACTCTGGCAGGTCAAAATCACGCTCTCCAGAAACGCGTCACCGTCGATGGCCTTCGACAGCGCCTTCAGGAATTGCGCGGGGTCGCCCGCCTGCGATTGCAGGCGAAACAGGCTGCGCAAATATCCGGCATAGGCGTAGGAGAAAAATTTCGCCTGTTCCCCATGCCCCATCACATCGGCCAGCACGCACATCATATGCGTCGGCGTTTCCTGATGCAGCGTGAAATCGCCGCCGCCAGCCTCCGCCGCCTCCGTCATCAGGGCGATGCGCCAGCCGCCGTAGCGGTCGGGCAGGGCGGGCTTCAGCGTATTGGTCAGCTCCTGCTGGAATTTTCCCTCCAGCCCCTGCCGTACCTGCAAACTGCGCCTGATCAGCCGCGACACCACGTTGCGCAGCCGCTCGCGCGCAACGGGCTTCGTCAGGAAATCATCGACGCCCAGCTCGCTGATGTAATCAGCATGTTCGCTGGCATGATCGGCGGAGAGGAATATAAACGGCGTGGTATTCCCGCCCTTTAATTCCGACAGCGCGCGGCGTAATCCCGTGCCGTCCATATCCGGCATATTGAGGTCGGACACCACCAGATCAGGTCGGCCGCCATCGAACGCCTTCACCGCATCGAACGGGTTCAGGAATGCCGCGATGTCGTATAAATCCTCCAGCATTTCGGCATGGCGTTTCAGGGCAATCGGGTCGTCATCGACAAGGAACAGCCGGTTTTTTTTGGCCACGGCTGCGTCGCGCGCATCGCGGATGCGGAAATGGTTGAGGCCGTCGGGGCTTTTCTCCATCGGCGTATATGTCGCCTGGCTATGTTGTTTCATGATAAGGCCGAGGCCGTAGCCGCCCTCCGCCAGCGACGCCGCTGCATCAAGGCGGGCGAACGCGGTTTTGCATTTTGCATCGAAATCTGCGAATGCCGTGCTGTCGTCGGCAATATCGATCAGTGCGTTTTTGCCCTGCAGACGCAGGCGGATTTCGATGTGTTTTGCTGGGGCGGGCGGGTGCTTCACAAGGTTGGTCAGCACCTCCGTCACCGACAGCATCAGCATACCCGCATAGGCATCCTCGACCCCCTGACCGCGCAGGTAATCCGCCAGCCGCGCACGTAAGGGTGGAATATCATCGTATGTAACCCCCGTCAGCAATTCCTTGAAGGCGGATGATGCGGGCGCGGGCGCCGGATGCGGCGGCGTGGTCTGCTGTGCGGACATGCGAATGGCTGTTTCCCCTGTCTGGTGACGGGTAAAACCTCGCAATTATCGTGCCATCATTTTTTGGGCAGGAAATCGTAAATCGTGCGCGGGCTTTCGCCGAAGCGCAGGCGATAGATATAATAGGATTCCATCACGCGCTGGATATAATTGCGGGTTTCATAAATTGGAATATGCTCGACCCAGTCCAGTACATCAATCTGCCCGCGGCGGGGATCGCCGAACTGGTCGTTCCATTGGCGCACGCGGCCAGGGCCTGCGTTATAGGCCGCAATCGCCATGGGGTAGAAACCTGCGTAATCATCGACGAGGCCTTGCAGATACGCCTCGCCCAGCAGCGTGTTATAGCGCGGGTCGGTTGTCAGTTTATCGACGTTGTAAACTTCGCCGGTCGACCGCGCCATCATCTTGGCCGTGCCGGGCATCAACTGCATCAAACCGCGTGCGCCCACGGGTGACAGGGCCTTGGGGTTGAACATGCTTTCGCGGTGGATGATCGCATGCACCAGCGCTTTTTCGGGGTTCGACATCGGCAGCGGCGGCAGCGTGGGATAGCCCTCGAAAAACAGGAACTGGCCGATCTGCTGCTGGCAATCCTTGTTCGCCTGCACGGCGTAGTAATACCGCTCCGTCTCCCGCGCCAGTTTGGCAACCATGCTGTACTGGTCGCGCGTTTTCGCATCCGCAATCATGCGCGCAAGGAAGGGGTCGAGGATATTCTTCAGGCCAAGGCCGTTCAGCACACGCACCGCGCGTGCCAGCTCGCTCCGCTGGAACAGCGTATCCACCGCGGGTGCAATCGCGGGTTCCTTGAACGTCGCGGGCGTCGGGCGGCCGTAGAGTTTTTCGTAGCTCAGCTGGCCATAGAAAGTGGACGGGTATTTCGCCGCGATCTTTTCCCATTCCATCGCGGTCGGCTGGCCGGGAAAGGCTTTCTCCGCCGCGCGCGCCGCCCAGTATGCGCCGCGTGAATGGCTGATCGCGGTCGACACTTTTTTATACATCGTGTCGAAATGGTAATAGGCCTTGACGGGATCTTTCAGGTAATTGAGCTTCAGCCAGCCCATCAGCCATTCGGCGGTCGCGTATTCGATGCCTTCGGTCAGCTGGTTTTTGGCAGCGATTTTATAAGCGCCCGCGTAATCGCCCGCTTCGATGCGGCGGCGGGCAAGAATGCCAAGCTCGCCCCACCACATATCGGGGCGCACCGTTTTTGCGGGCATCTGCGCCACAATCTCCATCGCGCCCGCATCCATGTTTTTGCGGCGCCGCCAGCGCAGGCGTTCGAACAATAACCCTTCGCCGTTCTGGTATGCTTCCGGCACGGCGTCCAGCAATACATCTGCGTTCTTCGCCAGGCGGCCGAGCGCAATGCGCGCCTGCGCCGCCGCGCGCTGGCTGGGTGCGACAAAGGCGAGCATATATTCGGCCTCGGAATAACGCCCCTCCCAGATCAAATGGTCGAGCCGCTCGG
This sequence comes from Bdellovibrionales bacterium, assembly GCA_038247245.1. Classification (GTDB taxonomy): domain Bacteria; phylum Pseudomonadota; class Alphaproteobacteria; order Micavibrionales; family UBA2020; genus JAPWJZ01. The sequence goes on along the minus strand of JBBRVE010000007.1, from coordinate 13,592 downwards.
CATGGGCATGGGGCGCAAAGCCGCTTTTATACGCGCCCGCCAAGGCCGCCGTCTGGTTTTTATTCAGGTCCGCCTGCTTCCAGAATTTCGCCAGCGCCACGCGCGCATCTGCCGTCTTGCCGCTGTGGATCAACGCGTCGATATAACCCTTTTCACCGTCATAGGTGGTGGGCGGGTTCTGCTGGAACCATGCAATCGTTTCGGCATTGTTGCCCGCGCGCGCAAGGTTATCCTCGATCTTGCGGCGGAACACATGCAGCTTCGGCCAGTCGGGATTGTTGTGCACGAATTCCATCAGCTGGTGGGGCGCGACCGGCAAATTGGTTTCGGTCACATAGATCCAGGTGATCAGCTTCGCGCCGATCGGGTCGGAATGGTTCTTGATCAGCGCAAAGGTTTTCGGCCAGTCTGCATCCATGCTGGAGGCGACGGGCACCTTGACCGCAGGCTTTTTCGCCGCCTGCTTCTGGACAGGTTTTTTGGGCGCGGGCTTGGCTGTATGTGTTTTTGTCGCGGTTTTCTTTTGATTCTGGGTGGTTGCGGCATCGGAAATACCTGCAAAACCGATCATTCCGGCCAGCACCGCCATCCCCAAAACGCTTGCCAATTTGCCCATAAATGACATATTCTTGCCCGGTATGCCCGAAATTACGGGCGAAACCGGAGAATAACCATGACACGCTTTAAAGGATCCTACGTCGCACTCGTCACCCCCTTCCGCAAGGGCAAGGTGGATGTCGACGCGTTCCAGAAGCTTGTCGAGTGGCATATCGCCAGCGGGACTCATGGGCTTGTTCCTTGCGGGACAACGGGTGAAACGCCGACCCTGTCTGAAAGCGAACACAAATCCCTCATCAAAGCCTGCATCGAGGCCGCGGACGGCCGGGTGCCGGTCATCGCGGGTACAGGCTCCAACTCGACCGAAACAGCGGTTGATCTGGCGCGCTTCGCTGACAAAAGCGGTGCTGATGGCATTCTAGTCGTAACGCCGTATTATAACAAGCCTACGCAAGAGGGTTTGTACCAACATTACAAGGCGATCAACGATGCGCAGGGCTTGCCCATCATTCTGTATAACGTGCCGGGCCGCACGGGCGTCGACCTGTCGGTTGAATCTGTTATCCGCTGCGCGGGCCTGAAGCGCGTCGTCGGCATCAAGGACGCCTCGGTTGATCTCAGCCGCCCGCTTGCCATCCGCGTTGCGCTGGGCGATGAATTCATCCAGCTGTCGGGCGAAGACGCAACTGTCGCCGCATACCTCGCGCAGGGCGGCCATGGCTGCATTTCGGTCACCGCCAACGTCGCGCCGCGCCTCTGCGCCGACCTGCACATCAACTGGCAGCAGAAAAACTGGAAAGGTTTTGAAAAGGCGCGCGATGCGCTGCTGCCGCTGCACAAATACCTGTTCGCGGAGACCAATCCGTCGCCCGCCAAATACTGCCTCTCGCGCCTCGGCAAATGCTCTGAGGAAACCCGCCTGCCGCTCGTGCCGGTCACCGCGCCGACCCGTGCAAAGCTGGACGAAGCGATGGAATTCGCCGGCATCTTCAAGCTCGGCAAAAAGACGCTGAAAAAGGCGGGCAAGCGCTGATGCGCCGTCATGACGGGAAAAAACAAAAGCCAGGGCAAGAAAGACCCGAATAACAAGACCGTCGCCATGAACCGCAAGGCGCGGTTCACCTATTTTATCGAGGACACGATGGAGGCCGGCATCATGCTGACCGGCACCGAAGTCAAATCCCTGCGCACCGGACAGGCGAGCATCGCCGAAAGCTACGCCGCCGTGCAGGGTTCAGAAATTTTCCTCGTCAACGCGCATATCCCCGAATACACGAAATCGAACGCGAAATGGCAGCACGAAGTCCGCCGCGCGCGCAAATTGCTGCTGCATAAAAACCAGATGAACAAATTGATCGGCGCTGTGCAGCGCAAAGGCACGACGCTGATCCCGCTCTCCGTCTATTTCAACGACCGCGGCATCGCCAAAGTCGAGCTCGGCATCGCCACCGGTAAAAAACAGCACGACAAACGCCAGACCGAAAAAGACCGCGACTGGCAGCGCGAAAAAGGCCGCGTGATGAGCGACAAGAACGCTTAATATTTTCACTGTCATCCTGAGCGAAGCGAAGGATCTCCCTTGTCCGAAGAGAGATTCTTCGCTTCGCTCAGCTCAGAATGACAAAACTGAAAGACGCCATGCCCTTCATCGTCACCGATTTCGACACCAATGATATCCTTGATACGGAGGGCGATATTGATGCGCGTTTTGCGCCGTGTTCGACGTTCAAGATTCCGCTCGCGCTGATGGGGTTCGATGCCAATATCCTGCATGACGGTCAGGGGCCGCTCTGGCATTACAAACCGGAATATGACGCGCTTGCGCCCGTGATGGTCGATGCATGGCGCAAAAGTTTCGATCCCGGCGGATGGCTGAGGGAATCCGCGATCTGGTATTCGCAACAGCTGTCGCAAAAAATCGGCGCGGAAAAATTTGCGAAATATGTCGCGGCATTCGACTACGGCAACGGCGACATTTCCGGCGATGCTGGCAAAAACAACGGCCTCACCAACAGCTGGCTTTCCAGCAGCCTGCAAATCTCGCCGCGCGAACAAATCGGTTTCCTGCGCCGGATGCTCGCGGGAAAACTCCCCATCTCCGAATTCGCGCTGCCGAAAACCGCGCCGCTTCTGTTCGCGGGGGAAATCGGTGGCGGGCGTTTGTTCGGCAAGACGGGAACAGGCTTCGCCGACCGCGCGGCAAAAAAACAGCGCGGCTGGTATATCGGCTGGCTGGAACGCGGTACGCGCAAATTTCTGTTTGCCGGGTTGTTCGATTACGAAGGCCCCGAATTCGCGGGGCGTCATGCCCGTGCGGTGATGACGGATGTGCTGAATAAACTTTGCAATAACAGTGACTTGCAGGGCTAATGTTTGTTTGACATAATTATGTCGTTTCGCTAACATATGCAGCATGACCGACGATTTCAATGATGATCTGGACGATATTTTCAATACAGCCAAAGCAGCGCCCAAACCGGTGCTGACGGCTGTCGAGGAAGTTGTGCAGGAACTCAACAGCGGCTTCGGCAATACCATGAGTGGTGTCTCGCCCTACAAGGACGTCCAGACCGTGCAGCTCGATCATGTGATTTTCGATGCCGTCACCGGCGCGGTATCGGCCAAGATCAAGATTTCCTCTGCGCAGCAAAGCACCTATGGCGACAATTACGATACCGAGAGGCAGTTCGTCGTGACCCATGACGATGCGCGCCAGCTGGCCGCAACCGGGCCGCATTCTTTCCGTGCGCAATTGAAGGGCATCGCGCAATCGCTCGACGATGAATTAACAAAACATGCGGCCGAGATTGCTGTCCTGCGCGAAAAGCAGCGCGTGCAGGGCATCGCCGATACCGTCAAACAGATGGCGAACCTGACCGCCCCCGTCACCGCGCCACCGCGTGCACGGTTTTCAAACCGCAAATAAATCCCGACGATAATCGGGATCAGCATGTAAAAAGCGTGTCCCAAAGAATAGTAATTTTAAGACTGTTCGCGATCTATTGAATAATAGTGAAAGGAGAAATATTTCGAGGGTTATTTACAAAGTCATTAACGACATTTTCGATTTCCTCGGAATTTTCATTGAGTGGTATCGCTATCGTATTACCTAAAGATAATTCCGAGCCTATATCCAGATATTTCAGGTCATGCCTGTAATACCTAAAGCCCATCACCGCGATTTTGGGATTCGTATTTTCGAATATCCTGACTTGGACGATTATGTGGAGTGCAAAAGGGTCATTGCTGTAGGGGCTTAATTCTCCATTTTTTATTATTTTAAATTCAGGCGGGGTGCAGCTTTTATCCGATCTTAAAAAGGGAATAATCCCATTTTCTATTCTTGTCTTAAATAACTTAAGTAAGTTTTTATGATATAACACGCTAGGAAAAGTGCTGAAATTTTTCTTTAAAGAAATAATATTGCTTTCTATTTCTTCTGTGCTTCTTGCGATTCCTTTACTCTCTTCAACTACACATTGGGATTCTTTGTCGTGGCACTCCACAGCGCGTTCATATGTCCATAGACGCGGCACATATAAAACAATTTTATCAACGCCACGATATATTTTACGAAGAACTGCAGGCTCAATGCTTGGAGGGGTTGGGCAGAGTACTTCAGTTTCTTTTTTTAATATTTTCTGCTCGTTTTGTTCTTGTGAAGGCACTTTTTGATTGGATAATCCGTATGCTTTGATTGAAAAAGAGATTAATCCCAATATCAAAAATAATTTTGCAGTTTTCTGATACATAAAAATTTCCAAAAAAGGTTATAGCCAATCATAAAATACTATACTTATAAAATACTATATTAAATTGCGCGTAAGTCTTTTTTGCGCATCTATATTCATATTCGATTTTAGCACTTATGTGCGTAACGTCTGCTTCAAAAATATTGCGGCAGCAGACTGATAAACCGGACTTCTGTTTCGCCAAAGCCACTACTATGCCTGCGGCCTGATTTTCACCCGACAAAGTAAACGGCCCGCTTCGGGAAGAAAGCGGGCCGTTCGGGGTAAGAAGAAAGCAATGGCTACGTCTGTTGTGTGTTAGCGGGGGTTATCAGGGGGTCAGTCGGACGCCTTCTCCTTTTTGCCTTTTGCCGAGGGTGCGGGTTCGTCGTCACCGTCATCATTGGTGGTTTCTTCGGATCCTTGCAGCATCGTGTTGGCGACGGCATTCGCGTTGTCGCGCAGTTTTTTCTCGATGGCTTCCGCGACCTTCGGGTTTTCCTTCAGGTATTTGCGGGTGTTTTCGCGGCCCTGGCCGATGCGCTCGCCGTCGAAGGAGAACCATGCGCCGGATTTCTCCACCACGCCGGCATTCACGCCAAGGTCGATGATCTCGCCCATCTTGGAAATGCCTTCGCCATACATGATGTCGAATTCGATGACGCGGAACGGGGGCGCCAGCTTGTTCTTCACGACCTTCACCTTGGTCTGGTTGCCAACGACGGTTTCCTTGTCTTTCAATGATCCGATGCGGCGGATGTCGAGGCGGATGGAGGCGTAGAATTTCAGCGCGTTGCCGCCCGTGGTGGTTTCGGGCGAGCCGAACATGACGCCGATTTTCATGCGGATCTGGTTGATGAAGATGACGATGGTGCGCGATTTGGAAATCGTGCCGGTCAGCTTGCGCAGCGCCTGGCTCATCAGCCTTGCCTGCAGGCCCATATGGCTGTCGCCCATCTCGCCTTCCAATTCGGCGCGGGGCACGAGTGCCGCGACCGAGTCAATCACGAGGACGTCGAGCGAGCCGGAACGGACGAGGGTGTCCACAATCTCCAGCGCCTGTTCGCCGCAATCGGGCTGGGAGACAAGGAGACTGTCGATATCGCAGCCGAGTTTCTTGGCATAGGACGGGTCAAGCGCGTGTTCCGCGTCGATGATCGCGCACTGGCCGCCGGCCTTTTGCGCTTCCGCGATGACTTGCAGGGCGAGGGTGGTCTTGCCCGAGCTTTCCGGCCCGTAAATTTCAATGATGCGACCGCGCGGCAGGCCGCCGATGCCAAGCGCAAGGTCGAGACCCAGCGAACCGGTCGAGACGACTTCCACTTCCTGATGGCTGTCGCCGCCCAGTTTCATGATCGAGCCCTTGCCGAACGCGCGTTCGATCTGGCCCAATGCGGCGTCGAGCGCCTTTTGCTTTTCAGCTGCGTTCATGTCGTTCTTCCCTTCAGTGCGGAGCGGTGTAACAGATGCGGATGCCATGTGATTTATCCTCTTTTTGGATCGTTGTTCAATCTCAAACTCGGCCTTACCCCGGTTCGATCTCTAAAACCAATGTACCTATTTCGTTCTCATGGCACAAGAACAAAATAGAACAAAAACGATACAAAATTGTCTTGACACGTTATATCAAGGGGATAGCAGCTGCGTGCCGACCTTAATATACGGGCGGGGATGCGGGCGCGGGGCCTGCGGCCTGGCCGAGGGTTTTGAGGATATCGGTCAAGACGCCGCTCGCGCCGATGCGGAATTTATCGACGCTGATCCAGTTTTTGCCCATCATGCTTTCGGTGAGCGCGATGTATTGCGCGCCGTCGCCGACGGTTTTCACGCCGCCGGAAATTTTCACGCCCGCGTCGAAACCGGTGTCGCGGATCGATTGCAGCATCGTGGCAGCGGCTTCCAGCGACGCGCCGCCGGTTGCGTGTTTGCCGGTCGATGTCTTCAAAAAGTCCGCGCCCGCATCAAGCGCGAGGACGGACGCCGCGTACAAATCCTTGTAATCGGTGAAGACGGAGCTTTCTAAAATTACTTTCAGTTTCACGCCTGTGCCGCATTCGGCGCGGCAAACGCGCAGCAATTCCGCTGCTTTTTCCACGTTGCCGTTTAAAAATGAATCATGGTCGAGCACGATATCGATTTCGTTCGCGCCTGATTTGATCGCGGCGCGTGTATCTGCCGCCGTTTTCTCCGGCGTGCCCGCGCCAGATGGAAAGTTGATGACGGTCGCGCGGTTGATGCCTTTTTGCGCGGTCGCGTTGAAAGTCTGCGTGAGGAATTGCGGATAAACACAGGTCGCCGCAACATGCCCCAGTTTTCCCTGATCCGCTTTTGCGATCAGCGTGTCGATGACGGCTGGCGTGTCGGTGTCATTTAAACTGGTGAGGTCGAGGCTGTGAAAAGTTGTCAGCGCGGCGGTTTCGGAAGCGGGGGCCGCTTTTGCTTTTTCGACAAGTCCGGCGAGGGTGCCGGGAAAATTTTTCATCCGCGAAATATCCTTTTTTCTGGTTTGTAACTTATCCTCGCATGCTAAGTGGTTATGGTCAAACGTGATATAAATTATATAATAATTACAATAACTTGAAATATGCTCAATAAAGATTTAAGTGCCATGAAAAACACGCACAGAAATGCGCAAAGAGATTAACAGCCGAATGTCAAAAAGCCGAGTCCGGGGGTAACGGAGTGGGTATGGAGCGTATTATTTGGCCATGACTTCCATTGCCTTCAGATCTGTCACCCAATGTGTCTTGGCGGGATCGAGTGCAATTGCTTTTTGGTAGTCGGCGCGTGCCTCGGTATACTGTTTCAGCCCGCGATAGGCGACGGCACGGTTGTAATACGCATCTGCATCCTGATCGTTTGCATCCACGGCGGCTGTCATCAACGCGATAGATTTTTTGAAGTCGTCTGCACCGCTACCCTCGGCCTGCATTTCCTTCACGCTGGCACGGCCATTGATTGCTTTTACATTGGCGGGATTTGCCGCGACAATCTGGTCGTATAATGCAACCGCCTCGCTCACGGCGTGTTCCAGTTTCGCGCTGTCCCCATCAAGCTGGGCCATCACAACCTCCATGGTTTTTCCAGCCGCTTCAATCATGCGCTCCTTCTCCAGAGCCGGATCGGGTGAGGGGGCTTCCTGAGGAGCGGAGGCAACCAGCTGTCGCGACAGTGCCGCATCGCTGAAAACGACACCGGTCAGAAGCGAGATGAGCAGGAATAATACCTGTTTGCGCATTTGGAATATCCTCGTTAAGTGGTTATGGGGCGTAAACGGCACTTCATGGCCTGAGCGATTTAGATATTACAACGAAAAAGTTTAAAAAATGTTACAACACGTCAACTGGCCGAGCCGTCATATTTTAACTGCCTGATTTACAAAAGAGTTTAGGATTCCTTTTTTAATTGCATATGAATTCTATAGTTCCGCCCGTCAAAAAAAATCGCCAGCACAACGGAAAAAGCCTAATCGTCGTGAAGGTGACTTTGATGTTGCCGTTGGCATCCGGTCTCCACTGACGCGCCTGACGGCACTCTGATTCCGTTTTCCAAACGGTAGGTAAAAAAGCGTAGAAAAATGCGGTCAGGTATGTCATGTTGCACCAACGAAAAAAAACAAAAATCCACAAAGGAAATATAATGAAATCCATGCTTCGCGCGCTTGCTGTTACTGCTGTTCTTGCAACCCTGATGGGCGCTGCGCCTGCACATGCGGATTGCACCGGCCTGCCGGGGCAGGACGCGCTGAAAACGGCGCTGACCGATGCGCGCAAGGCGAACAATGGCGGGCTCAACCTTGATATGTGGGGCACGGTCGTTGACCGCGCGGGCATCGTTTGCGCGGTTGCGTATTCGGGCGACGCCGTGGATGCGCAATGGCCGGGCAGCCGCGTGATTTCGGCGCAGAAGGCGAACACCGCGAATGCCTTCAGCCTCAAGGGTCTGGCGCTCTCGACGGCGAACCTTTATTCCGCAACGCAGCCGGGCGGTTCGCTGTTCGGTTTGCAGGAAAGCAACCCCGTGAACGTGAAATCGGCCTATGCGGGCGACACCGCCGATTACGGCACGGCGGGCGACGCGCTGAAGGGCGAAAAAATCGGCGGCGTGAACGTGTTCGGCGGCGGCCTTGCGCTCTATAACGACAAGGGCGAGATCGTGGGCGGGCTCGGCGTTTCGGGCGATACGTCCTGCGCCGACCACAACATCGCATGGCGCACGCGCAACGCGCTGAAGCTGGATTTCGTGCCGGCCGGCGTGTCGAAAGACAAAAACGACGCGATCATCTATGACATCAAATCCGGCCACAGCGCCGGCGGCTTCGGCCACCCCACCTGCGGCGGCAAGGAAGCGGATGTCGCGAAGACACTGCCCGCTTCGTCGAAAGTGGCGGCGGCGAAACCGGAGTAAGGTTTTATCGGTTTCATGAATAAGGCTCTCCGTAAGGGGAGCCTTATTCTTGTTTTCTTCTGTTGAGTTCCCGCCTGCGCGGGGATGACGGGCGAGGGAATTACCGCCGCGGCGCGGGTGGGGCGGCTTTGCGCCTGGTCAGGGATTCCTCCAGCGCGTCGATTGCCGCATTGAAGAGGTCGGCGAGCGTCACGGGCTGCGGGCGGCGGCGCTTCACGCCGTCTTCACGCGCGGCCTCCATTTCATCCAGTTTCTTGCGGGCGAGGCGCAGGGCCTTGTCATCCAGCGGCTTGTGTTTCTTCTCGGTTTCTTCGCGGATGCGGTCGAGGATTTCTCCGCGTTTTTTCAATCCGGTGAATTTCAGTTCGGGCTCCAGCTCCAGCGCCGCGCGGAACAGCAACAGCTGGTCGTCGCGGTTTTTGACTTTGGTGAGCGCGATTTCGGCGAAGCTGACGGCTTGGTAATCCTGCAAGAACACTTCGCGTATCTGGCGCATGAACGCGGTGTCCGGCTTGGCGAACAGCTCGGGCAGGATGCGTGTGAATTCGCCGATGCGCTGGTCATCCAGCAGCGACGTGAAATCGGCATAGAGCTTCACGCGCTTCTGCAGGTCGCGCAGGTCTTTTTGCAGGTCGTGCGTGTGGTCGATGGCGGCCAGCTCCGCGATCCGTTTCGGGTTCTGGTAGCTTTGCATCTGCGCGTGATCGGCGTTTTCGCTGACCAGCGCATCGCCCATCCAGCCCATCAGGCTGTCGACGTAATAATGCCGTTCGCTTTGCAGCGCGGTGATATCGTTTTGCGTCTGCTGCCATTCCTGACGCTTGCGCTGCCGCGCGGCGTGGGGCGTTTCTTTTTCCTGCGAAGTCTTTTGCAGCCAGTCGGGTTTCCACCACGGTTTGCCGGGCGCGGGGGCTACGGGATCCGGCGTCACGACGGGTGCGGGGATCAAGCCGTCCGGCAATTCGGGCGGGATGACGGGAAGATCAAGGCGCGGCGGGAATATCGGGTGGCGTTTGCCGAGCGGGCTGTTATCGCCGAATTTTTCGCGCGCGCGCTCGCCAAGTCCTGCGGTCGCCAGCACGATGCCCTGTACTTCGCCCAGCGACGCCGCCATGTAAATCGCGTCATGCTCCAGCCCCGACATAATGATACGGTCGAGCCAGTGATGCGCGATAAAGATGAGGGCTTCGTGTTCCTGCAGCCATGTGCGTTTACGCGCCGCATTGTCATCCAGCGCGGCCAGATAACCTGCAAGGCTGGTGCGGATATCGTCCAGCGCGGCGAGGTCTTGGGGCAGGGGTGCGGCGGGGGTCGTCATGCTGATCCGGTTCAGGTTGATACCGGGGCAGATTAACAGGCGAATGCTTGGTTATGCAAACTAATTAAGTGGCGTTTAACTGGCTGAATTTATTTGGGATTTGCCTGATTGTTGAGCAGCGGGCCACAGATAATGCCAAGATCCGCAGCAATCATGGCTTCGTATTCCAAAATCTCGTCGTCCGGCAGCGTCACTGCGGACTTGAGCGGGGATGGGGTCTGCTGTGCGCGGTCGATCTTGATGTGGATAATGGGCATGTCAATTCTCCGCAAAAAAACGCCGGTCAGTCAACCTACATGCGGCACCGGGAATGGTTCCCCTTGCGTCTGTTCTCAATCACGAGAGGTTAGCGGCGGTGGCGCAGCCGCGCAATGATGAGCGCGAGCAGCAGGGCGACGGCGGTGACGATGAGGTTTTGCGTCACGGGTTCACCCGCCCCCGTCGATAGCGTCCTTGCGGAAGGCGACGGACATGGCGGAATTGATATTGTCGGCGCGGCGGTCGGGGTGGTCGAATTTCACGTTTTTGCGGCGGCGGTCGGGGCCGGTATAGTTGTCGCCCAGCACGAAGGCGCGGGGGTGTTCCACGATATGCTCGATCTTTTGTGACAGGGCGCGGGCGGTGAAGGGCTTCACAAGGTAATCGGAAACACCCGCATCGCGCGCCTTGATGACGCGGTTCTGGTGGCCCGATCCCGCCATCATCAGGATCGGCACGAACTGGTTGGGCGACACGCTGTCGCGGCGCAGGCGCTTGGTGAAGGTAAGGCCGCGGTCGGGGTTTTGCAGCCAATCCACAATCACAAGGTCGTGGTTATCGGCGGCGAATTTTTCAAAAGCTTCATCGACGCCATAGGCGGAGTGGATGGATTTTTCCGGCACGGTGAAGAAGGTCAGCACGCCCTTCACAAGATCGAACAAGGGCGGCGAGGTTTCCACCACCAGCACTTTGACGTCTTTGAAGTCGTACGTCATTGGGTGCTATGCCTTGTTCTCGATAACTTCCTTCACCTTGGTCGCCAGCTGCTTCAGGGTGAAGGGTTTGGGCAGGAAGTAAACGTCGGCGCCAAGATGTTCCTTGAAACGGTCTTCGGCATAGCCGGAAATAAAGATGATCTTGATCTGCGGATATTTTTCCTTCACGTGCTTGGCGAGCGTCGTGCCGTCCATTTCGGGCATCATGACGTCGGTGATCAGGATTTCCGGCGTGAATTTTTTCTCGTCGAGGATTTTCAGCGCGGTGACGCCGCCCGGCGCGTCCATCACCTGATAACCCTTGTTCGACAATGCGCGGGCCGAGAAAGTGCGCACCGCGTCTTCGTCCTCGACCAGCAAAATCTTGGCCGAACCGGTGAGGTCGCTCATGACGGGCTTTTCCTCGATCACTTCCGCCTTTTTCGCGCCCGCCGTTTCGGCGAAGCGGGGCAGGTAGATGATAAACGTCGTGCCCTGACTGATCACGGATTTGACCGAGATATAACCGCCCGTCTGGTGCACGATGCCGTGCACGGTCGCAAGGCCAAGACCGGTGCCGGCACCCACTTCCTTGGTCGAGAAAAACGGCTCGAAAATACGGCACATGATGTCGGGGTTGATGCCGGTGCCGGTATCCTCCACCTCGATCACCGCCCAGTCGCCGGGAGGCAGGGTTTCGTCATTCGCCAGTTTAATGCCGGTTTTGTTGGTGTGATTCAGCGTGCGGATCAACAGCTTGCCGCCATTCGCCATGGCGTCGCGCGCGTTCACGACCAGGTTGATCAGCACCTGCTCCATCTGCCCTTGGTCGGCCTTGATGAGGCTGATATCGGTGGAATGGGTCAGGCGTAGTTCGATGTTGGAGCCGATCAGGCGGCGGAGCAGGTGCGACAATTCGCTCAATACCTCGGCCAGATCGAGCATGCGCGGCTGCAACGTCTGCTGGCGCGAGAAGGCGAGCAGCTGGCGCACGAGGTTGGCTGCGCGGTTGGCGTTCTGCTTGATCTGCATGATGTCGGCAAAGCTGGGATCGCCCGGTTTATGGCGCAGCAGCAGCAGGTCGCAGAAGCCGATCATGGCAGTCAACAGGTTGTTGAAGTCGTGCGCGATACCGCCCGCCAGCTGGCCGACGGCCTGCATTTTCTGGCTCTGCGTGAATTGCTTTTCCAGTTTCTTCTGCTCGGTCAGGTCGATGAAGTGCAAGACGAAATCATCGCCCGCCTTGAATTTCCGCGCGTAGATCTGCGTGACAATTTCAATCGATCCCTTGATCTGCACTTCAAGGAACGGGTCGGAATTTTCGCCGCGCGCAAGGTGCTTCAGCCAGTCTTCGGCGCGGTGCTGCTGGTCCTTGTGGATGAACTGCAGCAATGATTTGCCGTTCAGCGCATTCACGGGCAGGCGCAGCATGGTTGCCAGCGTCGCATTCGCATCGCTGATCACGCCGCCAGCGGTCAGCATGCAGATGCCGACGGGCGCTTCCTCGAACAGCCGTTCGAAACGGTCTTCGGATTCGCGCAAGGCCTGCTGCATCTTCTGTTCGGTCGTCATGTCATAGACGACGGAGCGGGAAATAACCTTGCCTTCTTCGTCCTTGGTAATGGAATGGGTGATCGCGGCCTTGAACACGCGGCCGCCCGCGCCCTTCATCAATGTTTCGCCATGCTGGTGATACCCGCCGCCGTCAAAGCAATCATAAGGCTTGCCGGTGACAGGCGGGTTGACAAGGAAATCATGCAGCTTGGTCTTGCCCAAAATCGTGCGTGCATCGGCACCCAGCAGGCGCAGCAGCGTGTCGTTGGCAAATTGCAGTCGGCCGTCTTCATCGACGGAGAAGAATCCGACGGGCGCGTTATCGGTGAAATCGCGCAGCTTCTCGCGTTCCTCGCGGATGGCGGATTCCATCTGGTAACGGTGCGTGATGTCGTCAAAGCGCCAATGCACATAGCCCGGCCAGCCGATGATGAACTGGCAGGTGACCTGATACCAGATCGTCTTGCCGCGCATACGCGTCTGGATTTCGGTGGATGCGGAACCGGCGGGTGATGCCTTGTTTTGCAAATCTTCCAGCGTCTTTTCGATTTTCTTCTGGTGCTCGAACAGGCGGGTGAACGCGCCGATGCTGGCCTCGCCCAGTCCTTCGACCATTTTGCTGAAACGGGCATTGGCGTAAATCGTCTTGCCCTGCGCATCGGTGATGGCGCGTGCCTCGGCGCTTTTTTCCAGCACTTCGGTCAAAATCTTGCGGCTGCGGTCTGCATCGGAAAAACTGCGGTTGAGCAACAGCAGCGCCAAGCCGCCGATCAGCCCGTAAAAATAAATCGCCAGCAGCGACAGCCCCACGCCGCCATGCAGGCGCACATAGATAAGGCCGATCGCCAGGAACACATAACCGCCGCCCGCCATGAACAGCATGATCGCCTTCGCATTGCGAACGGCGTTGTGGCTTTCGACCTTCTGAGGCTTTTTCTCGAGAAAAAAGCCGTTATTGGGATTGTTTTGCGAATTCACGGGCAGCCATGTTCCTTCGCCCCCATTTTAGCCGCTAAGAGGTTAAAAATTCAATATATTCATGTTGGTGAGGGGGGGGGGGGGGGAGTTGTC
>JBBRVE010000006.1:0-74166 GCA_038247245.1 Bdellovibrionales bacterium | reverse complement strand
TTGCCCTCTCCGTCGCAGGATCGTAAATGAGCGACTTCGCAAAAACCCTTATCGAGGCCGCCAAGGCCGGCAATATCCCGCTGATGCAGCAACAGCTGGCGCAGGGCGTTGATGTGAATGCGGTGCACAACCGCGATACGGCGCTTGTATGGGCTGCGAACGAAGGTAAAACGGATGCCGTTGCTTGGCTGATCGACCATGGGGCGAACGTAAACCTCTCCGTACAGGACGGAAAATACACGCCGCTGATGGTGGCTGCCGTCATGGGGAAGATGGATGTGGTTGTTTTGTTGCTGGAGCGTGGCGCACACGCCGCCGCCATCAACAGCGAGGGCAAGAGCGTCGTGCAGCTGGCGAAGGAGAATTCGCGCGCCGACATCGCAAATTATATCCAGAAATTTATCGATTTCGGACCCGATGAAGTGTCGTTCAGTTATCCGCTGCAGGATCGCGTGATGCAGGAAATTTTCAATTTCCCGCGCAAGGAACGCGTGACGCTGGTGCGCAAATCGAGCGTGGGCGATGTGGAGGCCATGCAGCGCGACAGTTTCGCGTCGCTGGATGATACAGCCGGCCTGCGCAAGGCATTCGCCGAACACAAAAAACGCGGTGGCAAGCTGGATGAAGCGGACGTGTTTTCAGGCGCGCTGCAAAAGGCGAAACTTCGCAAACCTTCCGGTCTTTAAGATTTACGCGACGACCTTGCCTTCAAGGTCGTATTCGTCGGCGGCTGTGATTTTCACCTTCACGATATCGCCGGGCTTCAGGTTTTTGCCTGTGACTTTCACATGACCGTCGATTTCGGGCGCATCCGCCGATGAGCGGCCAAGGCCGCCCTGCTTGCCTGCGCTGTCGATCAACACCAGCATCTCGCGGCCGATTTTCTTCTGCAGTTTCGCGGCGGAAATGCCCTGCTGCAACGCCATGAAGCGGTGCCAGCGTTCTTCCTTCACTTCTTCGGGCACATGCGGCTGGATCTTGTTTGATTCAGCACCCGTCACCTGCTCGTATTTGAAGCAGCCAACGCGGTCCAGCTGCGCTTCCTGCATCCAGTCCAGCAGAAACTGGAAATCCTCTTCCGTCTCGCCGGGGAAGCCCACGACGAAGGTGGAGCGGATGGTAAGATCGGGCGCTGCCTTGCGCCAGCCATGGATACGGTCGAGTGTCTTTTCCTGATGCGCGGGGCGGCGCATGTTTTTCAGCACGGCGGGGGATGCATGCTGGAACGGGATATCGATATAGGGCAGCAGCTTGCCTTCCTGCATCAACGGGAACACTTCATCGACATGCGGATAGGGGTAAACGTAATGCAGGCGCGTCCATGCGCCGATGTCCGACAATTCCTTGCACAGCTCGATGAATTTCGTGCGGATGGTACGGTTTTTATACGGATACGCCTGATATTTGTTGTCGATGCCGTAGGCCGAGGTGTCTTGCGAAATCACGAGGATTTCTTTCGTGCCAGCCTTCACCAGACGCTCGGCTTCTGCCAAGACCTGAATGATCGGGCGGGACACGAGATCGCCGCGCAGTTTCGGGATGATGCAGAAAGTGCAGCGGTTGTTGCAGCCTTCGGAAATTTTCAAATACGCGTAATGACGCGGCGTCAGCTTCACGCCGACCGATTGTTCGACCTCCGACAGGCGCGACGTCTTGCGCGCTTCGCCGGGGGCGGGGACAAGATCAACGAAGGGGTCATGCGGCGCGGGCGCAACCTTGTGCACTTCGCTTACGACGGCTTCGTATTGCTGCGGGCCTGTCACGGCCAGAACTTTGGGATATTTTTTCATGATCTGCTCGGGCTCTGCGCCCATGCAGCCGGTGACGATCACTTTGCCGTTCGCCGCCATCGCTTCGCCGATGGCTTCGAGGGATTCTTCCTTCGCGCTGTCGAGGAAGCCACAGGTGTTCACGATCACCACATTCGCGTCTTCGTAATTCGGCGACAGCTGGTAACCTTCCGAGCGCAACTGCGTCAGAATCCGTTCCGTATCCACCAGCGCCTTCGGGCAGCCAAGGCTTACGATACCCACGGTCGGAGATTCTTGCTCCTTGGTGTTCTTTTTCTTTTTTATGGTGGTTGCGGTCATTTTTCCCTCTGCCCTCAATAACATGGCATGCGTTTATATCAAAGCAAGTGAATTATGTAAAGAAATCATTTGACCGGCACAGCAACCCAGTATCTTTTCTGTGTCATTCCAGCGGTATAGGGGTGCGGCGTGACATCTATTAAGGTGCCGCCATTCTTTTCAATCACGCGCGCCGATGCTTCGTTATCCGTCCGGCAGGTCAGCATCACACGGGGCATGGCGAGGTTATCGCGTACCCAAACAAGGCAGTGACGCAGCAGGTCGGTCGCGTAACCCTTGCCCTGAAATGATGGGCGCACGCTATAGCCGATATGCCCGCCGGATATCTCCAGCTCGGGCGTCAGTTTATGACGGATGCCCGCATCGCCAACGAAAACGCCATTTTCGACCAGCCACACCATGCTTTGTGGCACGCGCTCGACCTCCTTGCCCAACTCGTTGATGCGCGTTGCGGGTTTCGGGCCCAGCAAATCGTCAAGGAAGGCCTGAGGGTCGCTTTCGATCCTGGCGATTTCTTCGGCTGTCTTGATGGTGGCCGCGCCAAGGCGATGCCCCTCGCGCAGGGCGTCGAGGTAACCGGACATATAGGCAAGCGTCGGCGTTACAAGAATTGTCTTCATAATCAACGGGAAGGGGGTTTGGTTTGAGGTTTACGCAGATTTAGTGTACATAAAACGGCCTAACAGAGAAAGTTAAATGCAGCCGAAATCCAAATCCATCCCCCTGAGCGACGACCCTGCACTGGCCGAGGTCATGGAACGCTATGCCGTCGCCGTAACAGATGAGGTGATGGAGCTGATTGACGAAAATGACGCTGCCGACCCCATCGCAAAACAATACCTGCCTACCGCCGAGGAATTGAAAACCACGCCGGATGAATTGGAAGACCCGATCGGCGATGACGCGCATTCACCCGTAAAGGGCATCGTGCATCGCTATCCCGACCGCGTGCTGCTGAAGGCCGTGCATGTTTGCGCCGTCTATTGCCGCTTCTGCTTCCGCCGCGAAAAAGTCGGGCCCGGCAGCGAGATGCTGAACCGCGAAGAATTGCAAAAGGCGCTTGCCTATATCCGCAACACGCCAGCGATCTGGGAAGTAATTTTGACGGGTGGTGACCCCTTCGTGCTGTCGCCGCGCCGCTTGGGCGAAATCATGCAGGCGCTGAACGAAATCCCGCATGTACAGGTGATCCGCTTTCATACGCGCGTGCCCGTTGCCGACCCGACGCGGGTTACTGATGAACTGGTCGATGCGCTACAAAGCGACAAGGCCGTGTATGTCGTGTTCCACGCCAACCATCCGCGCGAATTGACGGACAAGGTAAAGGCCGTTGCGCAAAAATTCGTGAAGGCGGGCATACCGCTGCTCAGCCAGTCCACGCTGCTGAGAGGCGTGAATAACGATGCGAAAGTGCTGGAGCAGTTGTTCCGCGCCTTCACCGCCATGAAAATTAAGCCCTATTACCTTCACCATCCAGACCTTGCCCCCGGCACCGGTCATTTCCGCCTGAGCATTAAGGAAGGGCAGGAACTGACCGCGCAGCTACAGGGCAAAATGTCCGGCATCGCGCAGCCGCATTACATGCTGGATATCCCGGGCGGCTTCGGCAAGGTGCCGGTCGGCCGGAAATGGATTGCTGAATCGGAAGACGGCTATGACGTCACCGACATCAACGGCGACACCCACAAATACAAATAATCACGGATTGTTGTCGTTCGCCGCGCCGCGGTTGCACGGGTTCAGCGGCAGGTTAACGGGATAGGCCGTAATGATCTGCGTGCGGTTGCTGTTCAGCACCACGCGCACACGCACCTGTCCGTCATTCGCCTCCGCCACGTAATTGCCGTTTTTCTGCTGCTGCCAGCCGAGGTTGTCGTTGGCGGCCATGTTCGTGACGGTCGCCACGATTTTGTCTTCGGTCCAGTCGGCGGGGAATTCCGATTTGCAGGGCGCGCCCGTGCCGTGCATATGCCCGCCGCCCGACTGGTCGCCATGCAGCATGTGCATTTTGCGTTTTTCGGTCAGCTGCGGCGCATGTTGTGATGCCGTGCCCATCATCGGGTTCATGGGGTTGATGGTGCCCAACTGCTTCAGCATGGCCGGGAAAACCAGCGCCGCAAAAAACACGAACATGATGATGCGTTTCAGGAAACGGTCGCGGAACATTTAAGCCCCCTGTTTGAAAACAATCACCGACCGCGCAGGCACGGTGTAAACGGATTTGTCGGCATGAACGCCCGTCTGTGCGGGCATTTCGGGGTCGGAGGTGTCCAGCACGCGCGTCCAGCCCTTGCCGCCCTTGATTTCAGGTAGCGTGAATTTGACGTCGCCGGAATGGCTGTTGAAGATGGTCAGCAGGCGTTCGCCGTCTTTTTTGCCCAGCGCGGCCTTTTCATTGAAAATGACGCCGATGCTTTTGTCTTCCTTCTTTGCCCAGTCGCTGTCGTTTTGCGGGCTGCCGTTGGGGTTGACCCAGCTGATATCGGCCACATCATACGCATCGGTTTTTTGTCCGTGCAGGAAGGCCGTGCCGCGCAATACCTGATGGTCGCGGCGGAACTGGGTCAGTTTTTTCACGAATGCGGCCAGTTTTTTGCCTTCTGCGGTGATGTCTTTCCAGTCCAGCCAGCCGATAGCGTTATCCTGCGCATAGGCGTTGTTGTTGCCGCGCTGGGTGTTGCCGTGTTCGTCGCCGGCCAGCAGCATGGGCGTACCTTGCGACAGGAACAGCGTCGCCAGCATGTTGCGTTTTTGCTGTTCGCGGATCGCGATGATTTTCGGGTCGTGCGTGTCGCCCTCGATACCGTGATTTGCGCTGTAATTCTCGTTCGCGCCGTCCTGGTTGTTTTCGCCATTTGCCAAATTCTTTTTATAGCTGTGGCTCACCACGTCATGCAGCGTGAAGCCGTCATGGATGGCGACAAAATTGATGCTCGCCTGCGGGCCGCGGCCGTTATTGTCGAATTCGGGTGATGAACCCGCCACGCGCGTCGCCAGCCAGCGCAGCGCATCGGTCGTGCCGCGCCAGAATTTGCGGATATCGTCGCGGAAACGATCGTTCCATTCATGCCATTTTTTCGGGAAGTTGCCGAGCTGGTAGCCGCCGGGACCGGGATCCCACGGCTCCGCGATCAGCTTTACTTTCGACAACACGGGGTCGGCTTCCAGCTCCTTGAAGAACGCGGCGTGCGCGTCATATCCGTTGCGGTCACGGCCCAAAACGGGAGCCAGGTCAAAACGGAAACCATCGATGCCGTATTCCGCAACCCAATGGCGCAGGCTGTCCAGCACCATGCGGCGCACGGCGGGGTTTTCGAAATCGAGCGTATTGCCCGTGCCGGTATCGTTCACGTATTTGCTTTTGTCATGCGCGTCGAGGCGGTAATAGCTGGCATTATCGACACCACGCAAGGACAACGTCGGGCCTGACTCGTGGCTTTCGCCCGCATGGTTGTAAACGACGTCAAGGATGACCTCGATGCCCGATATGTGGAAGGCATCGACCATGTCGCGGAATTCCTGCCGCGCGTTATTCTTGTCCGCCGCATATTCCGGCTCGGGCGCAAAGAAAGACAGGGTATTGTAACCCCAGTAATTTTTGAGGCCGGCCTTCAGCAAAAAGGCGTCATTGACCTTCGCATGGACGGGCAGCAGTTCGACCGCCGTGACGCCCAGTTCCTTGATGTAATCAATCGACTCTTTGCTCGCAAGGCCGGCATAGGTGCCGCGCAGGTGCGCCGGGATCTTGTCGTTCGCCGCCGTGAAACCCTTTGGGTGCAGTTCATACAGCACGGTGTTTTCCCACGCCGTTTTCGGGGCAGGGGCGACGGGTGTTGTCAGCGGCGCGGTCACGCGCGCCTTCGCCACAAACGCGGCGCTGTCCTTGGCGGGGTTGGTCAGCTCCTCGGCATTGGTTTGCACCGTGCCGATGATTTCCTTGGCATAGGTGTCCAGCACCAGCTTTTCGGGATTGAAGCGGTGGCCGTTATGCGGCTCATACGGGCCGTCAACGCGGTAGCCGTAAACCTGCCCCGCTTTCAGCCCCGGCACATAACCGTGCCAGACATCGCCGGCTTTTTCGGGCAGGGTGATGCGCTGCAATTCCGTCTTGCCGTCATCGCTGAACAGGCACAGTTCGACCCGTGCCGCATGTTTGGAATAGAGCGCAAAATTAACGCCGCGGCCGTCGAAAGTGGCGCCGAGGGTATCAGGTGTTCCGGTCTCGATGGAAAGCGTATCGCGGTCCATAAGCGTCCTGATCAATTGCGGTAAAGCGTCAGTCTGTTTAATGGAAACAGTCTAGCATGGCAATGCAGGATGTGGAATCTTATGTCATTTTGCAGTGCAGCATAAGAAACATTATTGCGCGTTTTTTACATCGACCACGGTTTTACGCATCTGCTGCGACATCACGGTAATAAATGCAACAATGCCAAGTGTGCAGACGCCACCGAACACGATCGAGGGGACAAGCCCGAGCAGCCGCGCCGTCGTACCTGATTCGAACGCGCCGATTTCGTTGGACGATATAATGAACATCGAACTGATCGACGATACGCGCCCGCGCATATGGTCGGGTGTCAGCAGCTGCATCAGCGTGGCGCGGATGGTCATGCTGACGCTGTCGAACACACCGGACGCCACAAGGAACAGCATCGACAGCCAGAACGACGTGCTGAGCCCGAAGCCGATCATGCAAACCCCGAACGCCCCCACCACAAACAGCAGGCGCGCCGTCGATACATGCTGCATCGGCAGGATGGCAAGGTAGAGCGTCGTGAAAACCGCGCCCACCGCAGGTGCAGCGCGCAGCATGCCAAGGCCTTGCGAGCCGACATGCAGCACATCTTCGGCAATCGCGGGCAGCATGGCGACCGCGCCGCCGAACAGCACGGCGAACATATCGAGCGCCATCATGTTCAGCAGGATCTTTTTCTCCCAGATGAATTTCCACCCGGCCTTGATGCTCTTGACCGCGCTTTCGCGGATTTCACCGCGCGGATGCGCCGTGACCTTGATGCCGTGCACCATGATAAACGCCATCATCATCAGCATGGCGGGCATGACCCAGGCAACCGTTGCGCCATAACCTCCATAGATCAATCCGGCAAGGGCGGGGGAGAGGATGGAGGCCGCCTGAAACCCTGTGCCCATCCATGCGGCGGCCGACGGCATCTCCTCGCGCTTGACCACCAGCGACAGCATGGTGAAGGATGACGGCACGACAAAGGCGCGCGCAAGGCCGGAGAAAAAGATTGACCCATAAATCAGGTATATCAGATGGCTTTGATCCATCGCCACATGCCCGCCTGCAAAGGTGAACAGCACGAGCGTATTGGCGGCCAGCGCGAAAATCGCCGACCTGTAAATGAGATGCGGCTTGCCCACATCCACGATATGCCCCGCGAACAGCGCGCAGGTAATGGCGGGGATCGCCTCCGCCAAACCGGTCAAGCCCAGCATGAACGGGTCTTTGGTGATCGAATAAATCTGCCAGCCCACGATGACCGACTGCGCCTGCAACGCCATCATGATAAACATGCGCGTGAACAAAAGCGCCCGGAAATTCCTGATTTTCAGGACGCCGAAGGAGTATTTGGAGGGCTGTTTTTGTATGGTGGTCATGAGAGGCAAGTTTTACACCCGGAATCAGCGGGTATCCAGCGGATAATTCGTGAAGACGGTTTCCAGTTGCGGATCACGCGCGATCGAAGCAGGTGTCACCAGTGGCTGGTCCATAATGATCTTGCGGCATTTTTCCAGTGTGATGCCGGGCTTGGCGGCGCAGGGCGGATAATATTGCCAGCGCTGCTCGATGATCGTGTCCATGGCGGAGGAGCTTGTCAGCTCGCCCACCTTTTGCAGCTTGCCAAGCGTCACGCCTGCGCCCAGATAAGCCTCGCGCACCAGTTCGCTGCAATAGAATGATTTTTTATCGGGCAGGAAATATACGTCATATGGCTTGCCGTAGTGTTTTCTAGCCGCCGTTGCGACGTTTTTGGCGACTTCCGGGGTGATCCCCTTGAGGCGCAAAATGGTAATGCGTTGCCCCATTCCCCGGGAAATCCATTGACTGAGTGGCTTCTCTTGCACTCGGGCGCTTGCCTCCACAACCACAGGCTCGCCGCCCCCGGTTTTGATGAATCCCATGTGCGTATAGGGGCTGGACGATGCGGCTATAATTGCCACACCTTGCGTGCCAAGTATGGTTTGCAGGATAATATCCCCGTCCTTTAAGCCAATGGCTTTAGTATCGGGCGGCGTCACGCGCATGATAGCGAGGGCACCGCTGATAATAATGCCAATGGCCAACACGATTATCAGGGCAATAAGGCTGATTTTACGCCACATCGTAATTCAGGGTGTGAAGGTGTTGCCGCTGCGCGGGCGGGGCTGCTGGGGGGCGCGTTTTGCCTCCAGCTCGGCGACTTTTTCAAGGATCAGCGGCGCGACCGACAGGATTTCCACGCGGCCCGCAAGGTTCGGTTGTTTTGCCAGCAACGCGTCCAGTTTTTCACGCACGCCGGGGATGGTGTCGGTGATGACCAGTTTATCAATCGCGCAGGTCATGCCGTCGGGTTTCGAGGTCAGCAAACGGTCAAGCGCGTTGCCCGACAAAATAGCATGCGTCGCATAGGCCGTCACGGTGCGTGCGCCATGCGCCTTCAGCAGCGCAGCCGCGTTCACCATTGTCGATCCGCCGTCGATCATGTCGTCGACGATCACGACCTCCTTGCCGGCCACGTCGCCGTCAAAGCTGGTAATTTTGGTGTCGTTGACGCCGGTATGCATTTTCGATGCGCGGAACATCAGGTCGTCGCTGAAATGGCCGAAGACTTCCTTGACCAGTTCGCGCGCGCGCAGCTGGCCTTCGTCACCGGGTTTGTCCGCGCCATCGGGGGCGCCAATCGCCAGTTCATCGGGTGCCACGTCAAAACGGTTTTTGATATCGCTCCCGATCATTGCCGTCGTGGGAACGGCGTGGAAATTATCGCCGAAGACATTGGTGTACAGCTGCATCGCCGCCTTGGAATGCGGGGTCAGCGTGATGATTTTATCGATGCCCGCTGCCTTCAGCTGTTTTGCGAACAGGCCGGCGGCAAGCGATGTGAAGCGGTTCTTGAATTTGCGGTCCTGACGCATGAATGCCGCGAAGGGAACAATGGCCGTCACTTCAGCGGCGCCGTATTCCTTCAGCGTGTTCGCCATCAACATCAGGTGCTGCGCGTTATCGCTCACAGGCCCGCCGGTCGATTGCACGACGTATACTTTGGCGCCCTGCAGCTTCGCGAGGTTTTTTTCGAAATCCGGTTCCTGCCCGCGCATCAGCTCGACGAAAGGCTCGTCGCTGTCGAATTTGCCCATGCTGGCCGTAAAAATGTCAAAGCGGCCGTCGCTGCGCAGCGCATCAGCGGTTTCTTTCGAAACGCTGTTGCCGATCAGCAGGATAGGCTTTTGTCCATTCATCGTATTTATGCCCGGATAGAGGGATGAATCAGTTATGGCGAGCAATGTATCATAAGCAATCTGATTTTGTCATAAAAATGTTATAGTATTACCTTACCCACAGGTTAATATATTGATTATGCTCAATATAATTGCTGCCAGAAGCGTGGGTTTTTGCCAGCGGCAATGATATATAAAAGGGTATGACCGCGAAAAACATCACCCTTAAAATCGCTTCGGCCAGCACCAACCAGACGGGCGGCGACTGGCCACGCAACCTTGCCAATATTATGACGGCCATCGACCGCGCTGTCGCCGACCGCGCCGATATTCTGGCGCTGGAGGAACTGGGGCTGTCCGGCTATGAACGCGGCGATGATTTTTACTATTCCGATAATGCGCGCACGCGCGAGTTGCTGCAGGTGATTGCGGATTACGCAGCCAGCCGCGATGCGAACCTGATTATCTCCGTCGGCCACCCGTGGTATTTCGCGGACAAGGGGCTGGCGGCGCAGGATGACCGCCGCAAAAACCCTCTGTTCAACCGCGTGAACCAGCAATTCGATGCGCAAGCATTTTTGGCAGGCGGCGAGGTTGTGGCGATTTCGGCGAAGACTTACCTGTTCAATTACGAACGCGGCTACGAAAAACGCCATTTCGAAGAATGGAGCGATGCCGCCGCCGATACGTATCAAAACAAACACGGCAAGGGCAGGGACGGCACAATCCTGATCGACCTGCCCGGCATGGCGTATCCCGATGGCACGATGGTGGCGGACCGCGTGATCCCCTTCGGCAGCCCCGTCATACAGGCAGGCGCGGGCGGCGAAGCCATCAACCTATGGCACATCATCTGCGAAATGTACTGGGTCGGTTCGCGCTATGACGGCGCGGCGGATAACGCCGATTACGCGCGTGACAATCCGCTGGCGCAGAAATCGCGGAAATTCGATATCTCCGTCTGCCTGAACCCCAACGCCTCGCCGCCCGTCGCCAACAAGATCGACAAGCACCGCGAGCTTTGCAAACTGGCGAGCGGCTATTGCGGCGTGCTGGTGCATACCGACGGCCTCGGCTCGTCCGGCTCCACCTTCGCGCAATTCGGCAGCCGCATCATGGCGCAGGGCGGCAAGATCATTTCGGAAGGCAAGCGCATCAGCTTCGCCGATGTCGCTTATACCAGCCAGATCGTGACGGTTGCGGCCGCCACCGATAAAGGCCACGCCCCCCACGCGGTTATTCCGCACCATTTCCTCACGCAGCACAAACCCGCCACGGAGGACGGTCCCGCCGCATGGGAAACCGGCCCGCTGCGGGAGATGGAGGAGGAGCTGCGTAACGAACTGCTCTGGCTGTTCGATTACCTGCGCAAAAACAAAATCTCCGGCGTGGCGCAGGCTTTATCAGGTGGCGCTGATTCCGCCTATAACGCGGCCAAGATCCGTTTCATGGTCGAGCTGGCGGTGAATGAACTGGGCGTCGATGGTTTCTTCAACGCCATGCCGTATCTGCCGTTCCGGCAGGCCGTGCTGGCGGCAAAGGGCGATGCGATTGATAACATCATGTCGCATATGCTCACTTGCGTTTATATGGGCACCGATAACAGCTCCGACGAAACGCTGCGTGCCGCGAAAACGCTGGTCGAGGGCGGCACATCGCTGGAGGGTGAAACGTACAAAGGCATCGGGGGCAAATTCGAATATCGCAACGTGCAGCGACTGGTCGAGGTCTATGCCGAAATTTTCAGCGGCGTGAACCCGGGCGCGCTGGATGATGCGCGCGAAGCGCAAATCCGCCGCGAGATCGCCAGTGTCCTGCGTACGCGGAAAGAGGACACGTCGCCCGCAATACTGGAGCAGGCTATCACGGAGTTGAAATCACGTTTCGCCGAAATCGGCGGGCAGGTATTGTCGACCGCTCTCGACAGCCATTCGCTGGCCTATGAAAACATTCAGGCACGTCTGCGGCAGGTATTAATCATGCTGTTCGCGAATATCGAGAACAAGATTGCGATTGCCAACCCCAACCTTGACGAAGGCCGCAATTCCTACGCCACCTGGGGCGGCGACCTGCATGGTGGCATGATCAGCGGCAACGCGCATAAGAATAAACAGCGTCAGCTTGATCATATGAAGGCGCTGTTTGAACACGGGCTGCAGGGTGGCGTTGCGCCCGTGCGCGCCTTCTATTGGGTTCTCAAAAACCGTCCCTCCGCCGAATTGCAGCCAAAGAGCAAAGATGGCAAGGTGACGCAGTTCGACGAAGACCAGCTGGGCCGCAGTTTCCAGCAGATGAACCTGATTTCGCATTATATGCTGAACGACCGCCCGCTCGATCAGGCGGAGCGCAAGAACAGCCCCATCGAAGTGTTTGAAAAAACCAGAACGCTGCCCGAATTCAAAAACGACGATGCCGAAACCCTGCATGACCGCATCCGGCTATCCTACGATAAATGGGCACATGCGCAGTTCAAGATCCATGGCAGCCCGGTCGCCGCCACATACGGCTCGAACATCGACAAGCAGTCATCGCTGCGTACCCCCAATATCGCGGCCTTTCACAAGCCTGAGCTGGCGCAGCTGGTGCTGCATGTGCTGGAGGCGATGGCCACACGTGATGGCAAGTCATTCGATATGCTCACCGGGCATAGTCTGCCATCGCTCATGCAACGCGCAGGGCTCGACCGTGATTTTGCCGAAGCAATGACAGCGAAAATGTGGACACCCGTTGCCAATGACGGGCGGAAGCTGAAAATCACGACGCTCTATGCGTATATCCGCGATTACGGTTTCGCCGCATTGCTGCAGGACAGCGACATGGCGCAGCGTCTTGCCGATGCCGCCGCATCCCGTAAAAAATAAACCCTCCGGCCTTGTCGGACGGAGGGTTTATTTAAATCAGAAAAAAGCTTATACCAGCGCGTGCAGGCAGGCCTGCACCATCACGTTCACGACAAGCGCGACGATGGTGAAGATGACCGCCTGGTCCTTGGGACATTTCATCAGCTTGGGCACGCCTAGAAAGAACAGGTACAGCGAATAAACCACACCCACCAGCATCAGCACGCCACCAACGATGGGGATAATCAGGAACAGCCCTGCGACCCATGCGGGCGTTGCGGAATAAATCGCCAGCTTGAACGCGCTGATCTGGCTCGCCGTGCCTTTGAATTTGGGTGCAAGGAAATCGACGATAAAGGCCAGTACGGCAATGCCCAGCAACGCCAGAATGTAACCGGCAATCATCGCCAGCAGCGCATGGCCGGCAGCAGATGGCACCCGCACGACAATGGCAAGAAAACCGATGACCGCCGGAATGGCGGCCAAAATCATCGCGTAGTTTTTATACAGCCCCTGAATGGTTGCGCTCTCGCCCGCAATGACATCCCATTCCGCCTCTGGCTTGGTGATCAGGTTCTTGACGCGGTTGGTGATCGAGCTGACGCGGGGATCGTTGGCGAGCGACATGAAAATTCCTTTAAAAGACTTGGAAAAAAGCGTTCCCCCACCATATCAATCAAGCCTGCGCGAACATAGGGTGAAAGCGCGGGTTTTTGCCGTAAATACTGCGTTTTTTGCTGTAGAAATGACTCGCATTTCTTTGGCGGAAATGCGTATAGTGGCGGCACAAATCCTCCTCCCTGAACAACAGGTGAATCAATAAATGTGTGGAATTATCGGCATCATCGGCCCTCAGCAAACTGGGAGTCGAGGAGTGTCCTCTGCTGCGGCGTATGAGGCCTATCGCGGCCTGCTCGCGCTCCAGCACCGGGGGCAGGATGCCGCGGGCATCCTCACTTATGACACCTTCACCAAAATGTTCGCTATGGAAAAAGACCTCGGCCTCGTGGCGCAGGTGTTTGACCAAAAGAAAATCGAAAACCTCAACGGCTTCATGGCAATAGGCCATACGCGCTACGCAACTGCGGGCAGCGACGGCAAGCGCGACATCCAGCCGATGGTGGAGGGCATCCCCTTCGGCCTCGGCATGGTCCATAACGGCAACGCGCTCAATTACTATCAATTGAAGGCCGAGCTGTCCGAGAAGTTTAGACACCAGCTGCTGACCGGCAACGACCTCGAGGCGCTGATCCATTATTTCGGCCATTTCCTGATGAACGGTGACGCGCTGCCGACCGAAAAGACATTTACGTTTGAAAACATCAAACAGGCCGCAGGGCAGATGTTTGAAACCGTGAATGGCGGCTATGCCGTCCTGGGCCTGATCGCAGGGCAGGGCATGGTCGGCTTCCGCGACCCCAAGGGCATCCGCCCGATGGTGCTGGGATCAAAAGACATCGATGGTCAGAAACACTGGTGCGTCTCGTCCGAAACCATCGCCATGACCTATCTGGGTTACACTTACCTGCGCGATATCGAGCCTGGCGAAGTGTTCTTCATAGACATCGACAGCAACTTCCAGAGTGCGGTTGTCAAGAAAGAGCCCGAACGAGCGCATTGCATGTTCGAATGGGTTTATTTCTCCGGTGCCGAAAGCGCGATTGACCACCAGACCGTTTATGGCGCGCGCCTGAAACTGGGCGTGCAACTGGGTTATAAGGCAACAGCGGCGATGGAGGCGGGAGAAATCGCCCCCGATGTCGTGATGCCCGTGCCGGATACCAGCCGCACCGCCGCGATCTCCGTGGCGGACGCCCTGAAACTGCCCTACCGCGAAGGCCTTATCAAAAACCGGTACGTCGCCCGCAGTTTTATCCTCAGCAATCAGGACAAGCGCGAACATGCGGTGGAGCTGAAACTCAGCCCCATCGTCAGCGAGATCGCAGGCAAGAATATTTTCCTGATCGACGACAGCATCGTGCGCGGCACAACCTCCATCCGCATCATTTCGCTGCTGAAAAAACATGGTGCGAAGGAAATCACACTCGGCATCACTTGCCCGCCGATCCGCTATCCCTGCTTCTACGGCGTCGATTTCCCCGATTCAAAAGACCTGATCGCGCACAACAAAACGATCGAGGAAATGGCCGAAATGATCGGCGTGAAGAAAATCATTTATCTGGACGAAGAAGATTTACGCCAGGCCATCGGCACGACAAAGCTCTGCATGGCCTGCGTGAACAAGAAATACCCGACAGTGGTAACAGAAGCGGAAAATTACGCGCGCGAACGCAAAAAGGCACGCGCGGCGGGATAAATTTTATTTTAAAAGAGGGAAAAACATGAAAGTTTTTGTAGTTTTCGGCAGCAAATCTGATGAAAACATATCCCTGCCACTGGTCGATGCGCTGAAACCGCATTTCGACACCGAATACGAAGTCATCTCCGCCCATCGCGACCTTGAAAAACTGCAGCATAAAATGAACACATGGCAGGGCGATGCCGTGATCGCGGGCGCAGGCCTTGCCGCCGCATTGCCCGGCGTTGTCGCCGCCATGGTGCAGATCCCCGTTTTCGGCGTTGCCGTGCCGTCGCAATTCGGCGGGCTCGACAGTTTCGCGTCCATCGCGCAAATGCCCCCCGGCGTGCCGGTGATGACGGCAGGCCCGCAAAAGCCCGATGCGATTGTCGCCTTCCTGAAACAATATAAAACTGCGCCGACACCCGCCAAAATCCATTTTATCACGCGCACCGAAACGCCGGACATTCTGGCGGATATCGAAAAAGCGCGCGCGGCAGCGAAGGAAAAGGGGGCGGAAGTATCGCACGGCGCGTCACCCGCCACGGATGCGTTCAATGTGTGGCTTGTCATGGGTGATAACGATATCCAGCCCGACGATTACTGCCTGCATGTACCGGTCGTCGCCAAGTCTGATGTGGCAAAGCCTGAATCCTATGTTCAGCTCCTCAACTGGAGCAATCAGGGCGGTTTGTGGGTGGGCGCAAATAATACGCGCAACGCCGTACATGCCGCGCTACGTCTTTCCGCATCATCAAAACGCGCACAAGGGAGAGCAGCATGACGTTACCCGCAATGATCTATGAAGGCTCCGTGAAAAACGTGCGGGGCGAAAAGGGCAAAGCGCCTTATATCTTCGAATTCTCCGACCGCTATTCGATTTTCGACTGGGGGCAGATGCCCGACCTGCTGAACGACAAGGGCGCGTCGCTTGCCTTCATGGGCTGGTTCTTCTTCGATTACCTCGGCAGCCCCGCCACCTGGCTCGACTGGAAAGCGCCGGAAGGGATGGAGAATGATCCCCAGCTGCAGGCCTTGCGCAAATCGGGGCTGAAGCACCATTCGCTCGGCCTTGTCGATCACGATGCAAAACAGCTCCCGCTGCAGCGCGAGTTTCTTTCCCCGACGCGCTGCCTGTCCGTCACTCCTGTTGCTGTGCACGAACCCGGCAGCAGCGTTGTGGATGGCAAACTGGTCTGGGATTACAGGGCGTACGAGACAAAACCCGAAAACGCGCTGGTGCCTCTCGAGGTTATCTTCCGCTTCGGCGTGCCGGAAGGCAGCTCGCTGCTGCAACGCACGGGCGATGCAAGCTATTGCAAATCGCTCGGCCTTTCCGCGCCGCCCAAAACGGGCGACAGTTTCGCCGTGCCGGTCGTTGAATATTCCACGAAACTCGAAACCTCCGACCGTTATTTGCCCTACGACGAAGCGCAACGCATCGCCGGATTGTCGGACGATGAATTCCGCAGCCTTGGCGCGCTCGCGCGCCTCATTTCTATCCGCTTGAAAGACTGCTTCGCCGAAATCGGCGTCGAATTGTGGGATGGCAAGCTGGAATTCGGCTTCGGCGACAAAAACACCTCGGGCAGCCGCGATTTCATGCTGGTCGATTCCATCGGCCCCGATGAGTTGCGCCTGATCAAGGACGGCCAGCATTTGTCCAAGGAAGCCCTGCGCGGCTTCTACCGCCCCACCGCATGGTATGCAGGGCTGGAGCAGGGCAAGCAGATCGCAAAGGAACGCGGTGAAAAGGACTGGAAAAAAATCTGCACCGATGAACTCGGCGTATCACCTCCCTTGCTCGCGCCCGCCGTCAAAACGCGAGTGGAAATGATCTACAAAGGCCTCGCCTCGGCACTCTCGAACCAGTTCCATGGCAAGCCTGTTTTCGCCGATGCATGGACGCTTGATGAAGTCGTCAGGCAAATCCTCCCCAAGAAGGAGGTTGCGTGAGCGCGAGCCTGAAAACGGTTCTGCTGCTGGGCGGCGGCGGGCGCGAACATGCGCTGGCCTGGAAACTTGCCCAATCGCCCCATGTGACGGCCATTCACGCCATGCCCGGCAATGACGGCATGGCGACGCTAGGCAAAGTGAAATGCATTGCCGGTAATCCGGCGGATGTGGCAACTGTCATGGCCGCCGTCAAAAACCTTGGCATCGGACTTGTCGTCATCGGCCCTGAAAAACCGCTGGAGGCGGGCGTTGCCGATGCGCTGGATGCTGCAGGCGTTCCCGTGATGGGCCCGACCAAGGACGGCGCAAAGCTGGAAAGCTCGAAAATCTTTGCTAAAGAATTCATGTCAGAATTCGGCATCCCCACTGCGCCTTTCAAGGTATGCGACGATCACGGTGCCGCTGTTGCCGCGCTGAAGGAGTGGGATATCGAAGGTGCTGGCATCGTCATCAAGGCCGACGGATTATCGGCGGGCAAGGGCGTTGTCGTGACGAATGACCGCGCCGAAGCGATACAAACGCTGTTCGATTTCATGGTCAATCCTGCTTGCACAGTCAAAAGCAGCCGCATCCTGCTGGAGCAAAAACTGTCCGGCAAGGAAGTTTCCGCCTTCGCGCTCTGCGATGGCAATACCTTCACCACGCTTGGCTTCGTCTGTGATTACAAACGCGTGCGCGATCATGACCAGGGCCCGAATACCGGCGGCATGGGCGGCTATGCGCCAAAGGGCTGGCCCTCCGACGCCGCCCGCCAGTTTGTCGATGACGGCATTTTCCGCCCCGTGATCGACGGCATGAAAAAACGCGGCACGCCGTTTCGCGGCATCCTGTTCGCAGGGCTGATGATCGACGGCGAACAGGTGAATGTGATCGAATTCAACACCCGTTTCGGTGACCCCGAAACGCAAATCCTGATGCCGCTCATCGAAAACGATATAGCGCCGTTGTTCCTGAAGGCGGCGGAAGGAAAACTGGGCGATGATAAAGTCACGCTCCGCCCATCTGCCGCCGTGCATGTGGTGATGGCATCCGAAGGTTATCCCGAAACATTTTCCGGCACAATGAAACTGGGACAAAAAATCGACATGCCCGAGGCATTGCTGGAGGGTTCGAACGACAACCTGCTCTTCGTCATGGGCGCGAAGAAAAAAGACGGCGGCTGGACGAATGAAGGCGGGCGCGTGCTGGGCGTAACGGCCTTGGGCGCGAATATCGACGACGCCCGCGCCAGCGCATACCGCGCCATCGACAGCATAAAATTCAACGGCGCGCATTGGAGGAAAGATATTGGCAAATAAGCCCGCCATCCGCGCCGCCGTCTTCGCCTCGGGCAACGGCACCAATGCCGAAAACATCCTGCGCCATTGCAAGGAAATGACCGGTATCGACGCGTTGCTGGTCTTGACCGACCAGCCCTATGCCGGCGTCATCGAACGCGCAAAAAAATTCGGCACGCCCTGCGAAGTCGTCGCGAAACAAAAAGGCGCATCGAAAGAAGAACACGAAAAAGCGATCCTTGATACGCTTGCGCTGAACGGCGTGGAATGGATTTTCCTTGCGGGTTATATGCGCATCCTCAGCCCCGCATTCCTGCACAAATTCCATGACGAAAAACTGGGCGTGAACCGCGTCGTGAATATCCATCCCTCGCTGCTGCCCGCATTTCCCGGTATGGACAGTTATTTGCAGGCCTATAATGCGGGCGTTAAAATCGCGGGCGTGACGCTGCATTTTGTCGATGAAACCGTCGATGGCGGCCCGATCATCCTGCAGCGGTCATTCGAGCGCGATGAAAACGAGGAATTCGATAATTTTCGTGCGCGCGGCATGCAGCTGGAATACGACATTTACGCCGAATTCCTGCGCCACCTGATCGCGGGCACATGGTCGATCGAAAATATCCGCGGCACCGATCGCCGCATCGTCTGTCTTGGCAAGTAGAAGGCATCATAATATGGGCGCAGCCGTTCGCGTAGAAGTCACCTCGCAAATTCCCGACCGCCGTCTGGAAAAATGGGCAGGGCAGGCGCGCGAATATTTTGGCGTGCCGCTGGCGGCGCTGGAAGAAGTAAAAGTTTATAAAATCGCGCCCGTATCGCCCGCGAACGACCTTGAATCGAATGTCGCCAAAGTGTTCGCCGATCCCGTGCTGTATCTCGCACAGATGGATGGCGCAACCTATACCTTTCCGCAAAACCCCGCCTTCGTCGCCGAAGTCACCTATCGCCCCGGCGTCACCGACAACCCCGCGCGCTCCGCTGAAGAAGCGCTAGCGCTGACCGGATTGCAGGCCGTGGTGGCCAGCGGCAGCCTGTATTTCATGTTCGGCACGCTGGATGCGGCTGGCGCAAAAAAAGTCGGGCGCGAATTGCTGGCGAACGAACTGATACAGAAAATCGATATCTGGTCCTATGACGAATTCCTGAAACTGCCGCGCTTCACCGATGTGAAACTGCCCAAGACAATGCTCACCCATGCGCCGAAGGTGGAGCAGGTGTCGCTGGAACTGCACGACAAGGAACTGGAACAGCTGAGCCGCGACCGTACGCTCGCCATGACGATGCAGGAACTGCACCATATCCGCGACCATTACCGTGATGCCGATGTGCAGGCGCTCCGCAAAAAACAGAGTTTGCCTCAATCGCCGACAGATGTGGAGCTGGAGATTTTTGCCCAGACATGGAGCGAGCATTGCAAGCACAAGATTTTCGCCGCGAAAATCGATTTTACCGGCGCGGACGGCAAAACAAAGACTATCGACAGCCTTTATAAAACTTATATCAAGCGCGCGACCAAGGAAATTCAGGCGGAACGAGGCATCGACTGGCTGATTTCCGTGTTCAGCGACAATGCCGGCATCGTGCGCTTCGATGAAAAAATCGACCTCTGCATCAAGGTGGAAACGCATAATAGCCCGTCCGCGCTCGACCCCTACGGCGGCGCGCTCACCGGCATCCTCGGCGTCAACCGCGACATCCTTGGCTGCGGCCTTGGCGCGCGCCCGATTGCGAATACCGATGTGTTCTGCTTCGCCCCGCCCAGTATGCCGGAAAAGGGCGAAGAACAATTCATGCCCGTCGGCCCCAAGCCGCCCCGCCGCATCCTGGAAGGCGTGCACAAGGGCGTCGAGGACGGCGGCAACAAAAGCGGCATCCCTACCGTGAACGGCGCGTTCTTCTTTGACCGCGATTACGCCGGCAAGCCGCTGGTATTCGTCGGCACTATCGGCGTCATGCCCCCGGTGCTGCCCGATGGCCGCGATTCAGCGGAGAAAAAACTGAACCTTGGCGATCGCATCGTGATGGTCGGCGGCGCGATCGGCGCAGATGGCATCCACGGCGCAACCTTCAGCTCGCTGGAACTGGATGAAAACGCGCCCGCAACGGCGGTGCAAATCGGCGATCCGCTGACGCAAAAACGCATGGCGGATTTTCTGCTGGAAGCGCGCGACCTCGGCCTGTTCTCCGCCATCACTGATAACGGCGCGGGCGGGTTATCGTCCAGTGTTGGCGAAATGGCGCAGATGTCGGGCGGCGCAACGCTGGACCTTGGCCTGTGCCCTGTCAAATATCCCGGACTCAGCCCGTGGGAATTGATGGTCAGCGAAAGCCAGGAACGCATGACCGTCGCCGTGCCGCCCGCGCAGGTAAAGGCGTTTATCGAACTCGCCACCCTTCGCGGCGTTGTGGCGACCAATATCGGCGCGTTCAATGACAGCGGACGTTTGGACGTATATTATAAAGACACGCTCACGGGATCCCTCAGCCTCGATTTCCTGCACAATTCGCTGCCGCAAATGCAGCTGAAGGCGGAATGGAATGCGCCGAAGCCGCGCCCCGACTGGTCGGCGACGACGGAGTTGAAGGCAAAACGCATCCCCGCGCCCGATGTTAAAACCGCGCTGCTGGCGCTGCTGGCATCGCCTAATATCACGTCGAAAGAAAAATGGGTGCGCGCCTATGACCATGAAGTGCAGGCGGCAACGCATGTGAAGCCTTTTGCGGGCAGCAAGGCCGACGGCCCGTCGGATGCGGGCGTCATCTGGCTGCAGCCGCATGGCGGTGCATCCGATAACGCGGCTGCGGTTGGTTGCGGTATGGCGCCGCGCATGTCGCCGGTCGATCCCTATCGCATGGCGCAATTCGCCGTCGATGAAGCTGTGCGCAATGTGGTGACTGCGGGCGGCGATCCCGATACGCTCTGCCTGCTCGACAATTTCTGCTGGCCTGACCCTGTCGTTTCGGCGAAAAATCCGGAAGGTGCATATAAGCTCGGCCAGTTGGTGCGTACCTGCGAAGGGCTGTACGACATCTGCAAGGCCTATGGCGCGCCGTTGGTCAGCGGCAAGGACAGCATGAAGAATGATTTCCGCGGCAAAGACGGCCGTGGACAGGACATCAATATCAGCTGCCTGCCGACGCTGATGGTGACCGCGATGGCCAAGGTGCAAATGGGCGCATCGGTCGGCAGCGGTTTCCGCGATGCGGGCGATCATATTTACCTGCTCGGCGCGGCGGGCAGCGGCTTGGCGGCATCCGAATATGCGGCGTGGTTTGATGTGGCGGATGATAACGGCCCCGCAATCGACCTTGCCAAAAACCTGACGCTGTATCGCCAGTTCAACGCGGCGCTGAAATCCGGCTGCATCAAATCGGCGCATGACGTGTCCGAAGGCGGCTTGCTGGTGGCGGTTGCCGAATGCATGACAGGCGGCAGGCTGGGCGCGGCATTGACGGTGAAGGGCGCAGATGCGCTGTTCAACGAAGCCCCCGGCCGTATCGTGGTCAGCGTGTCGCCGGGTCGACGCGCGGCATTCGATAAAGCCCTGCCGGCAGCAACACTGATCGGTCAGGTGACGGGTGATGACAAACTGCTGGTCGATGGCGCGAATATCGCGCTTGCCGATATCGTGGCCGCATGGCGAAAGGGTTTTTGACGATGGCGAATAAACCTCTCTTCATCGTGGTCTGTGGCGACGGCATCAATTGCGAACGCGAAACGGCGTTTGCACTGGAACATGCGGGCGGTCAGGCGCAAACGGTACACGTGAACGACTTGATCGCGGCACCCGAGATGCTGAAAACTGCCGACGGGCTTGCTATTCCTGGCGGGTTTTCTTTCGGCGATGAACTCGGCTCCGGCCAGATCCTTGCGCTGAAAATCCGGCACAAGCTGGGCGATAAGTTTTTCAAGATGGTCGAGGCGAAAAAGCCCGTTATCGGCATCTGCAACGGTTTTCAGGTATTGGTAAAACTCGGCCTGCTGCCGTATCCCGACGCGCCCGAGCGCATCCTTGCGCTTGCCGCCAACGAACAGGGCGGGTTTATCAACCGCTGGGTCACGCTGGATGTGAACGCGAAAAGCGTCTGCCAGTGGACGAAAGGTTTGGATAAAACCCAGATCGAATTGCCGATCCGCCATGGCGAAGGCCGCATCGCCTTTAAAAAGGGCGAGGAGCAAAAGGAATATCAGGCGCTGATCGACCAAGGGCTCGTGCCGCTCACCTATACCGAAGACGTGAACGGATCATATGGCCGCATTGCCGCGCTGACCGATGCGTCGGGCATGGTGCTGGGGCTGATGCCGCATCCCGAAGCGTTCATGTTCAGCGAAACCTATCGCAATACCCATGCCCGCGACGTTGCGAAGGGCGACGGCGCGCTGATTTTCGACAACATGCTGCGCGTTTTAAAAGGGGAGCAAAGCCATGAGCGACGGGCTGGTTAACGTCAAACGGGCGCTGGTGAGCGTCAGCGACAAGGCGGGGCTGGAGGAACTGGCTGCAAAACTCCACGCGCTGAAAGTGGAAATTATTTCATCTGGCGGCACGGGCAAGTTTTTGCAGGACCTCGGCATCCCCTATACCCCCGTCGAAAAAGTCACCGGCAACCCCGAAGCCTTCGGCGGACGCATGAAGACGCTCAGCTTCCAGATTTCAAGCGCGCTGCTGTTCCGCCGCGACCATGCGGATGATATCGCTCAAGCGAAAGATTTGAAGATCGAGGCGATTGATCTGGTCGTCTGCAATTTGTACCCGTTCGAGGCGACCGCGCAGAAAAGCAAGGATTGGGCGGAGATTATCGAGAATATAGATGTTGGCGGCCCGACCATGATCCGCGCTTCGGCGAAAAACTACGCGTCTGTCGGCACGGTCACCGACCCGTCGCAATATGGCATGGTCATCCGCGACCTGAACGAAACGGGCGGCAAGCTGCGCGCCGAAACGCGGCAGAAACTGGCGCTCGCCGCGTTCCGCCACACCGCCGAATACGACGCGCTGATCGCATCGCGTATGGAGGCAGAATGGGGCGAGGAACAGCGCACGCTGTCAATCCCCGTGAAATCCGGCACACCGCTGCGCTACGGCGAAAATCCGCACCAAAAATCATGGGTGCATGCAGATCCGTTCAATGCGGGTCTTGCGGGGGCGGAACCGATTCAGGGTAAAGAGCTGTCGTACAACAATCTGCTGGATGCGGATGCTGCGTGGCGGTCTTGCGGCGATATTTCGGCATTGGGCGTTGCGGGTTATCCCGCCGCCGTGTCGATCATCAAGCATCTGAGCCCCTGCGGCCTCGCGCTGGCGAAAACACCGCTGGAGGCATTGGAAGCCGCATGGTCAGGCGACCCGATCAGCAGCTTTGGCGGTATTCTGTGCTTTAACCAGCCTGTGGGCGACGATATCGCCACATGGCTGGCGAACAAATTCGTCGAGGTGATTGTCGCGCCGTCCTATACCGACGAAGCGAAAAAAGTGTTCGCGGCGAAACCGAACCTGCGTCTGCTGGCACTGCCGACTTATACGGGCGCGGAAAAATCGATGATGGTGCGCTCCATCTCCGGCGGATGGGTCGTGCAACAGGAAGACGAAGGCGCGGATGCGGATTTCAAGCCGATGACCACCCGCCCGTTCAACGGCGAACGCAGCGAGCTGGCGCGTTTCGGCGTCATGGCCTGCAAACACCTGAAGAGTAATGCGATCGGTATCTTTATCGCGAACGATAAAGGTTTCAGCATGGTGGGCGCAGGCATGGGCAACCCCAACCGCCTTGTCAGCATGAAACAGGCGGTCGAAAAGGCGCATGAAAACGGGCACAAGGATTTGTCCGAAGCTGTCCTGGTGTCGGATGCGTTCTTTCCGTTCCCGGATAATATCGGCATCGCCGCCGCTGCCGGCATCAAATACATCGTGCAGCCGGGTGGCAGCGTAAAGGATAAAGACGTAATCGCTGCCTGCAATGATTCCGACATCGCCATGACCTTCACCGGCCGCCGCCATTTCCGGCACTAGAGGATAAAATGACCCAAACGCAAAAAACGACCTATAAAGACGCGGGCGTCGATATCGAGCGCGGCGACGCGTTTGTTGAGCGCATCAAATCAAAGGTGCGGTCCACCTATGGCGAACGGGTTGTTTCCGGCGTGGGCGGGTTTGCGGCATTATATAAGATCACCGACGATAAATTGCTGGCGACCGGCACCGATGGCTGCGGCACCAAGGTGAAAGTGGCGCAATCCCTGAACAAGCACGACACCATCGGCATAGATTTGGTCGCCATGTGCGTGAACGACATCATCTGCACGGGCGCGACGCCGCTGTTCTTCCTCGATTACCTTGCGACCGGCAAGCTGGACCTGAACGCCGCCGAAGAAATCATCAATGGCGTGGTCGAGGGTTGCAAGCAATCTCAATGCGCCCTCATCGGCGGCGAAACGGCGGAAATGCCGGGTGTCTATGGCGCGGGCGAATACGATCTTGCCGGTTTTGCGGTCGGCGAAGTGCTGCAAAAGGATCTGAAAGACGGTCATGATGTGGCGGTCGGTGATACCCTGATCGCGCTGCCGTCGTCGGGCGTGCATTCCAATGGCTATTCGCTGGTGCGCAAGCTGATCAATGAAACGGAACGCGAATTGCTGTTGCAGGCGCTGACACCCACACGCATTTACTGGAACGTGGTGAGGGAAGTGCTGCCGCTGGTCAAGGCGATGGCGCATATCACGGGCGGCGGCCTCGAAAACGTGCCGCGCATGAATGACAAATTCGATTACGTGCTGGATTACCTGCCCGCGCTTGGCGATATTCCGCCGATTTACACGGAACTGGTGAAACGCTCCGGCCTTGAGGGCGCGGATTTATACCGCACCTTCAACATGGGCATCGGTTTTGTTTTTGCGACGGCGCAGCCGGATAAGCTGGCGGCGAAGCTGAAGGAACTGAACCAGCCGTTCTGGACGATTGGTAAAGTTGCCGCCGGCACAGGCATGACGGTCGTGAAAACCGAAAACCTCGATTTCAGCTGTTAAATATAGCCGAGATGCTCGAACAGCGTCTTGGTGCCGAGGAAGATCAGCGCAGCGCCGCCCGCCATTTCGGCGATCTTGCCGTATTTGCTGCCGATATATTGCCCCGTCATCACGCCGATCGTGACCATCGTGAAGGTTGCCAAACCAATCGCAACCGCCGTCCACCCGATATGCGTGCCGAGGATCGACAGCGAAACGCCGACCGCCATTGAATCGATGGATGTGCCAAGGGCGGTCAGCATCAGGCGCGCGATGCTGTGGCTGGTTGGCTTTTCCGTGCCATCATCCGCCTGCAGCCCTTCGTAAATCATCTTCAGGCCAATCGCGCCCAAAATGATGAACGCGATCCAGTGGTCGACCGCCGCGATATGCTGGCTGGCGGCAAGGCCGATGCCCCAGCCGATAACGGGCGTCATGCCTTCGATCACGCCGAAAATCGCGCCGGTGCGTAAGGCTTCGGTGAAGCGCGGCTTGCGCAACGCAGCGCCCTTGCCCACGGAAACGGCAAAGGCATCGGTCGACATGCTGAAGGCAAGGATGGTGGTTTGAAAGATGCCCATATCGCGTTCTCCGCCCGACTTCGCATGACCATACACTCGCGAAAACAAGCCGGACGGCTTTCGCGCATGTACTGGTCTTGCCAAGCGGAAGATCCGCTGCTGAAACCATGCACCGGAGTGCAAGTATGTTGGCTTCAGCCCAACTGGAGGATGTGGAGGCTACTCCCCAATGGGCATTTTATATAATAGCGCGGTATCGTGAGTCAAGAAATGAATCAGGACTTGCTAAGTCCTTAATCCGCCCTGTAATTCGGCGCTTCCTTCGTGATCGTCACGTCATGCACATGGCTTTCTCGATATCCTGCGCCGGTCATGCGGATGAAGGTGGCTTTCTGCTTCATCTCCGCAACCGTCTTGCAGCCGGTATAGCCCATGGCGGCGCGCAGGCCGCCGACCATCTGGTGGATGACATTGGCAATCGGGCCTTTGGCGGGCACGCGGCCCTCGATGCCTTCGGGCACCAGTTTCTGCGATTCTTTCACCGAACCTTGGGAATAACGGTCGGCCGATCCGCGCACCATCGCGCCGACCGAGCCCATGCCGCGATATTCTTTGTACGAACGCCCTTGGTACAAAATGATTTCGCCGGGCGATTCATCCGTCCCTGCGAAAATGCCGCCCATCATCACGCAATCGGCACCGGCCGCCACGGCCTTGGCCAAGTCGCCCGATGATTTGATGCCGCCATCGGCGATCACGGGGATGCGGTGTTTCGATGCGGCGGATGCCACATCCATGATCGCGGTCAGTTGCGGCACGCCAACGCCTGCCACGATGCGCGTCGTACAGATGGAACCGGGGCCAATGCCGACCTTCAGCGAATCCACGCCCGCATCGATCAACGCCTTCGCCGCATCGGCGGTTGCGATATTGCCCGCCACCAATTGTACGCGGTTGTTATGGCGGCGCAGTTTTTTCACCATATCGATCACGTTTTTCGAATGGCCATGCGCGGTATCCACCACGATCAGGTCGATATCCGCATCGATCAATGCCTGTGCGCGGTCGAAATTCGCATCGCCCGTGCCGATTGCCGCGCCCACGCGCAATGATCCGTTATCATCTTTGCACGCGGTCGGGTGCAGCTGCGCCTTTTCAATGTCTTTCACGGTCACCAAACCGATGCAGCGGTCGTCATCATCCACCACCAGCAGCTTTTCGATGCGGTTGACATGCAGCAGCTTGCGCGCCTTTGATTTATCGACGCTGTTCACGACCTTGATCAGGTTTTCCGACGTCATCAATTCGCGGATTGGCTGTTTCGGGTTATCGGCGAAACGCACATCGCGGTTGGTCAGGATGCCCACCAGTTTCCCGTTCGCCTTCGTCACCGGCACGCCCGAAATGCGAAATCGTTTCATGAGGTCGAGCGCCTCGGCCAGCGGCGCGTCGGGGTGGATGGTGATGGGGTTCAGGACCATGCCCGATTCATACCGCTTCACGCGGCGCACATGTTCCGCCTGCATATCGGGTTCCATGTTGCGGTGGAGGATGCCCATGCCGCCCGCCTGCGCCATCGCAATCGCGGCCTCGGCCTCCGTCACCGTATCCATGGCGGCGGAGAGCAGCGGGATGTTCAGCCTGATGGCCTGCGTGATCTGCGTAGAGGTGTCGGCGTCCAGCGGCTGGATTTCCGATGCGCCCGGCAGCAGCAAAACGTCGTCGAACGTCAAACCCACGCTCGCGCGAATTTTTTCCGGCGCGCGGATCTTTTCAGCCTTGATTTTCGGGGTGGATTTCTTTGCCATGGCAACCTCGGGGGGACGGGGGTTTCGGTTGCACTTCTTTATATATGATGCGGTGCGGAATGTCCAATTTTCCAGCGATTTGAAGACCTAAACCCGCGTGCATTGACAACGGAATTAATTTCCCATATTGTGCCTGCCATCATGAAGAAAAACACCGTCAACGATGTCACCCGGCTGAACCCGATCGATGTGCGCGCAATCGTGAAGCCGTCGAGCGTGGCCGAGCTGCAGCAGATCATCAAATCCCATACCGGCCCCATTTCGGTTGGCGGCGGGCGGTATTCGATGGGCGGGCAGATCGCAACCGACAATACGCTGTTCATCGACATGACGGGGCTGAACGCCGTCACCGGTTACGACGCGGGCAAAAAAGAAATCACCGTGCAGACGGGCGCGAACTGGCAAAAGGTCATCGGCCATATCGATGGCGATGATTTGTCGGTCAGCATCATGCAGAGCTACAGCAACTTCACCGTC
This sequence comes from Bdellovibrionales bacterium, assembly GCA_038247245.1. Lineage (GTDB taxonomy): Bacteria > Pseudomonadota > Alphaproteobacteria > Micavibrionales > UBA2020 > JAPWJZ01. The sequence continues at coordinate 46,446 of JBBRVE010000006.1, read as the reverse complement.
GGCGGCGCGCTCAGCGTCAATGCGCATGGCCGCTATATCGGTCAGGGGCCGGTCATCCATTCGGTCAGGGAAATCAAGATCGTCACGGCAGACGGCGATTTTTATCCGCCCGATTACGACACCATCACCGCGGTGACCTATTCCAAGACCGACAAGCCCGCAACCGTGCCAGACCGCCTGCGCCCGAAAAAGGAAGTCTACCTCGCCGAATACCTGTCGATTTTCGCGATGACGCAAGTGCCGGGCGTGAACAAGCTGCGTCCCGTCGTCGATGAAAAAATCCGCTTTAAAACCAGCGAAGTTGTGCCGCGCAATTACGAAGCCAGCCGATATGTCGAGGAGCTGGAGCCGTCAACCCGCGCCATGACCACCTTCGTGCTGCAGGAATATTTCGTGCCCGCCGATAAACTGGACGAATTCGCGCCGAAAATGGCCGCGATCCTGCAAAAATACGATGTGAACGCATTGAACGTCTCCATCCGCCACGCGGAACAAGACCCCGGCGCGGTCATGGCATGGGCGCAGCAGGGCGACGTCTTCGCCTTCGTCCTGTACTACAAACAATGGAACAACGAAAAGGCGCGGCAGGAAGTCGGCGTGTGGACGCGCGAGCTGGTCGATGCCGCGCTCGAATCCGGCGGCACTTATTATTTGCCCTACCAGATGCACGCCACCGACGCACAGTTCAAACAAGCCTATCCCCGCAGCGACGAATTTTTCGCCCTGAAACAGAAATACGACCCCACCCAAAAATTCCGCAACCGGCTCTGGGACAAATACGACCCCAACGGCCCGCAGGTTGACCCCGAAACCCCGCAATTCCGGCGGGAACATACGAAGCTGGGGCAGATGAAGAAGAAGTTTGCGGAAGCCGTTGCGCCCAAAAAGCGCACCAGCGGTTTCAAGCCGCCATCGTTATAACCGCTGATGTTAGCCAAAATAAGTCATGATAAGTATTCCTTCTTCTGGAATAATAAGTAATTCCGCCTCATGCTTTTGTGTATAAAAAGAACCTTCCGTTCTCCACCCCTGAAAAATAATTTTTGCTAACTCTTTATTGTCTTTCGTCAGGCAGGCAGCACCAACGGGGATGCCCTCATATCCTAAAAACGGTGTCTTTTTCCATGCGGCGTAAGTGTAATAGCGCTGGTTACGATTACCCTCATCTTCATAGCCACGGCCAATTAATGTTTCGTCAAGAAAACGAGTGCCGTCTTTTTTGATACGATCAATTGTGTCGGCAGAGAGTTGGAAAACGACACCACCGCATGACTCTCTGATCCAGCCATCGCTTTCCTTTTCAACAATACGTTCGACCTGTATGTGTGCGGGTATTGCTTGCCTGTAAAAAAGGTTCTCGTAAAAGCTAAATGCCAAGTAAGCGCACAAAAAAATCGCGGCCATCGAATAAAGTAAAAATTTCAGAAAGCTGAACGGCTTCATTCCCACTCAATAGTCCTTGCACATATAAGCAGTTGATATTTCATGTCTTTATTTTTGTTTGTAGTAAGTTTGTAGTTAAAAATACTAATTTTTCTAATTAGTTCAGCCGCCCGTGACCTGCAATTATCGACTCGCATACTACATCATATATTTCATCATAAAAGATTATCTGATAATGCCTGCACTTACTTAAATGATGCTGTTGAAAGGTTTTAATCCATTCAGAATTAATTACTTCGAATATCGCCGCTTTTTTTTCCGCCATTGAGATTATATTTCCGTGTACTTCCTCTGAAGCCATTTGATGCGCTTCAACATTTATAAGTTTAATGTTTTTTAATTCAGTCTCCGTGTGTTTATCATTCGGATTGTAATATTCAAATCCATCAAGAACCACGCCGTTCATTTTCCAAACTGCTCTTTGAAGTTCTGGTCCTCGTCCGTCGTGATAAAATTCCTTTTCTAAAATTGGTTTTGTTTTCATCTTTTATTCCCACTCAATCGTCCCCGGCGGCTTGCTAGTGATGTCGTACACCACCCTGTTGATGCCCTTTACTTCGTTCACGATGCGCACGGCGCAGCGGCCGAGGAATTCGTGGGGGAGGGGGGCGTAGTCGGCGGTCATGCCGTCGACGGAGGTGACGGCGCGCAGGGCCAGCACGCTGTCATAGGTACGGCCGTCCCCCATCACGCCGACCGTCTTCACGGGCAGCAGCACGGCGAAGGCCTGCCAGGTTTCGTCATATAATTTGTTGCTGTGCAGTTCTTCGATAAAAATCGCATCGGCCTTGCGCAGGATGCCCAGTTTTTCTTCCGTGATATCGCCGGGGATCCGGATGGCAAGGCCGGGGCCGGGGAAGGGGTGGCGCTTGATGAATTTTTCGGGGATGCCGAGTTCAGCCCCGAGCGCGCGGACTTCGTCCTTGAACAGCGCGCGCAGCGGCTCGACCAGCTTGAATTTCAGGTCTTCGGGGAGGCCGCCCACGTTATGATGCGACTTGATGGTGACGCTGGGGCCGCCGGTAAATGACACGGATTCGATCACATCGGGGTAAAGCGTGCCTTGGGCAAGGAACGGCGCTTCGCCCGCGCGTTTCTTCGCGTCCTCGAACACGTCGATAAACGCCTTGCCGATGATTTTGCGTTTCTGTTCGGGGTCGGAAACGCCGGCAAGGCGGTCGAGGAACAGCTTGCCCGCCTGTTCATGCACCAGCGGGATATTGAAATGGTTGCGGAACAGCTCGACCACTTCCTGCCCTTCGTTCTGGCGCATCAGGCCGGTATCGACGAAAATGCAGGTCAGCTGGTCGCCGATCGCGGCATGGAGCAATCCCGCCACCACCGTTGAATCCACGCCGCCCGACACGCCGCAAATGACGTGCTCCTTGCCGACCTGTTTGCGGATCGCCTCGATCGCTTCGTCCTTGAACATCGCCATCGTCCAGTCGTTCTTGCACTGCGCGATGTTGAGGATGAAGTTGGAAATGATCTGCTTGCCTTCGGGCGTGTGCACAACCTCGGGGTGGAACTGCACGCCGTAGAATTTGCGTTTTTCATCGGCGACGGCGGCATAGGGGCAGGTGTCGCTTTTGCCGATCACCTTAAATCCATCCGGAATCGCGGAGACGCTGTCGCCATGGCTCATCCAGACCTGCGGCATTGTGCCGGGCTGCCAGATGCCGGCGAACAGCGGCGAGGTGTTATCCTCGACCGCGATATGCGCGCGGCCGAATTCGCGCTTGGGTGACGGCGTCACCTTGCCGCCCAGCTGTTCGCACATCGTTTGCTGGCCATAGCAGATGCCGAAAACGGGAATGCCCAGTTTGAAAATTTCTTCATGCGCGCGGGGCGAATTCGCCTCCGTCACGCTCGCAGGCCCGCCCGACAAAATGATCGCCTTGGGGTTTTGCGCCAGAATTTTTTCCATCGGCGCGTTAAACGGCAGCAGCACCGAATAAACCCCGATCTCGCGGATGCGGCGCGCGATCAGCTGCGTCACCTGGCTGCCGAAATCGAGGATCACCACCGTGTCGTGGATCTTTTTCGGGTCGGCGGTAACGGGGGTGACGGGCTGGGCTTGCATGGGTCGGCTCCTTCGCGCGTTTTATGAAGTGCCACTATCCGAAAACGGGGGGGGAAGCGTCAATTGATTCGGGGGCGGTGGTTGTCATAAGGGGCGGATTAAGCCCCTTCTCCTGCCCTTGCGGGAGAAGGCGGGGGATGAGGGGGAGCCTGGAGCAATTTGTGCAAGGTTTGCGCTGATACGCACCCTCACCCCGACCCTCTCCCGCAAGGGCAGGAGAGGGGGAAGTGTCAGGGCAGCGCCATCAGCCGGAAATAGGCGATGCGGTCGATCTGTTGTAGCGCGGTTGCGAATTCGGTCGCGGGGTCGTTATTCATGCGCTGGCGGAAAAGTTGCAGGATATCGGTGCGGTGCAACCCCTTCACCGCGACGATAAAGGGAAATCCGAATTTCGCTTTGTAATCGCGGTTGAGCTGCTGGAATTCGGCGTATTCCTCTGGCGTGCATTCCTTTAATCCAGCGCCCTTTTGTTCGGATACCGATGCTGCGGTCAGCGTCGCGGCTGCGGCGGGGGCGCAGGCGCAGGCGAGGTCGGGGTGCGCCTTAATGAGCGCCATTTTCTGTTCGTCTGTCCCTGCGGCGACGGTTTTCTTCATCATATCATGCATTGCGCGCACGGTCGCGGCGCCGCTCCGGAATGCGCTTTCCGCGATCCATGGTGAATGTTCGTAAATGCCGCCGTAAATTTTTAGGAATTCATCAAGGCTTACATCGCCCGGTTTGCGCGAGAGTTCCTTATCGTCATCCACGGGGCGTATCCTTGTGCGGGTGTTTTTCCATCCAGTGGCGCGCGATATCAATGCGGCGCGCGATCCAGACTTTGTCATGCGATTTCACATGCTGGATAAACCGCTCCAGCGCCGCCATGCGGGCGGGGCGGCCGACGATACGGCAATGCAACCCGATCGACAGCATCTTCGGCGCATGTTCGCCTTCTTCGTACAGCACATCGAACGCATCGCGCAGGTAAGCAAAATACTGGTCGCCCGAATTGAACCCCTGCGCAGCGGCGAAGCGCATATCGTTGGTATCAAGCGTATAGGGTACGACCAATTGCTTTTTATCCGCGTCCTTGTACCAGAAGGGCAGGTCGTCGCTATAATCATCGGCGTCATACAGGAAACTGCCGTCTTCCATCACCAGACGCCGCGTATTCGGGCTGGTGCGGCCGGTATACCAGCCGAGCGGGCGCGCGCCCGACAAACGCTCGATGATTTCAACGGCGCGTTTCATGTGGTCGCGTTCCGTCTTGATATCGATATCCTGATAATTGATCCAGCGGTATCCGTGCGATGCAATCTCGTGCCCTTCGCGGATAAACGTTTTCGCCATCGCCGGATATTTTTCGAGCGCCATCGCGACCGCAAAAACGGTGACGGGCATCTTGTATTTTCTAAACAGGCGCAGCAAACGCCATACGCCCGCGCGGCTGCCGTATTCGTACAGCGATTCCATGCTGATATGCCGCGCCTCGATACGGGGGGCATTGATAATCTCGGACAAGAAAGTTTCGGATGCCGCGTCGCCGTTCAGCACGCAGTTCTCGCCGCCTTCCTCGTAATTCAGGACGAATTGCACCGCCACGCGCGCGCCGCCCGGCCAGTTGGCATGGGGCGGGTGTTCGCCATAGCCCACGTAATCGCGGGGGTCGCGCGGAGGCGCGGGTGGACGTTCGCCATTTCCAGTGCTTTTGGCGACAGCGGGTTTTTTAGAAGTTCTGGAACGCGGTTTTTTCTTTGTCGCCATATTTCGCCCATGCTGCGGGGGTTTTTGTGCGCGGTGCGCCCAGCTTTACGCTCATCGGCACTGAACCGCGCAGTGTGTTGCCATTCGCGGTGATTTTTTTGTCTGTAGTGTTCAGGTACAAGGCCATAATTTCCCCATCTTCGCCACGTCAATGTTTCATGATACGGGGGCGAGGTTAGGGAGCGGTTAACGGCAGTTTCCGGAAAGCGGCGCATAGCTCTGTAATGCACGGCTCTTGACGGAATTTGTGCAAGCCTTAGGCTCGACACAGACAAGGAGATTTCATCATGGGCAAACTCACCACCCACATCCTCGACACCGCGCATGGCTGCCCCGCGAACGGTGTGCGGCTGCGGCTTTTCCGGCTGGGCACGGGCGGCACGGCGACGTTGCTGCTGGCGACCAAGACCAATGCCGATGGCCGCGTCGATTCGCCGCTGCTGGCCGACAAGGAATTCAAGCCCGGCACATACCGGATTGAATTCGAGGCAGGGAAGTATTTCCGCCGCATGGGCGTCGAGCTTCCCAAATTCCCGTTTTTCGACCTCGTCACGATCCATTTCGGCATCAGCGACGCGGACAGCCATTACCACGTGCCGCTGCTCGTCTCGCCCTACGGCTACAGCACCTATCGCGGCAGTTAATGTTTGGAAGAATTTGAGGAAGAGTACGAAGAAGGCCGTTATTTTCGGGATTTTTGCTGGTTCTGCGGGGCTTCCCGACATTTTCTGGCCTCCTTTCACTCTCCTTAAGGCTACCAGATTTCCAGAAAAATGTCAAGATAAAATTGCGATAGTCGCAATTTAGTGTTTGCCCTCAACCTCTTGCAGCGCAAGGGCCGCGCCCAGTTTCGCGCGCTCCACATCGGTCATGGCCGTTTCATTGCCCAATGGCATGGTGTTGGCCTTCACGGCCTGTTCGATGATGCGCGGGGCGTATTGCCTGATCTGTTCCATCGTGTCGAACGCGACGCCCTTCGGCGCTTCGGTCACGCTGTCATGCGTTGGCGTGTCGCTGTGGCAGCCGCTGCAATGCGTGCGCACGATCTGGCGGATTTCGGCGGGCGATGCGGCGGCGACAGCGGCAACCGGTTTCGGGCTTGCGAAGAATCCCGATGCCGCGCAGATGGTCAGCGCAAAACCCGCAAGACCTGCGCCCATGAAACGGTAATCGGTAATGCCGCGGTCCTTCAGGTTGAAATAATGGCGGAACGGCCATGACGACAGGCCGAGCGCGGCCAAAATCGCCCAGTTCCATTCGCCCGCATACAGAACGGGATAATGGTTGCTGATCATGATGAGCAGCACAGGCAGCGTCATGTAGTTGTTGTGCATCGACCGCTGTTTGGCGATCTTGCCGTATTTCGCATCGGGCTTGCCGCCCGACAACAACGCCGCTACAACCTTTTTCTGGTTCGGGATGATGACCGCGAACACATTCGCCGTCATCGCCGTGCCGATCATCGCGCCCACATGGATAAACGCGCCGCGCCCCGTGAAGATTTGCGACAGGAAATAGGCGGCGGCGGTCAGCGCGATTGCCCAGATGACCGAAAACACCTTTACGTTCTGGCCGAGGTCGCTTTTGCACAATTCATCGTAAAACAACCAGCCGCCCAGCAGGAACGCCAATCCGGTGAAGGTCGCCTGCGCGGGCGTGAAAGCATATTTGGCATTGTCGATCAGGTATAAATCTGCCTGCCAGTAATACATCAGGCATAGCAGGAAAAATCCGCTGATAAAGGTCAGGTACGCTTCCCATTTGAACCAGTGCAAATCCTCCGGCATGCCTTCGGGCGCGACGAGGTATTTTTTCTTGTGGTAAAAACCACCGCCATGCACCGCCCAGACTTCGCCGGAAACGCCCGCGTCGCGGTCTTTTGCGTATTTTGCGGGACGGAGCGACAGGTCAAGCCAGACGAAATAAAACGATGCGCCGATCCACATGATGCCCAGCATCAGGTGAAACCACCGCAGCGCCAAACTCAGCCATTGGGTGACGTCGATGTCCATTTACGCGCGCTCGTCCTCCAGCACCCAGTCATAGGCCTTGGTGGTCAGGAAATCGTCGAGGCGGTCGCCCATCACCATGCCCGCGAACATGCCGGCGGCGGCGCTGGTGTATGTGTCGGCATCCAGTTTCGCCGCTTCATCCATCAGCATCGCATGCATGAACGCATCGTCGATCACGCGGCCATCGGCCATCTTTGCCTTGTGCCGGCGCCACTGCCACAATTGCGCGCGCGAAATTTCGGCGGTCGCCGCATCCTCCATCAAATTGTGGATCGGCACGCAGCCCATGCCCGCCAGCCACGCCTTGAGGTAGAGCAGCCCGATATTGATATTGCGGCGCAACCCGTCTTCGGTGATCGCGCCTTCCGGCACTTTCAGCAAATCGGCCGCCGTGATGCTCACATCGTCGCGCAGCTTGCCCAGCTGGTTGGCTTCGGGCATCAGGCGGTCAAAAATTTCCTTCGCAATCGGCACCAAGGCCGGATGCGCGACCCAGGTGCCGTCATGGCCGTCGGTCGCCTCGCGCGTTTTGTCGGCGCGGACTTTTTCCAGCGCGGCATTGTTCGCGGCGTCGTCATTCTTGATCGGAATTTGCGCCGCCATGCCGCCCATCGCATGTGCGCCGCGGCGGTGGCATGTTTTGATCAGGTTCAGGCTGTAGGAACGCAGGAAATGCGCGGTCATGGTGACCGTGCCACGATCCGGCACGATGAAATCTGCGCGGTTGCGGAATTTTTTGATGTAGCTGAAAATATAATCCCACCGCCCGCAATTGAGGCCGACGATATGGTCCTTCAACGCGTGCAAAATCTCGTCCATCTGGAATGCGGCGGTGATTGTTTCGATCAGCACCGTCACGCGCACCGTGCCGCGCGGCAGTTTCAGCGTGTCTTCGGCAAATGAAATCACGTCGCTCCACAATTGCGCCTCCTGCCAGCTTTCCAGCTTGGGCAGGTAATAATACGGCGCGCGGCGGTTGTGGAACAGGTACAGGCCGAAATCGAAAAACGATGCCGACAGGAACTGCCCGTCCAGCTTCATGTGCTTTTCTTCCATATGCAGCCCGCGCGGGCGCACCATCAGCACGGCGGTCTTGTCTTTTAATTTATATTCCTTGCCGCTTGCCGCGTCCCTGAATTCGATGGTGCGCGCATTCGCGTCCATCAGGTTTATCTGGCCGCTGATCTGGTTTTCCCAGGTCGGCGTGTTGGAATCTTCAAAATCCGCCATGAAGCATGACGCGCCGGAATTAAGCGCGTTGATGACCATTTTGCGGTCGACTGGCCCGGTGATTTCCACGCGGCGGTCGAGCAGGTCGGCGGGGGCGGGGCGCGTTTTCCAGTCGCCGCTGCGAATATTGGCGGTCTCGGCCAGATAATCGGGTACCCAGCCGTCATCCAGTTTTTCCTGCAGTTCCGCGCGTTCCGCGATCAGCATGCGGCGGCGTGTGCCGAAATTCTTCTCAAGCCCTTCCAGAAACGCGAAGGTTTCGGGCGTCAAAACGCGGTCTTGTCCTGTAACTTGCGGCGCGGTCACGGCAAACATATTACGGCTTCCATTCTTTCGCTTCTCCCGCGACATTCGCGCTGATCCATGCGATTTCTTTTTTCGGCCAGATATGCGGCGCGGCGGGGGCTTTTGATTTTCCCGTCATGATCGTGCCTTCGCCGGGGCTCAGCGATACCTTGCCGCCCTTGTTGTACACATCGATATGGCCGGATTGCAGGAAGATCCAGCATTCCATGCCGTTCATCGCGCGCATGATTTTCGTGCCGCGCACGCCGATGGTGCCGAAATTCAGGTTCATTTTCACGTCGGATTTATCGCCCTTGTCCATCCAGCCGCCGGTGAAGGAAAAGGCACTGTCCAGCACCGTCATCTCCGCTTTGCCGTTATGCGGTTTTTTCGGGCCGTACACATACTGGTCGATTGTCAGGCTGCCATGCTGCGCCAGCACCAGCTCGGCGCCGTCGGCGAATTTGATTTTCGTGCGACCGTCCTTGCCGGTCACGATCTTGTCGTTGATGGCGATATCGTCGCCCCGGTGCAGCGGTTTTGCGCCCGCGCCACGGTCGATGGTGACATCGCCCGATACCTCGCGGACATAACCTGCGAATTCTGCCGCCTGTGCGGGGCTTGCGAAAAACAAAACGGCGGCAAGAAAAAGATATTTCATGAAAATCTCCTATCCGGCAAGCCTATCACCAGTCTTGCTATTTTTCTACATAGTCGAGGTCGTCATGGAATGTTTCCTTGACCAGCAGCAATCCCGCAAAGGCCAGCGCCATCACGGCCGCGAATACGGCAAGTCCGCCGCCCGTCACGCCCAGCGCCGGTATCATTGCGCGGAAACCCAGCGTAATGGGGATCGCAAGGCCGCGCGCCACGTTCGGCACGCTGGTGGCGGCGGTTGCGCGCAGGTTGGTGCCGAACTGTTCCGCCCCGATCTGCACGAACATCGCCCAGTATCCCGCGCCAATGCCCATCATGAGGCACATCGCATAATACATTTCAACGCTGGACGGCGTGACCTGCGTAAAGACAAGCGTGCTGCAAATCAAAAACACCAGCGATACGGCGATCGATTTGCGCCGGCTCTGCAGGTACTGGCTGAGCAGCCCGCTCAGCATATCGCCAACGGTCAAGCCGACATAGCACCACAAAACGGCATTCGCGGCGGTGGGCAGCGTTCCCTGCATCCCGAAATCTTTCGCGAATTCGGGGGTAAAGGTGATGAACATGCCGACGATGCACCACAGCGGCGCGCCGATCATCAGGACAGCCATGTAACGGCGGAACAGGTCAAGGTCGCGGAAGAACATCAGGATATTGCCCCGTGCCACTTTGGGGCCTTCTGCGACGACCTTTTTGAACATACCGGATTCCTTGACCCCCACGCGCAACAGCAACAGCAGAAAACCCATGCCGCCGCCAATCATATACGCATGCCGCCACGACACATAATTGGCAATAATTCCAGCCGCGACCGCGCCCATGACGCCGATGGAAGCGATAAAGGTGGTGCCGAGGCCACGCAGCTTGCGCGGCAGCAATTCGGATGCCAGGGTCACACCCACGCCGAGTTCGCCCGCCAAGCCAAGGCCGGTGATAAATCGCAGGATCGCATATTGATCGACTGTGGTAACAAAGGCATTCGCGATATTGCCGAAGGAATAAAGGATGATCGAGCCGAACAAGACGGACAGGCGGCCAAATTTATCGCCCGCCATTCCCCAGAAAAAACCGCCGATCAGCAACCCCGCCATTTGCGTGTTCAGCAGGAACACGCCCTGATCCAGCAATTGGTCTTCCGGCACGCCGAGGTCTTTCAGGCTCGGCACGCGCAGGATGTTGAACAGCAGCAGGTCGAACACATCGACAAAATAGCCGAAGGCCGCGACCAAAATCGTCAGCGTCACGATTTTGTCCTGTGTCATTTGTGCGAAAATGCCGGGTTCAGCGGCGCTTTTGGTCATATTGGTTTTCCTATTTTTGATAATCAGGTTTATAGCAGAACAGGCAGAAAGCGGAAGCGTTAAAATATTGAATTGTTTCAGTATTTTGTTACACTGCAGCAATGCTGGAACCTGCCGTCACCATCACTGATTTTATTGTCGCCGCCGAATGTGCGGTGGTCGCGGCATTGATCTTACGTTCACCGGCTTCGCCGTTGCGCGCGGCGTTCCTGATGATGTTCGCGGGCATCGGCATCGGCGCATTCGCGGGCGCACTGGTGCATGGATTTTTTGCCGATGAGGCATCCGAAATTCATGTGAATTTATGGCTGCTGACGCTGGCCTCGCTGGGCGTTATGGCGCTGGCGGGCTGGTGTGTCGGCGCGGTGCTGCTGTTGCCCGTGAAAGGGGCCGGGATCGTGCAGCGTGTCGCGCTGCTGCAATTGCTGGGTTATTGCTTTTACATTTCACAATATGAATCAGGTTTCGCGGTCGCGCTGGCGAATTACCTGCCCGCTGTGCTGTTCATGATGACGGGGTTTATCTGCGTCTGGCGCAAAACACGCGCGCGGGCGATGATTGCGGGCATCGCCGGATTGCTGCTGACATTTGCGGGCGCGGGCGTGCAGCATTTCAAACTTGCGCTGCATCCGGTTTATTTCGATCATAACGCGCTGTTCCACCTGATCCAGTTTACCGCGATCATCCTGATTTACCTCTGCGCCCGCCATCTGACCGGAGCAAAACATGAAACGGCGTGATTTCCTGAAAAGCACGGCGATGGCGGCATCGTCGCTGCCCTTCATGCGGCCCGCGCAATTGCTGGCGGCGGGGGAACGGGTGAATGATGTGCATTCCCAGCTGAACCCCACCACGGTCGCCGAAATCCTGACGCCCGAAGGCGCGGGCGACCTGATACGCGGGTTATCTTACGCCAAACGCCTCGGCCAGAAGGTGAGCATTTCGGGCGCGCGCCACGCGATGGGCGGCCAGCAGTTCGGCGCGGATACCACGCTGTTCGACATGCGGTCGATGAACAAGGTCGTCTCGCTTGATGCCGCCGCGAAAATTGTCGAGATTGAATCGGGCATCATGTGGCCGCAATTGATCGCGCACCTTAATAAAAACGCGCCCGATTTATGCGTGATACAAAAACAGACCGGCGCGGATGAACTGACGCTGGGCGGCGCGCTGGCATCGAACATCCACGGGCGCAGCCTTGTCAAGCCGCCGATCATCAGCGATATCGAATCCTTCACGCTGCTGACGGCGGATGAACAGCTGGTCAATTGCAGCCGTGATGAAAATGCGGAGCTGTTTAAACAGGTGATCGGCGGCTACGGGCTGTTCGGCATCATCAACACAATCAAACTGCGGCTTGGCAAACGCATCAAGCTGAAGCGCGTGGTCGAGGTGATTAACGCCGCCGAGCTGATCGCGGCGGTGGAAAGCCGCGTGAAGGACGGATACCTTTACGGCGATTTCCAATATATGACCGATGAAAAATCGGAAGATTTCATGCGGCGCGGCATCTTCACCTGTTATGTGCCCGTGCCCGATGATACGCCGGTGTCGGAAGCATCGCACGACCTTGGCCTTGATGCGTGGAAGGGGCTGTACCGCCTCGCGCATCTCGACAAAAAACGCGCCTATGAAGTTTACCGCGACCATTACCTTGAAACAAACGGCCAGATTTACTGGTCGGATGCGCACCAGACAGGTATTTACCTGAAGGACTTCAACAAGGAATTCGCCAAGGAGCGCGGCGAAGCGGCGGGATCGTCGCTGATGCTGAGCGAGGTGTACGTACCCCGCGCGAAATTCGCCGAATTCATGGAAACCGCGCGCAAGGCCGCGCTGCAAAACGGCATGGATATTATTTACGGCACGGTGCGTTTCATCCAGCAGGACACCGAAAGTTTCCTGCCATGGGCGCGCGAAGATTACGCCTGCATCATTTTCAATTTATACGTTGTGCATACGGTGGACGGGATCGAGAAAGCCAAGCATGATTTCCGCGCGCTGTATGATATCGCGCTGTCACTTGGTGGCACCTATTACCTGACCTATCACCGCTGGGCGCTGAAGGAACAGGTCGAGCGCGGCTATCCTAAACTGCAACGCCTGCTCTCGTTGAAACAAGCCTATGATCCCGGCGAAGTATTCCAGAGCGACTGGTACAGGTATTACAAAAAAATGTTTGGAAAAGAATAAAAATGGAAAAACCACAAAAACCCGGCGCATGGGCTTTTGCCGTTATAGTGTCATTTCTTGCGCTTTTGCTGGCCGCGCGGGGTATAACGGCCATCGTGACGCGCCATTTCGAAAGCACGGCACGCTATAGCGGCCCTTATACGCTTGATGGCATGGCGGCGGTTCTTTGCGGGGCGGGCTATGTGTTCTTGTCCATGATTGTGCTGACGTCATTGGGCATGCAATTGAAGCTGCCCCGGCGGACATGCATTATTTTCGGCGCCGTCTCGCTGGCGGGCGCTATCTTGTGTTTTGGGGGATCACTGCTGCACCGGGGATGATCCTCTACGCGGCCTTTCCGTCGTTGGCCGATTTCGTATCCTGCAGCATACGGCCGAGTAGCACGTTGACGAGGCCGCCACCATTGTTGCCCGAGCCGTCGCTGTTCGCGCCGGAGACAAGGATGTCGGGCGTGATTTTCAATCCTGCGGTAGAAATCGCCTTCATGATCTCGACGGAAGTGACGCCCGACGCTGTGAGCGCCCCGGCCTGATCGCGATAGGCTTTTGCCTGCGCCTCGCCCTTTGCCTGAATGATGGATGCTTCGGCGTCACCGATCTGCTTGGTGCGCATCGCGTCGGCTTCTGCGAGCATCCGCACGCGTGCCGCGTCGCCGCGCGCGCGTTCTTCGGTCTGCTTCGCTTCGTGTTGTGCGACCATGATGCCGGCTTCGGCGGCGGAGATTTTTACCTGCTGGTCGGCCTCGGTCTTGGTTTTTTCATACTGGATGCGGCGCGTTTCGGCGTCTTTTTTCGCGTCATACATCGATTTTTCCTGCTCCGCCAGATTCTTCTGCTGCGTGGTGCGCATCAGTGCTTCGGGCAGATGGATATTGGTGACCATGACGGACACGACCTCGACGCGGTATTTGGTCAAATCCTGACGCACGGCTTCCTCGGCCATTTTCTGTTCTTCGGCGCGGTTCTGCTGGTATGCGATCGCGGGGCTGCGCGCGACCTGCGCGCGGAAGATACCGTCGATCTGGGGATGCAGCACGTTTGATTCCAGCTGCGCGACAGAGCCGATCTTCTGCACCACATAGGGCGCGTTTTCCGGCAGGATGCGGTACTGGCAGCGCACTTCGACCTTCATCGGGAAGCCGTCATGCGAGACGACTTCGAACGGATCGAAGCTGGCGGCGCCGGCGGCCTGATTGCTCTCCGCGCTCCATTCAACGGAGCGGGTCACAGTCGGGATGATGATGACGTAATAGGCAAGCGGGTTGATGTTATAGGAGCCGGGTCCCAACACCTCGCGCTGGATGCCGCGGAAACCGCGGCTGACGACATGGCGCGTGCGGCCCTTGTCGTCGGACGCGTCTTCGGCCTGACGTTCGGGCGTGTTGAATTCCGACGGGTCTTTGCCGATATTGGAAATCATCACGCCGACTTCGCCCTGCTTGATCGTCGTCTGTTTATGTTTCGTGACGGCAAACAGGTAGGGGTTGATGTAATAGGTGCCGGGTGTCAGGATATTTTCCTGAGGCCCGCGCTGGCCGCCGTTTTTCAGGAACCTTTCACCGTCCTGGAAATTGTCGTGGTTTTCGGGCGTCTGCACGACGACTTCATGTTCGTTCATGGGCAGGCCGTCGCGTGAGTCTACGACGCCGATTTCGTTTTCGCCCACCTTCACCGCCTCGCGCACTTCAACGCGGAAGATTTCGGTATTGATGTTATAGGTGCCGGGGCGCAGAAAATCGATTTGCGGGCCTTTCTGGCCGCCATTTTTCAGGAAAGATTCCGCCTTCTGGAAGTTGTCATGGCCGGAAACGCTATGACCCAGCAAACGGTTCAGCGGCGCGCCGTCCGATGCCGTCACGACGCCGATCGATCCTTCGGGAATAAAGGTTTTTTTGATCTTGCTGACCTTGAACAGGTACGGGTTGATCTTGAACGTGCCGTTGGTCAGGAAACGCAGCTGTTTGCCGCGGATGCCTCCATTGGCCATGAAGGCAAGTGGGTCTTGAAAATTGTTATGCGTTTCGCCCGCGGGGTCGTCGGCGAAAATGCGGCCCGATGACAGCGCCTGGCCGTCGGTTGCCTCGACGATGCCCAGTTCATCCGCGCCGATGGTGAGAAAATCGGGTTTGTAAACAACGCGCACGATCGGCCACAGCACGACGTGCAGGCCGGGGGAAAGGTATGCCGCTTTCAATCCGACTTCGCCCTGCATGGCGAAAACGTGGCCGGGATCCAGTTCCTTGCCGAAAAACCGCTGCTCCATGATCGCGATTTCCTTTGATCCCACGTTGACGAGGAAATTGAACATGATCGCGACAATCGCGATGATCGCGATGACGGCGTAAATAAACTGGATATTGGATTCCATGGTATGCCCCTGAATATGCCCTTAGCGGATTCCCGCTAACCGCAACTCTAGCGAAAAGCGATTAACAAATTCTTGCAAGGTGTAATCGGGAAATTATGCGGTGATTATGGTTTCAGCTGGCGCAGGATTTCATCGGCGCTGCGCAGCGCCAGCGCGGCAATCGTCAGCGTCGGGTTGACGCAGGCCGAAGACGGGAACAGCGACGCGCCCGCGATAAACAAATTCATGTGGTCATGGCAGCGGCCAAAGCCGTCGGTCACCGATGTCCTGGCATCATCGCCCATGCGCGTCATGCCCATCTGGTGATGGATGGCCAGCGGGCCAAAGGTATCGGACAATTCCGCGCCCAAGGTTTTGGCATACCGCGTGAAATTGCTGCGGATATGGTCGAGGCCGTTTTGTTCATAGCTGCCGATGGAATAATAATGCCGCATCACGGGCTGGCCGGCGCTGTCGCGCCTGCCCCAGGCCAGCGTGATGCCGTTCTGCGCATCGGGCAGTTGTTCCGTGCTGGCGGCGATGTGTATTTCGCGGGATGTGCGGTCGCGGATGGCGGCATCCAGCGCTGGCGGTTCGACTCCTTGCGCGATCAGGCGGCGGGAGATCTCGGACAGGTTGCTGCGGTTGTCGGTCGAAATGACCCAGCCCGGACGCTGATTGCGGAACGCACCGTCGCGGAAATCATGCGCCGCCATGATCGTGACCGGCCCGCGCCCGGGCCAGACGGGTGTTGGCATGACAAAACGAAAGACCAGCGTCGGATGATCCATGAAATTGCGCCCGACCTGTCCCGAGCTGTTGGCGATGCCCGCCGCGTTGCCTTCACCGGCGCTCATCAGCAGCAGGCGCGGGGTTTCCATGCCGTTCGCGGCAAGGACGAATATTTTGGCGCGCGCGGTGATTGCACTGCCATCCGGGCGTTTCGCCTCGATATATTTTACCACGCCATCGGCAACGATGCGGTCAACGCGCGCATTTTCGATTACGCGCACGCCGAGTTTTTCGGCCTGCGCCACATGGTCGGCGGCTGTGTATTGCGCGCCGGAGGGACAGATGGGCATGCACGACCCGAAACCCTCGCACTGCCCGCGACTGCGATACGCAACACTGGCACGCGCAACGGGGCGCGAAAAAAAACTTGATCTCCGGCAGGCCTTGGGAGATCTGCCTGTCGCAAAAACTTAAGGGGATGGGCGGCATGGGGAAATGCATGTCGCGCGGCGATCCGTCATCGAAGGCTGAATCTCCCGCCACGCCTAATTCTTTCTCGGCTTCGTTGTAATAAGGCGCAAGTGTTTCATACCCGAACGGCCAGTCGTACCCGACGCCGTATTTTTTGCGCAGCGTGAAATCGGCGGGGTGCAGGCGCGGCGTGCTGCCGGCCCAATGCCATGTCGTGCCGCCGACGACGCGCAAATATTCGGTCTTGGTCGCAACAGGGCCGGTCATGACGATGCTGCTGGCGGCGTTTCCGGTGTTCCAGTCGGGGCGCGGCGCATGTGCGGGATTGGGATAACCGGATGACGCATCGTCATAGGGGCTTTTCATGAAATTCTGCACGGTTGCCGCGCGGTCGATGCGGGGGCCGGCCTCCAGCACCACGATATTCTTCACGCCTTTTTCGGCAAGGCGGCATGCCGTGATCGCGCCCGCAACGCCCGACCCGATGATGACAACCTCGGCGTCGATATTTTCGGGTGCTGTCATGACGGCGGCGTTTCCCAGTTGCCGAAGCCGAGCGGCTCGACCATTGGCACATTCAATGCGCCCGCCGCCGCGCGATACATCAGCGCGCCTCCGTACAAAACGCGGGTGCTCGGGCGTTCGGCGTTTTCGTAGTGGCCGGTGTACCAGATTTCCAGCACATGGCGCGCGAACCATTTCTCGCCTTCATCAAACTGCCATACGGCGTCCTGCAGAGGTGTCTTGTCGCGCATAGCCGCGTCGCGTTCCAGCATCGCGCCGATTTTGGTATGCAGGCGCGTGATATGGCTTGGCCCCCATGGTTCGTCCATCAGCACTTTGTAAACCTCCGCCATCGCTGCGGGATCAAGGTCGTCCTGCAATGTGACGCAGGCGCAGAGCATGGCGAAGTTTCCGGGCGTCGGGTCGTGATTGTCGTTGTTCCATACCGCGCGGAACGGCGCGGCATCCGCGTCATGCCCCAAAAGACAAACGCCCCCGGCGCAGAGCGCCAGGAGCGTTTGGATAACGTGCCGCCTTGTAAGGGCGATAATTTTTAGAAGCCTTTGCCGAGCGAGAGGCCGCCGTACATGCCGTCATCGCCTTGGCCGCGGGTCGACGCGTAACCTGCGTAAACGCGTGCGGTTGCAAAGCCGTTCAGGTCGATATCCGACAGCGCCGCGCCGAAGCGGGTCTGGTCATAGGAGTCGTTGCCCATGAACAGCACTTCGGGACCGAACTTGACGGGGCCGAAGTTATAGGTGCCGGTGAAGCGCGACCAGTAGCTGTCGAACGACGTGGAGTAGGAACCCATCGCGCCGAGGTCGACGTTCTGAGCCACGTTGACGTTCAGTTCCAGCATGCCCTTCACGCCACCTTCGGTGCCGTCAGTCTTGCTGGTGGGATCGTTGGGGGACAGGCCGTTGTGGTTCACATCGCCACCGATCAGCGCTTTCGCGTTGCCGCCGTTGAAGAAGTAAGCGTAACCGATCATCAGGTCTGCGCCCGAACCATTGCCATCGACGTTGCCGGCGGGGACAGCGGTGGTGTCGTAGTCATATTCGCCGAAACCGGCAGTGGCGCGCAAAACCCAGCCGTCCTGCGTCGACAGGTCCTGGCCCGAAATCGCCGCAACCGCGCCGACATAAGCGTAGTAGGAGCTGGGCGCGAAATCGATACCGGTCCAGCCGGCAACTTTTTCAGCCTGAGCGGAAACAGGAGCAGCGAGGAGGCAGCCCGCGAGAGCGATTGCCGAGAACAGTTTGGCCTTGGTCATTGTGGTATTTCCTTTGATGAATTCTTTTCATGCAGGCTAAAAAGCCTGTCTAAGCCGAAGTTATTACAGTTGGTGCCGGAAAGGGTAGTGCTGTTTTACGTCGATATCGCAACTTTGCCAAATGTGGTTCTTTTGCCACAAAAACAAGGCTCAGCCCTGTGTCTGGGCCTGCTGCTCGCGGCGCGGCAGCAGCCAACCCAGATTGGTTTTCTGTTCGAGGTCATCGAAGGTCGCAAGGAAGCGGATTCGGTCGACCACGATCAGGTGCAAGTAATGGTCGCGCTGCGCCTCATTTTTCCATATTAATAGGCCACCGCTCGCGCCGTTGTTGCGTGGTTGCAGATTGAGGGTAAAGGGGGCTTCCTGACCGCATAGCGACAATGCGCCTGTCACGCGGCCCAAGGGCAACATCGCGCCATTCATTGCGCGCACCGACAAACCGCTATCGGAAATATCCGTCACCATCGCCTGCACCGCAGGCGCGCCGTTTTCAGGGTGCAGCGTCACGGGCACGGCGGCGGGAAAGCGCGAAAAAGAACGGCGGTTATTGTCGCAGCGGCGCGTCAGCAGACAGACGCAGACGGCAATCATCGCGCTCAGCGTCGCCCATGTCATCACGATGACTAGCGGCCAGCCGGTCAGCATTGCGGTGCCGTTCCAGACTTCCCACATCGCCTTGGAGATCGCGATAAGCGTTGCCGCCAGGATAAACCACGGGAACAGGAAGCCGCGCGCGCCATCCTTGATCTTGGACGTGACGCGGAACGGAATATGGCGCTTGTCTATCAGCGCGAATATTGCGTGAACCGACGACGGGCAGCGGACCAGATTGAACAGCTCGTTGCGCAGGATGCGCGCATGGCCGCGGGCAAATTCCTCGAAATTGAAAATGCCCAGCACGATCATGGGCAGCGAGAACATCGCCCATTCCTGAAAGTGCAGGTCAAGACGGAACGGCGACATGCCAATCCCCAGCGTCACGATGGGGGTCAGGTAAATGAAGGCATGGCGCAGGCCTTCCATATGCGAGATCACATGCATGACATATCCAAGGCGCTGGAATGTGCTCAGTCCCTTCGCGCCGGTGATCAGTTTTTCCTTGCGGAAAACCTGCATCGCGCCCTGCGCCCAGCGCAGGCGCTGGCGGCGGAAGCCGTCGGCATCATGCGGCGCAAGCCCGGCCGACAATGTTTCGGAATGGTACGCGGAATCCCAGCCTGCATTGTGCAGGCGCACGGATGTGTGCATGTCCTCGGTCACGGTGCCGGTTGCGATGCCGCCAATGGAATCAATCGCCGCGCGGCGCAAGACGGCGCTACAGCCGCAGAACATTGTGCCGTTATAAACGGCCCGGCCTGCCTGAATGACGCGGTAGAACAGCGAATGTTCCGACCATGAACTGTGCGCGCGGTCAGACCCGACATACTGGTATGAATCAAAATTGTAATATTCCTGCGGCGTCTGCACGAAGGCGACTTTGGGGTCGGCGAAATAGCCCAGCGTGCGGTCGAGGAAGCGCGGCTCGGCGATGAAATCCGCATCGAACAGCGCGATGAATTCGCCCGTCGCATGTTTCAGCGCATTATTGAGGTTGCCTGCCTTGGCATCGGTGTTCTGCCCGCGTGCAATATAGCGGCAGCCCAGTTCCTCGGCCATTTCGCGCATGGCGGGACGGTTGCCGTCATCCAGAATCCATGTCACATGCGGGTATGAAATGCGCAGCGCCGCCGCCGCAGTGCGGCGCACGATATCGACAGGCTCGTTATAGGTCGGGATAAAGACATCCACGGCAATGCCTTGCCGGACGGGCAGCGTGCGGGGCGTAACAATTTTCAGTACGCTCAGCAGGAACACGATCCCCCACATGAAACCGATCAGCTCGACCGCGAAGAAAACGCTGGAGAAAATGGGCGAGGCGGTGTTGAAAACGGTCACCCGCCACGGAAAATAAACGCACGCGACGGCGATGAACAGCCCCAGCAGCACAAGGCGCGCGGTCGTGATGTCGGCAAGGCGTTTTTGGGTGTCAGACATCTGGCGGGGGACTCCGTTGATCGTTCAGCAGCAACCTACACTTTTGGCCGCTTATATGGCAATAGATAAACAGCCGTTCATTGCGTTCATCGCGTGCCAAGCCATTATATATTCAGCCCAAAGCAGGGCGTCACGCTGCACTGAAAAAAGACATAAGCCTGAATTTATCTTACGAATACAAGGTCTTGTACGGAAAAGGGGGGTGGCCTAGGGTGAGGGCTTAAACCCGTCTTTGAAAAGGCTTCCCATGCCCTCTACCCGCGTCGTGTTCCGCCGCCTGAATGACATCGATACCGGCTATTTCGAGATCAAGGATCCGAGCGTGGTGAAGGGCGCCGACGGCAGCTATTACATGTTCGCCAGCAACGGCACGGAAAAAGACAAACCGTGGCATGTGGGCAGGTTCAGGGCCGACCATCCCGCCGGCCCGTGGCAGGAACTGGAACCTGCCGTCGTGAATGTCGCCGGCCCCGAAGTTGTCGCCCCCGCCGTGGTTTTGAAGCCGGACGGGACATGGGACATGCTGATCCAGACCAGTTGCTTCAGCACCACGGGCGTGATCGCGCAGGCAACGTCAACGGATGGAAAAAACTTTAACGCCGCGCCGCTGCCCGCCATGACGGCGGATGATGTGCCGCAGGGTGATTTTCCGGTATTGAGTTTGTACGATGTCGCGCTGTCGGATGTGAAAATCGGCGCGCGTGAATATGACTGCATGACTTTTTCCGGCTATCGCAGCATCGGTTGCGGCGATGTCTATGTGTCCCTGCGCGAAAAAGGGACGGAGGCGTGGGAAGCGCCCGTGCTGGCGTTGAAGCAGGAAGACGTGCCGTTCCACAACAAACCCGGTTCGGCGAATTATGAATGGGGGCTGGAGGGGGCGAAGGTTGTGCAGCTGGAAGATGACGCTTTCCTGATGGTCGGCGTTGCGTTTCTGGACAGGGATTTATCGGAACGCGGCACGCGGCAGCGCGTGTTTTTCGCGGCATCGAAAACAGCGGGCGGCCCGTTCACCGCGATGGATACGCCCGTCGATCCCACCGCTTATCCCGAAGGCACCGGCGAAAACGGCCATCCCGACACCATCGATATGGGCGACAAAATGGGGTTGCTGTATCAGGAGCGCGCGGGCGAGGGGGACGGCAAGCCGTGGCATCTGCGCTATACCGAATTCGACAAGGACGAGCTGGTTTTGAAAATCCGCGCCACGCTGAACCCGCATTTGCCGCCGCCGCTTGCCTCCGCACCGCGCCCTTATTCTCCATAACGCCATTAGAGTTTCTTTAAACTCCGCACTTTAGAATGTGAAACGGACATTCCGGAGTTACCCGCTCATGCTGAAGCGCATCATCTGCACCATTATCTTCCTCGTTATCTGGCCTGCGGCGCTGCAATTCGCCGCGACGAATGCGACGCTTGATCCGCCGCTCGAAAAAATGTCTCAAGCCGAAGGCATCATGAAATGGCAGGGACCGTATGACTGGAAATACGTGTCCCGCCAGATGGACTGGTCGGCCTTTCCGCCGCGCATGCTTCTGACAGGCGTAATCGGCAGCCGTGAATTCACGCTGCAGGCAGATTTCATCGAATGGATGTATAGCGGGCGCAGCCAGCGCCATCTGGTGAAAAAAGGCCGCGTGTTTGAAACAGGCATGGCGCAGCATCCTTTTGTCACGGAATGGGATATCGCGCAGGACCAGTCGATGCGTTTTTCCATCGGCGGTTTCCGCTTCAACTGGCATTTCCTGATGGCGGTGTTTATGGCGCTGGTGCTGCCCCCGCTATACCTGCTGTGGATGGTCGCCGATGACATGAAAATTATTACGCCGGCGGAGCGTAAAAAGCGCGACGAGGATTTCAGGAATCTGGTGCAGCTGATCGAGACGAAGGCGAAATCAGACCCCGCATGGCTGAAAAAACGCACGGTGCGGCTGGCGCTGGTCGGCTACGCGGTCGTATTCGGCGCGATATTGCTGATGATCCCGATCGGGCTTGGCATGGGGGCGGCTGTGCTGCTGCTGACGGGGGCGAATGCGGGCGCTGCCAAGCTTGCCTTTGTGCTGGCGGCGGTGCCGATCGGTTTTTCATTCATCATGGCGAAATCCATGCTGCTGCCCAATTTTCCGCCGCCCGGGATTGAAATTCGCGAACAGGATGCGCCGCAACTGTTCGCGTTCCTGTCGCGCATCATCGACAAGGCGCAAGGCCCGCGTTTTGCGCGCGTTTATATCAGCAACGAAATGAATGCAAGTGTGTCGCGCAGCACGGGCTTCCTCGGCTTCTTCGGCTTCGGGCCGGTGGTGCTGACCTTGGGGCTGCCGCTGATGCAGGCATTGACGCTGCCGCAACTGGCAAGCGTCGTGGGGCATGAATACGGCCATGTGGCGGCCAAGGATAACGCGCTGGGGCAATGGATTTACCGCATTCGCACCAGCTGGCTGATCCTTGGCGACCGCCTGCAGTTCGAGCATATGTGGTATGCGCTGAAACTGAACCGGTTTTACAGCTGGTTTATCGGCGTGTTCAGCGCCTACAGTTTTGCGCTATCACGCAGATGCGAATATGAGGCCGATGCCTTCGCCGCTAAACTGGCGGGTGCGGATCACGCAGCGGCGGCGCTGTCGGCGGTCGCCGTGCGCGATCATGAAACGGCGACGCTGTATTGGCGTGACCAGTGGAAAAAGGCGGAAGCCGCGCCCGATCCCGCTGGCGAAGCGCCCTATACCGCGATGGCCGGTTTTTTCGGCACGGCGCGCGACCAGAAAGACATCATCGACATCGTGACCAAGGAAGAACCGGGCTATGCCAGCACGCATCCGACGCTGATGGAACGCGTCACGGCGCTGGGGCATGGCTTTATCGCCCCGGAACCTGTCGCCAGCAGCGCCGCGCGCGAATTGCTGGGTGAAGGCGAGGCAAAACTTGCGGGCGCGTTTAATGCCGAATGGCTGGAATCCGCACGCCCGCATTGGGAAGCGGCGCATAACGATCACCTGCATGTCACCGCACGCTATGCCGAACTGAAACAGAAAACACTGGCAGAACTGACGCGCGACGAACTCGACGAAGTGATCGCTGCCGCCGACCGTGCCAAGGATGACGCCGCCATCCTCTCCGCCTGCGAAGAAATCCTGCGCCGCGACCCGAAGGACAGCCCCGCGCAAATGAACATCGCCGGTCTGAAACTGGATGCGGGCGATGAAACGCAGCTGCCCGTGCTGCAGCGGCTGGCCGATGAAAATCCACAGGCCGTGCCCAGCGCCTGCCAGCATGCCATCGGTTATTTTCAAAAACATAACCGCAAAGCCGAAGCCAAGCCGTGGGAAGAACGGTTGACCACATGGGAATACGAACGGCAGGCAGGGGCGGAGGAACGCGAGCTAGTGCTGGCGACCGACACTTACCTGCCGCATGGCTTGGCGGAAGACGTCGTGAAGGCGATTGCCGAGCATTGCGTGAAATATAAACTGCTGCAGAGCGTCTATATCGCGCAGAAAAAGGTGCAGTACCTGCCGGAATATCCGTCATACCTTGTTGCGTTTAAAATGAAGCAGCCGATGTTTTCGACGCAGAAAAAGCTGCAGGCTGAATTGAACGAATTTATCGGCAAATCAAACCTCGGCGCCGAATTCCTGTTTATCGATGTCGGTGCGATTGCCGGGCTGGAAGGCAAGATGAAAAAAACACCCCATGCCTGCGTCTATTCCATCAAGAAAGTGAAGGCTGCATGACGACATACCTGGCCAAGCACGAACGCCGCGAGATGACCTTCAACGGCCCGATGCGATCAGGGCTGGTCATTGACAGCCGCGCGCTGCTGGCGAAGGGGTATGGCGCATACCAGCAGGAATTCGCGGGCGCAATGGCGGACGGGCAGGGGCATTGGTATACGCCCGCACATGGCGCGCGCGGCAATAAAATGAAGATCGATGCGGATACAAGGCGCGGCAACACAATTATCCCCGGTTATTTCGCGGGGCGCACGCTGGAGGAAAAAGACCTTGGCGATGTTTTGGTTTCTTTGAAATTGCCGCAGAGTCTCCAGCATGAAAACGACTGCATTTTTCACATCTACGCTATCGATGTACGTTTATACGATATGGGTTACGGTTCGGCGACGTTTGTGGGCGAAATCGAGGGATTGCGGGATTTAACGATGGACGAATACCGCGTTGCTGCGGAAAAATCCAGTTCCTTGCTCTCCGCCTATCGCCCGCTTTTCGTGGCGACGTTCGAACTGGCGGCGGCGAAGCTGGCAGCGGAGTATACGCTTGCCAGTTTCTATGGCAGCGGCAAAAACGCGTATTGGGCGAATAGCAGCATTTTCCAGGGCATCGGCGATTTGTTCTGGGTGCACCGTGTTTTCCATGCGCCTTGCGCGCGGGATTACGAAACCCAGAAACTCGTCAATAAACGCCTGATTTTCAGCGAACAGGCGGATTTGATCGAGGACGCATCGATCATTCCCGGCCTGTCCGTCTATCCGGGCAACGGCAATTCAGCCGAGGTGTACGACATCAATTCCGTTCAGCCAAAACAGCTGGGCACGCTGCTCAGCATGGTGCGCGCGCAGAATATATTTTATGTGGCGGCGGAAGATATCGACCGCGACCTGTTTTTCCTGTCGAACGAGCTGGATCGCCAGAAACATTCACAGGACATGAAATTGCTGGAGCGGCAATCCGAAATCATCGTCGAATACCAGTCCAAGGTGACACTGTTCAAGGCCGTTTATGACGATTTCGACAACAGCCTTGATCCGCAGGGGTTGAAAATCTGGCATGCGCTGGAAAAGGCGTGGCATACGCGCGACCGGTTCGACAACCTGAATACCAAGCTGGAACTGGTCGAAAAAATCTATGACCGCATCCGCGAAAACCTGAACCACCTGCAGAACAAGAAACTCGGGTTGTTCATGCTGGCCTTCACCCTCATCAGCACGCTATCGGTCATTGTCGATACCGTCGATTTCACGACGCAGGGCGACAGTCTGCAGGCGCCGTCGTTCTTGCGCGTCGGCGTGCTGGTGGCGACGCTGGCGCTGGTGGTTATTTTCGCCTTCAGTCTGTTAAAGCGCGACCGCCGCCGGAATTAATCCTCGGTGCCGAACATCTTGAGGCCGTGGATGCCACCGTTATCGTAGTGCATATACAGCACATGCGTTACGGGGCCGGCATCATACACGTCGCGATAACGGTGATAGGTGTCGGGCGACAGCGGGGCGAAAGGAATGACGGGTTTCCACGGGCTGTTACCGGGCAGGTGCAATACGATCTTGAACTGCTGCGTGTCCATCACGCCTTTTTCCTTCAGGTATTTCTGGTTCAGCATGTAATCCTTGAAATCCTTCGGCACGACATGCTTGTCGCCATCGAACACAAGGCTCCATTTCGGGGCGAGTTTCATCAGCGCGTCCAGTTTTTTGCCCTTCACGCCCTTGTCATTCGCGTTCAGCCCGTAGACATGCGCGGTCATGGGGGCGTTGAGGCGGTGCAGGTAGGTATCGACGATCACTTCGTCGATCACGGCGGGTTTTTTCAGGTGAAACACAGCCTGTTCGCCGTAACCGGTGCGCGCCGATTCCCAGCCATACATATACATCTGCTGACGGTCGCCGCCGACCGCGCGGTCGGGCACGCCGTAATGGATGTTCGACACATGGCTGATCTTTGCGCCGTCCAGCAGGTTGCGGCGCTCCGGCAGCTGCACATCGGCCAGTTCGCCGAAGAAATTGATGCGGGAGAGGCCGCCTTCGTAATACAGCTCCACATATACTTCGGTCGCAATCGACGCCTTGACCTTGAACACATGTTCGGAATCCGGCTTCAGTTTCGCGCGGTCGAGCACCTGCACTTGCGTGCCTTCCAGATCGTCGATCAGGAACACCGATGCCGCCTGCACCTGATTGCCGGTGTACCATTTCGTGCTGATGGTGATGGCGTCGATGACAGCGCGTTTCTTCAGGCCGATGATCATCCAGTTATGCGCGGCGTGGTTGAAATCCAGCGATTCAGCGCCGTCGGTCACGCGGGTCGCCATGTGGCGGCGCGATTCATAGCCCCAATATTTCGCGCCCATATGCGTGAAATCGCCGCGGCAATCCTTTGGCTCCTGCGCGGTCATCGCTTCATGCGGGTTCGTGAAATCCGATTCCGAATAGGCCATCAGGATGGCGGGGATCGGTTTGCGCCCGTTATGGGTGTTCAGCTTGCCGGCTTTGGTGGCTGATTTTTTGGCGGCTTTTTTCGCGGGCTTTTTGGCCATGATGTCCTGCAATTGCTTGTTTTACTGATGGTAGTTTTATGCAACTATTGGACAGGCAAAGCAACCCCCTGAAATACCCATGAAAAACCGCATTTTAAGGCCCGAACCGCTCACCCCCGCCGCTTTCAAACCCTTCGGCGATGTGCTGGAGACGGGAACGGCGCAGGAGTTGCGCCATATCAATTACGGCAACACCGAACGGTATCACAGCATCGCGGGGCTGGATCTGCTGCAGGATAGCGGCACGCCGCTGGTCAGCATTTTCAGATCAAAGCCGCTGCCGCGCCCGATTGCGCTGAAGGTGATGGAGCGTCACCCGTTGTCCAGTCAGGCGTTTTATCCGCTGGATAACCATCCTTATATGGTTGTGGTGGCACCGCCGGGTGATTTCGATGCGACGCAAATGCGCGCCTTCCTTGCGGGCCCGAAGCAGGGCGTGAATTACGCGCGCGGCACTTGGCACCATTACAGCCTCGCGCTCGACAAAATTTGCGACTTCATGGTGATCGACCGTGGCGGGGCGGAGAAAAACCTAGACGAGGTTTATTTCGAAGGCGACGACGTTATGACGATCGATTATTGACGTAACAGCGTTATAACGCCTGTTCACGTTGTAAATTTCCCTTTAATTAACAGTCTGTTAAGCCACAACCCCTATCATCGGGAAAAGAATTTCCCAAGGATATGGCGTTGTCACGCGTCTTATCCCTGTCGCAACGTTTTTCAACGGGATAACCGCCATGAAATTTTACGCGTTTTTCGCCCTGATGATCGCCCTGTTCCTGCCGCAATCCGCGCAGGCGTATTCGGCATCCGACCTTGAAACGGCAAACAAATACTACGCCGAAAAATCATGGCAGCTGGCGGCGGCGGAATACGAGAAATTCATCGACCAGAAAGCGGACGAGAAACTGGCGCGCGAAGTGACCTTTAAATGGGGCGACAGCGTGCTGCAGCTGAAGGATGAAACGCGCCTGAAATCTGCCGAAACAAAATTGCTTGGGCTTGCCGATGAAAAGGGCGACGACCGCTGGCGCGCGGAGGCGGGGGTGTCGCTTGCCACGCATTACACAACCGTCGACCAATACGGCAAGGCGGAAGCGATCAAGAAATACCTCGATGACGCGCGCGACTGGTGGGCGGGGTCATCGGATGTCGATCTGGCGCGCGAAAAATTCATCGGTATCAGTTTCCAGCTGGCCGATTTCATCACCAGCCGCTGGGGCTGGTACAATACCGATATCCGCCCGATCCGCATGGGCGGTAAACGCATGATCGCGCCGGTGCCGCCCGCCCAGCAGCCGCAGGGCAATGAATCGCTGCAGGTGCTGTTCGCCGAAATCCTGAAGGTCGCGAAATCCGACAATGACAAGGCGCGCGCGCATTACGGGCAGGCCATGGCATGGCAGCAGAATTATAACGGCGACCAGAAATTGCGCGACAAGGCGATTGAAGAATTCAAGACGGTTGCCGATGATTTCGAAGATACCGAATGGGCGGATGACGCGCTGTACCAGCTTGGTATGTTCTACGAAAACAAGGGCGAATTCGTGGATGCCGTCAAAACCTACAAGCAGCTGACGGCCAGGTTTAAAACCGGCCAGTCGCAATGGGTGGATGACGCCCTGCGTCGCGTCGAATACATTGTGAACCCGCAGCTGAGCCTTGGCGTGGGCAATACCTTCCTGCCGGGATCGGAGATCCAGTTCAGTCTCGGCTGGCGCAACGTCAAATCTGCGTCGGTGACGTTTTACAGGATCGACCTTGCGCGTGAAATCAAACTGAAACCCGACGGCTACGGCTTCAACAGCTATCAGGAAGCGCTGCAGGTTCTGGTCGATTCCGGCCGTTATAAATCGCTGCCGGTGGAATCCGAATCCACGATCACGCTAAAGGAAGAAGGCAAGCATCAGCAATATAACGAGCAAAAAAGCCTCGCCGACTGGCGCGCCGATGATGGCGACAAACCCGACCCCAAGGCCGGAAAACTGCCCATGGGAGCGTACCTGATGACCGTGCAGTCGGGCGGCCTGAAGCCTGCCTATGATCTTGTACTTGTCAGCGATGTTGCGCTGGTCAGCAAGGTTGCGAATGACAAGGCGCTATTTTTCGCCATGGACGCCAAAACCGGAAAGCCGGTTGCGAACGCCGATATCCGCTACACCTACAGCTATTACGACGACACCAACAACACGCGCTGGATCGTCGATGAGGGCCGCACGGATGAAAACGGGTTGTTGAAAACCGCGCTGCGCAGCAATGCCAACCGCAATTATTCACAGCAGCACACCATTTTCGGCGCCATGACGTCGGATGCGCGCCAGGCGTTTGTGCAGAACAACTTTTATAACTATTACAACAACAGCAAGGGCGAATGGTGGCTCTATGCCTTCACCGACCGTCCCGCCTATCGCCCCAACGAAACCGTGAACTTCAAGGCGATGCTGCGCCAGCCGAAAGACGGCCGCTTCACCGTGCCAAGCGGCATGAAGGTGAAGGCGCGCATTTACGACGCGCAGGGCAAACAGGTGCTGGAATCCGATTACGCGCTGAACGATTACGGATCGTTCGACGGCACGCTGGTGCTGGATGACAAGGCAGTGCTGGGCGAATATAACCTGCAGCTTTTCACCAGCGACAACAACAATTACCTGTCCACCACGCAACTCTTCCGTCTGGAGGAATATAAGCTTCCCGAATACACAGTATCCGTGACGCCGGAGCCGAAAGAGCCGAAGGACGGCATCGCCGCTTACCGTTTGGGCGACACGATCGATGTGTCGATTGACTCGCAATATTACTTCGGCGGCGCGGTTGCGGATGCCGATGTGGAATATCTTGTCTATCAAAACCCGTATTACCGCTATTACCGCCCGTGGCGCGCCCATAGCTGGTATTACGACGACATGTATCCGCAAAATTACGGCTATGGCGGTTACGGCCAGCTGCTGAAGCAGGAAAAAATCAAGACCGGCAAGGACGGCAAGGCGAAATTCAAGATCGATACGCCAAAAGATGCCGGGGACCAGCTGCAATATCATATCGAAGTGCGCGTGGTCGATAAAAGTCGCCGCGAAATCCGCGGCACCGCCGATATCAAGGTGATGAAAACCGCCTATTACGCGACGGTAGAGGCGAAAAACAACCTTTACCGCCCCGGCGACAAGGCGCAGGCAACCATCCGCACGCTCACCGCAGATGATAAACCTGTTGCGGTCGAAGGCAAGGTCATCATCCGCCGCAACAGCTGGCGCGACCCTGTGCTGTTCGACGGCAAGGTCAAAACCCCCGGCGGTTATGACGGTGTCGAAATGATGACCAAATTCGTTAAAACGAATGCCAAGGGCGAAGCCGTGTTCGAATTCGAGCCATCCGAAAACGGCTATTACACTGTCGAATTCACAGGTTTCGATAACGGGAATCCCGTGACCGCGAGCGCCAATATTTATGTCTGCGACACCGATGCTACGAATATCGGGTACCGATATGGCGGGTTGCAGATCATCACGGAAAAAGACACCTACAACGCGGGCGACACGATGCGCGCAATGATCGTCTCCGACGTGCCGGATACCTATGTGCTGCTGTCGGTCGAAAGCGACAACCTGTTCGATTACAAAATGCTGCATCTGGAGGGCAGCGTGAAGCTGGTCGAACTGCCGGTGAATGATAATTACACGCCAAACGTGTTCCTGAGCGCCCTCAGCGGCAGCCAGTACCAGCTGAAAACCACCCAACTCCAGGTGATTGTCCCGCCGTCTGACAAATTTCTGAATGTAAAGCTAATATCGGACAAGGCTGTCTATCAGCCGCAGGAAGAAGGCACCTTTGATGTAGAAGTGACCGACAAGGACGGCAAGCCGGTCGAATCCGAAGTCGCCATCGGCATCACAGACGCCGCGATTTACTACATACAGGGCGAATATGCGCAGGATATCCAGCAGTTTTTCTACGGCGAGAAAAAACAGCTGAGCATCCAGACACAGGCGAGTTTCTATCAGCGTCCCTATACGATGCTCATGCGCGGCGAAAAGGGCGATCTGATCAGCGATCAGGAAAACGACCGCCGCCGCTTGAACAAGGACGGCCGGGCCGATGACCGTGACGAAGGCGTAATGCGTCAGCAATTAGGCGCTGTCGGCGGCAGGGGAGGTCTTGCCGTTGCGGAAAGCGCGGCCATGAAATCCGTGTCCGCGCCGAGTGCCGCCCCCGTTACTGCGCGGGGCGCTGCCAAGGAAATGTTGGCCGACAAAAATGAAATATCCAAAAAGAAAGCCCCCTCCGGCATGGACAATGCCAATGGCGCGCCGATGCAGGAACCCGACCGCGTGCGGAGCGATTTCCGCTCGACCGTCACCTGGCTACCGTCGCTGAAAACCGATGCGCGGGGCCATGCGAAACTGACCGTGAAGTTCCCGGACTCGCTCACCACCTGGCGCGCAACTGCGCGCGCGGCGACCCGCGATACATCGATCGGTAGCGTCACGCACGAGGTCAAGGCGAACAAAAGCCTGATGATCCGCCTGCAGGCGCCGCGGTTCTTCACCGAACGCGACCTTGTGGATGTTTCCGCCCTGATCGACAACATGACCGATAAACCTGTTACCGTCATGCCGGTCATCAAGGCCGAGGGCGTCAACGTCACCGGCCTTTATAAGGACGGCAAATTCGTGAAGGGTGAAATGGCGTCCGTCATCGTGCCTGCCAACGGACAGGCGCGCGTCGATTGGGCGGTATCCGCGCAGAAAGCGGGCATGGCCAAGATCACGGTCATCGCCAAATCCGAGAAAGCGTCGGATGCGATGGAAAAAACCTATCCCGTCATCCCGCACGGCATCGAAAAATTCATCGCGCAGTCGCTGGTGCTTAAATCGACCGGAGACGAAATGACGAAGGAGCTGACCGTCAATATCCCGAAGGAACGCATCAAGGAGGCGACATCCCTGCGCCTCACCGTCTCGCCGTCGCTCGCTGCGAACCTGTTGGATGCGTTGCCCTACCTTGCCGATTACCCCTATGGCTGCGTGGAGCAGACCATGAGCCGCTTCCTGCCCGCGATCATCGTGCGCAAAACGATGAAAGATTTGGGCATCAAGGGTGATGATGTGGAGGCTTACTTAAGCGACGTGCTGGAGCCCCGCAACGACCCGCAGGGCCATCCGCAACGCCGCACCGATACGACCTACAAGAAACTCGATAAAATGACGACCGACGCGCTGACGCGCCTCTATGATTTCCAGCATGGCGATGGCGGCTGGGGCTGGTGGAAAGACGGCGACAGCGATCGTTTCATGACGTCTTACGTCGTCTGGGGCCTCAGCCTTGCGCGCGATGCCGGCATGGATGTGCGCAGCGACGTCATTTCACGCGCCGCCGAATTCCTGCGTAACCAACTGGTCGAGGAAGAAGACCAGCCGGATATGCTCGCCTGGATGCTCCATGCGCTGTCGAACGTCTCGACCACGCCGGAGGAACGCACAGACAGGCAACGTACGCGCCTATGGGACATGCGCGCCAAGCTGAACCCCTATACCCGCGCACTGTTCTCGCTTGCCGAAAACAAATACGGCAGCGCAGACCGCAGCCGCGTCTTGGCGCAGAACCTGATCAATGGCGTGCAGGAAGACAAGGACAACGCGACCGCCCATTGGGGCGAAAGCGGCGTTCATTACCGCTGGAGCGAAGGCGGGGTGGAGGCAACGGCGTTCACCATCAAGGCGCTTGCCAATATGGACCCGCAAAGCCCGTATTTGGAAAAAGCGGTCAAATGGATGGTGCTCAACCGTCGCGGCGCATCGTGGAAAAACACGCGCGATACGGCAATCGCCATCCTTGGCCTTGCCGATTACCTGAAGGCCACCCGCGAGCTGGCGCCGGAATATGATTACACGGTGTCGGTCAACGGCAAGGAAGTCCGCAACGGCCGCGCCGATTCATCGAACGTCTTCTCGTTCAACCGCCTGATCGACATTCCGGCGGAGGCGTTGAAAGACGGCGACAACAAGGTGAGCGTGACGATCAAGGGCAAGGGCGCGATGTATGTGGCGGCGCATGCCAAATACTTCACGCTGGAAGAGCCGATCACCAAGGCTGGCAACGAAATCTTTGTGACCCGCAAATATTACAAGCAATCGGTCAAGGAAACCCTGATGAAGGGCTATACCAATGACTGGGCGGAGCTGAAGGAAGGCGACGCTGTGAAAAGTGGTGACCGCATCCGCGTCGATGTGCTGCTGGAGGCGAAAAACAATTACGAATACCTGATCGCCGAAGATTACAAACCGGCCGGGCTTGAAGCTGTATCGCTGGTCAGCGGCGGCGGCGAGGCGATCAAGCTGGACCATGAAGGCAAGGAGACGGACGAGCGCACCTACGTCTATCAGGAATTCCGCGACCAGAAAGCGGCGTTCTTTATCTCCAGCCTGAAACAGGGAAAGCATTTGCTGCGCTATGAATTGCGCGCGGAGATACCGGGCGAATTCCACGCGATGCCCGACCAGGCGCATGCGATGTATGTGCCTGAAATCCGTGCAAACAGCGATGAAATGCGGATGACGGTGACGGATTAAGGTTTAACGGCCCCAGAGCCACGCCGCGCCGCGTACGCCAGATGAATCGCCGTGGCGGGCGGGCAGCAGCGGCGTCTTGACGGTGTCGGAAAACACGTATTTTTTCCACGCGGCGGGGACGTCTTTATACAGCGCGTTCACATTGCTCATCCCGCCGCCCAGCACGATGGCATCGGGGTCGAGGATATTGATGACCTGCGCCAATGCGCGCGCAAGCCGGTCGACATAGCGGTCAAGCGCGGCGGTCGATTTCGGTTCTTTTACCTTCGATTGCGCGATGATGTCGTGCGTGGACATATCCTCGCCCGTCACGCGTTTATAATCATTCTTGAAGCCTGTGCCGGATATCCAGGTTTCAAGGCAGCCACGGCGGCCGCAATAGCAGAGCGGCCCTGGAAATTCGGCATTGGCTTCGTCGGTGAAATAGAGGTCTTTCAGCGTATCGGTCACCGGATAAGCCTCGAAGCGCGAAAACTGCGCGGCGGTATCGGCCAGCGCGACGCGCGGATAGGGCAGGGGGTTGTGCCCCCATTCGCCGCCGATGGAATTCACGCCGCGATGCGCGGCCGCATTCAATGCAACGCCGCCACCGCAGCCCGTGCCGATGATGACGCCGAACACGACATTCTTGCCTTCGCCCGCGCCGTCGGTTGCTTCCGATACTGCAAAGCAGTTGGCGTCGTTTTCCATGTGCACTTCGCGGCCCAGGGCCTTCGACATGTCTTTCTGGAACGGCTGGCCGTTCATCCATGTGGAATTTGAATTCTTGATCAGGCCGGTTTCGGGGATGATCGTGCCGGGAATGGCAACGCCGACCGTGCCGGTTTTTTTCAGCGATGCCTCCGCGCCGCGCACAAGGTCACAGAGCGATTTGACGGTGTTCATGTAATCGCCGCGCGCGGTCGGGATGCGCTGGCGGTAGATTTCCTTGCCGTTCTTGCTGTCGAGGCAGATGATTTCCGTTTTCGTGCCGCCGAAATCGATGCCGATGCGCATGGTAATTAGGCCTTTGTACGCAGTTCGCTTAAAATTTGTTCATAGAGGGCAAGGCTGCTGACCGCGCGCAGCTCGCCCGCCTGATCGGTGCTGCGGCCATATGCGTCTATGTAACGCGCGATGTCGTCTTCGCGGCACACGCCCGCCTGAATTTCGCGCACGATGCAGGAATCTTTGCCGAGGTTCGCCATGCAGTGGATGGCGCGCAACGGAATGCGGACGTCCTCGCCCTTTTTAAGCTCCAGCCGCGTGCCGTCCAGCACGACGGTCAGCACGCCCTGCTTGATCATCCAATGTTCGCGGCGGTGCTCGTGGCTTTGCAGCGACAGGATATGGCCGGGGTTGACGATGATTTCTTTTTCGCAATATTCTTCGCCGTCATTCTTGCCGACGGCGACGACCGTATAGCTGCCCCAGAGGCGCGTGTCTGTGTCGCCGATGGCATAGGCAGGGCCGGGTGCGTTTGTGTCTTTATTTGTCATGCGGCCATTATAGGCGGGATTGTTGTCTCAGGCAAGCAATGCACGCACCTTGGCCTCGACTGCAACCGCTGCATTCGCCGGATTTTCCTCGATAATTTTCACAAGCGCGCTGCCGACGACGATGCCATCTGCCTTGCCCGTCAATGCCTTCACATGGTCGGGCGTCGAAATGCCGAATCCGATGGCGAGCGGGTTTCTTAATTGGGTTTTCAGTAGCGTAATTTTTTCGGCCAATTGCTGCGGCAGCGCGTTCTGCGCCCCCGTCACGCCTTCGCGTGAAACGTAATAGACAAAACCGCTGGAATAATCATCGACCAGTTTCAGGCGCTCCGGTGTGGTCGTGGGGGAGCAGAGGAAGACGGTTTCAAACCCGTGTTTTTTCGCAGCCGCCTGATAATCGCCCGCTTCTTCAGGCGGCAGGTCGACGATCAACGCGCCCTGCGCGCCTGCCTTCAATGCGGCGGTGATAAATGTCTCGTAGCCCATCATGTAAATGGGGTTGAGGTATGAAAACAGGCAGATCGGAATTTTAACGCCATTCGCACGCAGTTTTTTGACGAGTTCCATCACACCGTTCAGCGTTGCGCCGCCCGCCAATGCCCGCTCCGCCGCCTTCTGGACCGTCACACCGTCCGCAACAGGGTCGGA
The DNA here is from genome assembly GCA_038247245.1 of Bdellovibrionales bacterium. Classification (GTDB taxonomy): domain Bacteria; phylum Pseudomonadota; class Alphaproteobacteria; order Micavibrionales; family UBA2020; genus JAPWJZ01. Next base: position 11,174 of record JBBRVE010000006.1, on the reverse strand, counting down.
AAACGGCACGCCCAGTTCAATTGCCGATGCGCCCGCGCGTTCCAGCGCGGCGACGATTTTTTCGGTTTCAGCCATATTCGGGTCACCCGCCATGACGAAGGGCATGAAGGCCGATTTGCCGGTCGATAATGCGTTGCGCAAGCTCATTTGCGGGCTCCGTCATATTTTTGGATGATGCCGATATCTTTGTCGCCGCGGCCGGACAGGTTGACGATAATTGTCTCGCCGCGCATCGTGGGGGCGGCCTTGATGGTATAGGCGATGGCGTGAGAGCTTTCGAGGGCGGGGATGATGCCTTCAGTGCGTGCCAGCAGGTGGAACGCGGCAACGGCTTCGTCGTCGTTCACATTGGTATAGGTCGCGCGTTTCAAATCATGCAGCCATGCATGTTCGGGGCCGACACCGGTGTAATCGAGACCGGCGGAAACGCTATGCGTGGGCGATGCCTGTCCGTCATTGTCCTGCAAAATATAGGTCTTCATACCCTGAAAAATGCCGGGCTTGCCGCCTGCAAAACGGGCGGCATGTTCGCCGGTTGCGATTGCCGTGCCGCCGGCCTCGACGCCGATCAGCGCGACATCCTTGTCATTCACGAAGCCGGAAAAAATACCGATGGCGTTGCTGCCGCCGCCGACGCAGGCAATGATTGTGTCGGGCAATTTGCCTTCCTGTGCCAAAATCTGTTCGCGCGCCTCGCGCCCGATCACCGACTGGAAATCGCGCACCATGCGCGGATAGGGATGCGGGCCAAGGGCGGAGCCCAGCAGGTAATGCGTGTCGGCGATATTGCCGACCCAGTCGCGCATCGCTTCGCTGACGGCATCTTTCAGCGTGCGGGAACCGGCATTGACCGCCACCACATCGGCGCCCAGCAGGCGCATACGGAACACGTTCATCTCCTGCCGCGCCATGTCTTCCGCGCCCATATAGACAACGCATTTCATGCCGAATTGCGCGGCGGCGGTGGCGGTAGCGACGCCGTGCTGGCCCGCGCCCGTTTCGGCGATGATGCGCGTCTTGCCCATATGGCGGGCGAGCAGGATCTGGCCGATGGCATTGTTGATTTTATGCGCGCCGGTATGCGCCAAATCTTCACGCTTCAGGTAAATCTTCGCGCCGCCCAGTTTTTCAGTCAAACGCGCGGCGTATTGCAGCGGCGTCTCGCGCCCTACAAAATGCGTCAGCATCGATTCAAATTCGCGCCAGAACTCCGGTTGCGCGGAAAGCTCCGCATAGGCCTGTTCCAGTTGCAGCAATGGCGCCATCAGCGTATCGGGCACGAAACGCCCGCCGTAATCACCGAAATAACCGCGATCATCGGGGCTGTTGGTATTATGCGTTTTGGGCTGCATGGGGGCTTCCTTTGATGGTGGCGAAGAGCGCCTGTAATTTTGCGTGGTCCTTGATGCCGGGAGAGGCCTCCACGCCGCTCGACAGGTCGAGGGCATGGGGGGTGGTCTGTGCATATGCAGCAGTGATATTATCGGGGCCAAGGCCGCCCGCGACAATGACGGGGATGCCGAAACTGCGAGCCTTTTGCGCCAGCGACCAGTCGCCGGTATGGCCTGTGCCGCCATATTCATTGCCGACCGCCGCATCCAGCAGGATGTAATCGGCAAGGCCTTTATAATCTGCAATCACTTGCAGGTCGGCTTCGTTTTTGGGGCGCAGCGCCTTGATGATCGTCCCGGAAAAAGCGGCGCGGACGCGGCGGAGGTCGTCGGGCGTTTCGTCGCCATGCAGCTGTATGCCCTTTAAGCCCGCATCTTGTGCGATCAAAATGGCTTCACCGGTCTGGTTCACGAATACGCCGATGGGTTGCGCGGTTGCGGGCAGGCTGGCGATGATGTTTTTTACCGTGGCGGCATCGATAAACCGTTTCGATTTCGGGTAGAAAATAAACCCGAGCGCCCATGCGCCAAGGTCTTGCGCGGCCTTTGCGTCTTCCACGCGGGTCAGGCCGCAAATTTTTACGCGCATTTCAGCTGCTCCTGCAAGTCATGCAGGGCGCGGCCCGGATGTGGGTTGCGCATGAATGACGTGCCCATCAGGAAACCGTCATAGCCGCGCGATTTCATGTCGCGCAGGTCTTCGGCGGTTGAAAGGCCGCTTTCGCAGATGAAAACGGAATTTTTCGGCTTGCGCGCGGCCAGTTCGCGGCCGATGCCAAGGTCGGTTTTGAGCGTTTTCAGGTTGCGGTTGTTGACGCCGATAAAATCCGCGCCGAGTTCGATGGCGGCATCCAGTTCCGCCCCGTCATGCACCTCGACCAGAGCTGCAAGGCCAAGGCCTTTTGCTGCCTCGAACAATTCCTTGGTGACGGCGGGCGGTGTCATGGCGACAATGATCAGGATGGCATCAGCGCCATGCGCCTTGGCCTCGTACAGCTGGTACGGGTCGACCATGAAATCCTTGCGCAGGAGCAGCGCCTTGGGGTGTTTTTCGCGCACGGCCTGCAAATAGGCAAGGTCGCCCTTGAAAAACTGCGGCTCGGTCAGGATCGACAGCATGGTGGCGCCGGATGCCAGATAACCGTCGGCAATCGCAACAGGGTCGCCCGCCGCGATATCACCCTCCGACGGGCTGGCGAACTTGATTTCGGCGATGACGTTGTAGGAACCACTCCTGAACGCCTTTAATACGTCGCCCTGCTGGCGGGAAAAGTACGGGCTGCGTTCCAGATCGGACAGCATGACGTCGGCGCGGGCGCGTGCGACGCGGTCCACCGTGATGTCGTGGATTTTTTGCAGGAAGCCGGTCATGCCGCACCCTTCATCGCTTGCAGTTTCTTGAGCGCGAGACCGTCGGCGATAACCTGTTTCGCGCGTTCCACTCCTGCCTTCAAATCGGGATCTTTGCCCGCCGTCATGAATGCGGCGGCGGCGTTCAGGCAGATAATGTCGTGCGGCGCGCCTTTTGCGCCTTCGAATACATCCATAATGATCTTGGCGTTCTGTTCCGCCGTGCCGCCCTGCAGTTTTTCGAGCGGGGTTGTTTCCAATCCGGCGTCCTCGGGGCAGACAAGCGTTTCTTCCACCTTGCCTTCCTTCACGCGGATGATTTGCGTGAGGTCGGAGAGGGAAATTTCATCAAGTCCGTCCATGCTATGCACGATCATCATATCCTGACGGCCAAGACGTTTGCCGGCATCGGCCACCTGCGGCTGAAATCCATAGACTCCCATCACCTGCCGCGCGGTGCGGGCAGGGTTGCAAAGCGGGCCGAGCAGGTTGAGGAAGGTGGGACGGCCAAGCGCCTTGCGCACAGGCGCGAGGCTGGCGAGCGACGGGTGGAAGGCGGGGGCGGACACGAAGCACAGGTTATGCTTCTGGTGCTGGATTTTCGCCATCGCAGGGTTGGTCGCGACGGAAATTTTCAGGGCGGCCAGCACATCGCTCGACCCGCTAACGCCGGACACGGCGCGGTTGCCATGCTTGATGACCGAAACGCCCGCACCCGCCACGACAAAGGCGACGGCGGTCGAGATATTGAAGGTTTTCACGTTTGATTTGCTCTTGTCGCCGCCGGTGCCGCAGACATCGATGCCTTTTAAATCCAGCGGTACGACGCGGAGCATCAATGCACGGGCGCAGGAGGCGAGCATTTCGCCAGTGATATCCTCGTCCTTCACGTTCTGCAGGATGCGCGCCTTGCCGTCGGCCGGGAAGCTATCATCGCAGAGCTTGCCCATCACTTCTGCCCATTTTTTATCGACTTCGTCGGCGTGGTTCTGCTTCGGCTTCATATTCTATGCCTTACCTGCCAGATGTTTCATGGCATTCTCGATCATCTTGTGGCCGACATAACCCTGCATCGACAGAACAGATTCAGGATGAAACTGCACCGCCCAGATCGGCAGGGTTTTGTGGCGCAGGGCCATGATGACACCGTTATCGTTGCGGGCGGTCACTTCCAATTCATCCGGCAGCGACGCGGGCAGGCCGTGTATGGAATGATACGCGCCCACCAAACAAGGGCTGGGCACGCCTTCGAACAGCGCATGGCTGTTATGCGTGATGTTCCATGTCTTGCCGTGCTGCGGATTTTGCAGGTACCCCAGCGTGCCGCCAAACGCCTCGAACGTGCCTTGCAGGCCGAGGCAGACGCCGAATTGCGGGATGCCCGCCGCCGCCACTTCGCGCACCATGCCCGGCACATTGAACTGCTCGGGCAGGCCGGGGCCGGGGGAATGCACGACCAGATGCGGCTTGTGCTGCTGGATGGTCGCAAGCGGCGTGCCGTGACGGTAGGTGACGGCTTTTGCGCCCGTCTGGCGGATGTAATCGGCAAGGGTATGGACAAAACTGTCTTCGTTGTCGATCAGGACAACGGTTTTGCCTTCGCCGCTGCGCACGGCCACGCGATCGGCTGGTGCAGATACATTGCCGGACAGGATACGCTGGAACGATGTTGCCTTGGTATGCGTATCCACTGCCTCTTCGGCGGGGATGGAGTCGTACACGATGCTGGCCCCCGCCTGATAGGTGGCTTCGCCATTTTTCAGGTGCAGGGTGCGGATGGTGATGCCGGTATTCACGCCGCCATCGAAATGCAGCGCGCCCACCGCCGCGCCGTAAAATTCGCGGGCTTCGGGTTCGAAATTCTCGATGATCTTGGATGCTTCGGGTTTTGGCGCGCCGGTCAGCGTCACGGCCCACATATGCGACAGGAACGCGTCAACGCCGTCGAAACCGTCGCGCAGTATGCCCTCCACATGGTCGACGGTGTGATAGAGGCCGACATACGATTCAATCTGGCGGCGGGCGAGCAGGCGCACCGATCCGGGTTCACAGATACGCGCCTTGTCGTTGCGGTCGACATCGGTGCACATGGTCAGTTCGGCTTCGTCTTTCTTGGAATTCAGCAATTCCTGAAGGATTTTCGCATCTTCGATGACGGCGGCCTGTCCCGGTGATTTGCTGCGGCGGGCAGTGCCGGAAATGGGGCAGGATTCAACGCGCCTGCCTTCGACCCGCACGAACATTTCGGGTGATGCGCCCACCAGCTGTTCACCGCCCATCTGGATCAGGAATTCGTAAGGGCTGGGGTTGATGCGGCGGATATTGCGGAACAGCTGCGACGGCTGGCCATTATAAGGTGACTTGAATTTTCGGCTCAAAACCACCTCGAACACGTCGCCCTTGCGGATGTGTTCCTGCGCGCGGCTGACCATGTCGGCATAGGCTTCGTCGGTCATGTTGCTGGTGATGGCGGCGATGCCGGACGCCGCTTTGGGGGCGGTTTTTGTGGTGTTCTCGCGGGGCATGCCGGCCGTGGTCAGGCTGCCCAGCGTAAATTCGTATTCGCGGCGGAACACTGTTTCCTTGCGGCGGTCGAGCAGGTGGATGCTGTCGGGCAGGTACAGCTGGAAAAGGCTGTGATCCGCGCCGCGTGCGTGCTTCAGCGGGACAGGGTTGAAACAGAACAGCAGGTCGTATTTGAAAGCGCCATAAAAACCGGCAAATCCTTCCGTGGAGGGGGCAAGTTTCATCAGCAGGCGCAAGGGCGACAAGGGCGACGGCTGGTGTGACCTTTCTTCCTCGGAAAAACTGCGGGAAGGGGCGGCGATCGTGCAGGTGATCAGCCTGGTATCGGATTTACCGATTTTAAACGCTTCATCCGCATGGTTTGCGAACAGCTGCGCGAACATCGCCAGTATCTTTTCGCCGCGTGCATTCAGCGCGCGGAATTCGGTGCGGTCGTTATAGCCCGTGATTTCGACAGGCGGCGCGGCAAAGCCGATATCCCAGCGTGAATAGCGGCCGGGGTAATCGGTGTCGGACGCCATATAGACGCCTTTTTCGGCGTCCAGCTGGTCGAGCAGGAAATCAATTCCGGCCGCATAGGGCAAGGATGTATCGGTATGTGAGATCTTCATCGGGCAGGCCTTCTATAAGGGCTGACGTATCATAAATGACGGGGAGTTGTGGGGGAAAAATAAAATGAGGGCGTTACCGCCACCAGCGGATCGCAACAACAGTCAGGGATGTGATTTTTCCAGCCATAGGCAGATTTTACCCCTGTTGCTTTGCATAAGTCAAACGCCGCGTTTTAGGAGCTATTTTTTGTGCGTGGTTTGCGGCGTTTTTTATTTTTCCGTGCAACAGATTCAAAAAAAATCATTTAGGGAAAACTTCCGAAAAAATAGTTGAAGTGAGTCTTTTGGGACTCGGTGGTCTGGTTCTGACAACAAAAGGCCAAAAGGGCTATAAATGGGTAACTTTCTTCTCATGTTATGAATCCACCTGGCCGCGCATTGTCGTAAGTCACATTAAATTTAGGCCCTAATTGTCTGATTAGGCATGGAATTTGCTACCCTCTTAAGACGAGGGGGGTTATCGCCCTAGTCGTTAACAAATTACGAACGAGACTAAGGCTATAATTTAAAAGAGAAAACTGGTGTTATTGGGCGCATCCGGGCAATGACCGACAAGGACAAAAAAGGCAAGGGATCAAAACGATCTCCGCGCAAGACGTTGCAGGCGCTGGAGAAGCGTCTGATGCTCGACGCCACGCTGACGGGTCTTGCTGCCACGATCACGCTCACCGAAACGCAAGTCAACGTCCTGCAACCCACCAACCGCGACTTTGACTTTGTGACGCCGACGATTTTGTCGGGCGTTGGTGAAGACGGTGATGTGACTGTTGGCGGATCGACGAACAGCTTCGACGGTGTCAACCTGACGATCTCGACAACCGGCGGTATCAACGACCAGCTGTATATCAGCCGCACGCGCCAGACCGTGGGTCTGCAAGGCGCAACCGATATCGCGGTTTACAACTTCGCTGTCGCCTATGGTGGCCTGCAGATCGGCAGCCTGTCATCGGCGGGCGGTAACGGCGTCGATGGTAACCCGCTGATCATCACGCTGAACGCAAACGCGACCCGTACCTCGGTCGAGGCGCTGATCGAACGCATCAGCTTCCGCAATATTTCCGACAATCCGGTCGCCAGCCGCACGATTACCTACACCCTCGACGGTTTTTTCAGCCAGTCGACCACGCTGAACATCACCGGCGTCAACGATGCGCCGGTCATCGCGGCAAACACGGGCATCCGCGTCGGCAACGGCCAGACGGTTGTGGTGACCCGCGGTTACCTGCTGGCAATCGACGCGGACTCGCCCACGCTCACCTATACGCTGACCACAGCACCCACGACGGGTATCCTGCGTAACAATGGGGTCGCGCTGACAAACGGCAGCACCTTTACGCAGGCGAATATAGATGCGGGGCTGATTACTTTCACCAATACTGTCAATGGCGCCAACGAAGTCACGATGGGCCTGACTGTGTCCGACGGTTCGCTGACGACTGCCGTTTACAGCGAAGTGCGCAATGGCGATTTCGCAACCGCAACCGACTGGACGACCGGCACAAACTGGAGCATTTCGGCTGGCGCCGCCGCCAAGTCGACCGGTACGGCCAGCACGCTGTTGCAGGCCGACACAACCTTGATTTCAGGCCGTTCCTATACCGTCACCTACACCATCACGCGCTCGGCCGGTGGTGTGCAGGTCAATATCGGCGGTACGCTTGGCACATCGCGCACGGCTGCGGGCACCTATACCGACACGATTACGGCGGGTGCTTCCGGCATGATCGGTTTCAGTGCGAATGCCACTTACGTTGGCACGGTGGACAATTTCTCCGTCAAGCTTGCCACGACGCCTGTCTTTGCGACCATCGACAACACCAACGGCGCGCCGTCGCTGTCGCCCAGCCAGGTCATCAGCTGGATGGACGGCACGGTACAGTACAACGCGACGAATGGTAACTATTACCGCCTTGTCACAGGCACGGTCGGCATCGGCACGGCGTTACGCACTTCCGAGCTTTCGTATCTGAACGGGGTCGCAGGACATCTTGTCACAATCACAAGCGCGTCCGAAAACGCATTTATCGACGCACTGTCTAACCAGAGCCTGTGGACAGCTGCCTCTGACACGAATACCGAAAGTTACTGGACATGGATGGCTGGTCCCGAAAAAGGGCAGGTTTTCTACGTTGGTCTGTCCGGACAGGGGGGCGCTGCCGTTAATGGCGCATACCAGAACTGGAACAACCTCGAGCCCAACGACTACCTGTTTGGCAATAGCGCGAACGCGAACGGTTTCATGGAGTGGACGACTTCCAACCCGCCCGGCGAAGAATGGCTGGAATGGCAGAACGGCGGCGGTTGGAACGACAACCAGGGACCCTACGGTTATGTGATCGAGTGGGAGGGTGCTGATGTCATCAACAACCTTGCCTACCGCTACAACTATAACAATCCCGCGACCGACATCGTTTCCGGCTCGGTCATGGGCACGGTGCAGGGTGGCGACCAGGAAAATTCCACGCTCAGCTATGCCATTACCGGCGGCACGGGCTCCGCTTTGTTTTCCGTTAACGCCGCGACGGGCCGTATCACGGTGCTGGACGCCGCTGCCGCAACCACGATCCGCAATAACCTGTCCACGACGCAGTCCTATACGCTGATTATGACCGCGAATGACGGCGTAAATACATCGGCAACGCAGACCGTTACGATTAATTTCAACGGTATTCCGGGATCGAGCGGCATCACAAATACCGGGGTCACGGCGCCTGAGGGTTCATCCACCACCATCACCTCGGCGATGCTGAGCGTTGTTGATACTGATCCTCCTGCGTCCATTATTTTCCGCGTTACCGATGCCGTCGATAACGGCTATATCCAGCTTTCGACCAATGCCGGATTTGCAGTCACATCGTTCACGCTTGCCGATATTCAGGCGAATCGTGTGCAGTATGTGCATGACGGTTCCGAAACTTCGGCTGACGCGTTCAGTTTCACGATCTCCGACCCGTCCGCGACCTCCAGCACCTATACCTTCAACATCGTCGTTACGCAGGTCAACGATGCGCCCATCGTGACCTTTGCCGACAGCTGGACGGTGGCCGAAGTCCTCGCGGCGCATCCGGGCGTCAGTTACAATTCTACCACCGGCAGCTTCTATATCTACGTCAGCAGTTCCGTCACCTATACGGCAGCGCAGACAGCGGCGGCGGCTTACACGTTGTTTGGCCGCGGCGGCTCCCTTGCGAACATCACATCGGCAGCGGAAAACGCGTATGTGGACAGCATTGCGACGGGCGCCACTGCGTGGCTTGGCGGCTCGGACGCCGCGCAGGAAGGTGTCTGGAGATTTACGGGCGGTACCGAAGACGGTCAGATTTTTTCGTCCGGCCCCTTTACGTATCTGGGGTCCTATATCAACTGGGCGGCAAACCAGCCGTCTAACGCAGGCGGTGTCGGCAACTATCAGGTCATGAACAACGCTGGCGCCTGGGAAGACCGTGCCGTCAATGCGTCGGTCAGCGGCTATGTCATCGAATGGGCCAGCAGCCTTGTGTTGCCCAGCCGTATCGTTTACACGCTGGCGGAAAACGTGGCAGTGGGTACTTACACGGCCGATACGAATTCTATCGACCCGGAGCCCAGCCAGACGATCACTTATTCAATCGTATCGGGCAACACGGGCAACCGTTTCGCCATCAATTCGTCGACCGGCGTCATCATAGTCAACGCCGGCCTCGACTATGAAACGACGCCCGTTTATAACCTCGTCATCCGCGCCACCGACAACGGCACGCCGAACCTTTACGGCGAACAGACGATCCGCGTCAATATCACCGACGTTAACGAAGCGCCGATTCTAACCAATAACGGCCTGACCGGCAACGAAGGCGCGACCACGCCTATTTCGGCAGGATCGCTGAGCGCAACGGATGAGAGCCCGCCTGCAAGCATCGTCTACACCGTCACGACGGCGCTTACCAACGGCTTTCTTGCGCGCAACAGCGCGCTTGGGACGCCGATCAGCACTTTTACGCAGGCTGACCTGAATGCGGGCGTGAGTTACGTGCACAATGGCACGAACACCCTCTCGGATAGTTTTGTGTTCAGTATCAGCGATGGCACGTTCACCACCACAAACCAGACCTTCGCCATTACAGTGAACCCCGCGAACGATGCGCCGATCGGCACCAGCACGACAGTCACAACGCTGGAAGACACGCAATATACTTTCACAGTTGCGAATTTCGGCTTCACCGATCCGAACGACAGTCCGTCGAACGCATTTCTGGCGGTCACAATCGCAGCGCTACCCGCAACAGGCAGCCTCACGTTGAATGGTGTTGCGGTGACGGCGGGCCAGAGTGTTTCGGCCGCCAATGTGAATTCCGGGCTCCTGCGGTTTACACCCGCGGCGAATGCTAACGGTGCGGCAAATGCGACATTTACGTTTCGCGTACAAGATAATGGCGGTACCGCGAATGGTGGTGTCGACCTCGATACAACAGCGAAAACGATGACGATCAATGTGACGCCCGTCAACGACGCCCCTGCGGGCACGGATACGACCGTCACGATGCTGGAAGATGCGCAGTACACCTTTACCACCGCCAACTTCGGCTTCACCGACCCGAACGATACGCCCGCCAATACGCTTGCGAATGTCATCATCACCACGCTGCCTGCTCTTGGGGCGGTGACGCTGAACGGCGTCGCGGTGACGGCGGGCCAAAGCATCTCGACCGCGAACATCACCTCTGGACTGTTACGCTTTACGCCTGCGGCGAACGGCAACGGCGCGGCTTATACAACATTCACTTTCCAGGTTCAGGATAATGGCGGCGGCGCAGACACCGATCTCAGCCCGAATACGATGACGATCTCCGTCACTTCCGTGAACGATGCGCCTGCAGGTGCCAACGCGACCTTTACGGTAGCGGAGGACGGCCAATACACCTTCGGTGTGGCCAGCTTCGGCTTTACCGACCCGAACGATTCTGCCGCGCCGAATACACTCTCAAACGTCATTATCTCGACGTTGCCCGCTGCCGGTGCGCTGACGCTGAACGGTGTTGCCGTGACAGTGGGTCAGGTTGTTTCCGCGGCCAATATTGCCGGCGGCCTGCTGCGCTTTACGCCCGTTGCCAACGCCAATGGCGCGGGTTATGCCAGCTTCACCTTCCGTGTTCAAGATAGCGGCGGCACGGCAAACGGCGGCGTGGATACGGACCCGACCCCCAAAACGATAACATTCAACGTCACTTCCGTGAACGACGCGCCCGCCGGCACGAATGCGACGGTCACGACGCTGGAAGACACGCAATACAGCTTCACGACCGCGAACTTCGGCTTT
>JBBRVE010000005.1:0-75177 GCA_038247245.1 Bdellovibrionales bacterium | reverse complement strand
GTGACCGCATCAAGGAGAAAACCATGCTTTTAAGAAAACGATTGCACTTCGAAAGAAGGGCAGCTTAACATTAACCAGAGAGACGAAAACACTACCTTAATTCTTTACCCAATCTGTCCGAAATTATCTGACGACGTACATGTGACAAGAATCTACCGTCTCTATTTTCTAGCCCCTAAAATCAAAGAAGCTATACTTGACGGAACACAGCCCCGGACGCTTACCCTGTCCCGGCTGATGAACAACATTCCCTCCTGCTGGCAGGAACAGGCTCGCCTCTACGGTTTCTGATTCCCAAAGCTTAGGGTGCCCAAATTTTCAAAGAGAGATAAAATCTGCCAAAACACGAAAACGGGCTAAAATTCTTCCGTAGAGAGAGGCCTTCCAATATCCACTATCTCCCTAAACCCCGCCAAACCGCGCTGTGTTGCGCGCGCTATCTGGAGAGATGGTATTTATAGAGAGTGAAGTGGCGTGCCCGGAGGGATTCGAACCCCCGACCTGATGCTTAGAAGGCACCTGCTCTATCCAGCTGAGCTACGGGCACATGCCCTTGTTTTAGCCTATTTTGGCCATTCTGGCAAACATCGCTAAATACGGTGATTTCAGGGTTTCGGCGCGGATGCCGTCACGGTTGCGCGCTGGGGTGCGGGGCCGGGCGACTGTTCGACGACGCCGCGGTAATGCCGCTTCATGTCTTTTTTCCATTCGCGGACATCGGTGATGAATCGGGTTTCGGTCTTGCGTTCGGCGGCGGCGAGTTCAGCCTCCACATCGCGCTTCTGCGATTTCGGCTGTCCGGCATGGTCGAGGCCGTTGGCCTCGAAATAGCCCATATCCTTAAGGATGCTGCGCAGCGTGCCGGTACCCTTGATCTCGGTCGGGATGGTCAGCTTCTTCGCTTGGCCGATGCTTTTGTCGGGGCTGTCATGGGTGTAGAAATCATGCCCGCCGGTGGAATGGCTGTAGGCATAGCCCAGCTCTTTCGCCGCCTTCACAACCTTGCTGTAGTCGCGGGGAACGCCAGTGCTCATTCCTTCACCTCGAAATCGATTGTGATCTCTTCATCGGCGGCGACTTCGCCGTCCAGCTTCAAAAAGTCGATGGCAAGGGTCTGGGACAGCTTGAAGATCTCTTCGCGGTCTTCGGCCTCTACATTGAATCCGGGCAGGTCCTCGCTGGTGGCGAGATACACGTTTTCAGGCAGGTATTCGATCTGGATCGTGATATGCCGCATCTAGCCCCTCTTGCATTTGGATATTTTAGCACAGGAATAGGGAAAGCGATAAGCGGATTCCGCCTGACCCTTTGGAATCAGGGGGTTAAGGGCAGGGAATTACTTCTCTTCCTCGAACGGGCGGTATTTGAAGTTGTCGAGATAGGTGCGCGGGGTGGTCTTGCGCAGATGTTCCTCGGTCACGGTGAAATCGAGCCCCTTGTTCTCGGCAAAGGAGATCGCAGCTTCCTTGCTGTCGAATTTCATGCGCACGGAATTCAGCGTGTCGCCCGATGCCGTCCAGCCCATCAGGGGTTCGGGGCGGCGTGCAGTTTCCAGTTCATATTCCAGCAGCCACTGGCCGGAATTGCCGCGGCCGGACTGCATGGCGTTTTTGGTGGGCTTGAAAATGCGGGCTTTCATTTTGGCCTTCCGTCGTCAGAAAAAGTGGTCGGAGTGGAGGGATTCGAACCCCCGACATCCTGCTCCCAAAACAGGCGCGCTACCGGACTGCGCTACACTCCGCCGGTTGTTCCGCCATGGTTATATCGTGAAAAAAGACGGAAATCAATGCTCTGGCGTGGCGTTACAGGCGCAAACCCCTGAAAAACCCTTATTTTTTAGCAGTTTGCTTGAAATAAGGATGCAGGACGCGGTCGCCGACACGGATATTCAGCGCCTTGGCGCGGCCACCGTTCAGTTCGATCACGCCCGTCACTTCGCCGTTGGACGGGATCGGGGTCAGCGAATGCGGTTCGGCATTCTGGTGGATATTGATAATCGTGCCGTCTTCGGCGATGAAAATCATGTCGAGCGGGATCAGCGTGTTCTTCATCCAGAACGACGTCTGCTGGGGCGCGCCCATTTCAAACAGCATGCCCTGGTCGTTGCCCATCTTTTCGCGGAACATCAGGCCCATCTGCACATCGACGGGCTTGGACACAACTTCAAGCGTAAAGCCGTGCACACCGCCGCCCTGCAGCTCAACCGTAACCTGCTCGACCGGCAGCTTGCCGCTATATGCGGATGCGCTGTCTTCCTTAGACATCACTTGCGTGCTCAAAAAACCGGCGAGCATCGTGCCCAGCACCACAGCGATAGAGACAGCCCTTTTCCATTTCATATCTTCTAAAAAATCCATGATCATCACGCCACCTCCGGCAAAGCCTGTTGCAGACTGCCCCCTATTCTGAGGGGTTCAACCTTTGTGCACAATCCTGTTTTTGAATCAATCGTCGCTACCAGACCGCATAGCGATACCACACCGTCGGCAGGATAAAGCTTCTCGCCGGGCGTTTTGCGCACAAAGCGGTTCACGGCCAACTGGGTGTCCATGCCGATCACGCTGTCATAGGCGCCGCACATGCCTGCATCTGTCATATATCCCGTTCCCTTCGGCAAAATACGCGCATCGCCCGACGGCACATGGGTATGGGTGCCGACGACGAACGATGCCCGACCGTCAAGGTAATTGCCGAGCGCCATTTTCTCCGACGATGCTTCGCCGTGGAAATCGATAAAGATCGCCTGCACGTCTTTGCCAAGCCTGTGCGCGTTACACAGCTTGTTCGCCGCCGCGAAAGGATCGTCGAGCGCGTCCATGTAAAGCCGCGCCATCATGTTGGCGATCAGAACCTTTTCGCCGCGCGGCGTGGTCAGGATATAAAACCCCTTGCCGGGCGTGCCTTCAGGATAGTTCAGCGGGCGCAGCAGTTTCGGATCGCGGTCTATATAAGCAAGGATTTCACGCTGGTCCCACACATGGTTGCCGGTCGTAAGGCAATCGGCACCAGCCTTGTAAAAATCATCGCAGATTTGCGCCGTCACGCCGAAGCCATGCGCCGCGTTTTCGACGTTCACGATGATGACATCGAGCTTATATTTTTTGCGCAGTTCCGGCAGCTGCGCAATTGCTGTATCGCGCGCGTTGCGGCCGACGATATCGCCGAGGAAAAGGATTTTCATTCAGTCAGCCTCCCGGCAGTTATAGACGTTCAGTTCCGTCACAATTTTGTGCAGGGGGTAATCATGCGCATCAACCGGCACATCGTCTTCGCGCTGACTTTCGAACGCAACGCCGATGGCAACGAATTCTTTGCGGACATCTTGCAGATGCGCAAAGGTGCGGTCAAACTGGCCCGATCCGTAGCCCATGCGGTTGCCCTTCATGTCGAAGGCGATCAGCGGCACGATCATCAGGTCAGGTAGGTACACTTGGGAATGGCGCAGGTCAGCTTCCTCGATGCCATGCAGGTTGCGGTAGACGGGCATTCTGGGCGTCCAGGTGCGGAAATCGAGGCTGGAATTATTGTTCACCACATGCGGGATCACGATGATATAGCCGTCATCCAGCAGATGCGTCATCAACGGCTTTACGTTCAGCTCGGCATTGAACGGCATATATGCTGAAATGATCGAGCCGCGCGGCGGCAGCGCGATATGCGAGAGGAAGTTATCCTTGAATTTTAGTGACGCTTCTTCCTGATACGCAGGCGGTATGGTCAGGCGTTTCTGGAAGGCTTTTTGCCGAAGGGTGTCTTTGCTCAGCACGCCTTGGCGCTCCGATAGTTGAGAGAGGTGGAAGGAGCCGTGAAACGTCGTCGACGGGGGGTATCCGCTAGGCCCTGGGTTACAGGTGGGAACCGCATATCTGCACCGGAGTGCAGGCAGAGGCAGTCCCCTAGCGATTTGCATCGGCCTCTGGGACAGTGCTGTCTTACGGGCGCCATAGCCCCTTCCGCCCTTAATCTAGGCCGCTTGGACCCGTTGGGCAATACCGTCGATACGTTTGGACAGGTTCTCCAGCAGTTTCGCCAATGCCTGTTCGTCTTCTTTCGACGCAGGAGCCTTGGCGGTTGCAGGCGCGCCAGCCGCGATTTCGCGTGCTTCAAACAGTTCATCCGCCAATACCAGCGCGACAAGCGCAAGAAGGTGGGAGTCGTTGTAAGCGCCGCCGGAGCGTGCAATTTTCTGCACGCGCTGGTCGATATATGCAGCAAGATCAACGATGCGGCCTTCCTGGCCGGGATCGCAGGCGATTTCATAGGCGCGCCCGTTGAGCGTGATATTTACTTCAGCCATGTTACGCTTCCTCCATCAGCAGTGTTTCCAGACGGTTGATCGTCTGGTCGAGGCGCGCTGCGATTTTCTTGTTCACTTCGCGTTCATTGCGGTCGAGGAGCAGCATCGGCTCCTCTTTGACTTTTTTCGTCTGGACGAATTGGCGCTCGACGGCGGTTTCGAGACGCTGCAACGCCTTGTCCAGATTCTCCAGCGCCGGTTTCAGAACAGCTTTCATGTGCGGGAAATCCCTGTGCTTCGATGATCTTTGGTGTTTTTTTATTTTGGTAATAACCATAGAATATGAGTCCTCATGCCCGAGGTCAATATGGCTGGCTAAATAATTGAAACTGGTGACTGTTTTGGAAATTATTGGAAATTGACCATTCTTTAATAATATGGAAATATAATACGCGTAATGACTCTAGATCCTAAAAAACTGCTACCAGACGTCGAAATGATCGCCCGTGCCGCCGGCGCCGAGATCATGAAGTATTATAACGGTGAAAAAGACCCGAAACTTGAAATCAAAAAAGACGGTAGCCCCGTCACCAATGCCGATAAACGCGCGGAGGAAATCATCATGCCCGCGCTTGCCGCGCTGACGCCCGGCATTCCTATTGTATCTGAAGAAGCTTTCGAGCGCGGCGATATCCCCGATGTGAGCAAGGGCACTTTCTGGACGGTCGATCCCATCGACGGCACAAAGGAATTCATGAACCGCACGGGTGCCTTCGTCGTCGCCATTTCACTGGTTATCGATGGCAAGCCTGTGCTGGGCGCAATCTATCATCCAGCCTTTGATTTGCTGTATGTGGCGGCAGGCCCCGGTACGGCGGAGAAAATCGACGACAAAGGCGTGCGCACAAAATTGCAGGCCGACAGCGTGCTGACCGATGATGTGCGCGTGGTGATGAACGAGAAAAGCACCAACATGATGCCCGTGCGCGGATACCTGCGCCAGCAGTTCGGCGACGCCGCGCGCATCGACAGCACGCCCGGCATATTGCGCGCCATGCAGGTCGCTGAAAACAATGCGGATGCTGCGGTGATTTATCCCGTCAACCGCGAAGGCCGCACCAAATGGTGGGACGTCGCCCCCGGCCATGCCATCGTGGAGGCCGCAGGCGGCAGAGTGACCGGCGTGGACGGCAAGGAAATCCGCTACGACGCGCCCGATTTTCAAGTGCCGCCCGTCATCTCGATCAGCCCTCGGCAGGCGGCAAAGCAGAACAACGACCCGAACGCGAAACCGAAAACGCCCGGATAAAGAAAAAACCGGAACCCTGCGGTTCCGGCTTTTCCAATCAAAGAGGCATATCCCCTAAACTTGATTACATGCCAAAGCCGGGCTTTTTGCCGCCGAGCTTGAAGCGGTCTTTTGCCTGCAGCTTGAGCGTCGCCTGTTTTGCGGCGACTTCGGCCTGCGCGATATCGACTTGCGATCTGTCGTTAATGCGCACATGCGTCCAGAGCGTTTTCATGTCGTCCACGCGGCCGGCCCACAGGTCGGGCGTGAAGACTTGATTGAGCTGGTTGCGCTCCGCCAGGATGTTCAGCAGTGAATTGCCGTGGCGGTCTTTCGACAGGAAATCGTCGAGCGTCAGCGGCTCGCCTGATTTGCGCGAAATGTCCACGACCTTGTCGAAATGGCCGAATTTCACCGCGCCCATCAGGACGGATGCGCCCATATAGCCGCTGGTCTGGCGGAGATCGGAAACGGTCAGCGCGTCATTGCCCAGCGAAGTTTGCGCGGTTGCGAAGTTATCCCAGAATGCCTTGAGGCCAAGCGGCAGGATGGCGGGGCCATTTGCCTCGAGCGGCTTCATCAGGTCAGCCTTGCCGGACAGCGCCGCGAAATTCACGTTTTTCGCGTAGGTTTTGCTTTCGGCTTCGGCATAGGACGTATCGAAATCTTTCGAGGTCATGGAGGCCGTTTTCCAGCCTTCTTTCACCTGACCCCAAAGGTCTTGCATATCGGCCAGGCGGCCTTCCCAATGTTCGGCGGTGAACACGCGGTAGAGCGCCTTGCGTTCCGACGCGCGGGTGAGGATATTGGAAACGAAGCCGACCTGACGGACGAAATCGGCGGTTTCGAATTTCTCGCCATGTGCCTTCAGGTTGCGGGAGATGTCATCGAACTTGTCCCACGCACCTTGGTAATAAAAAACGGTGTCGCCGGAACTGTCGGGCAGCAGAAGATAATCTTTGCGCAGGTAGTCGCCGACAGCGGACAGCTTGCGCGTGACTTCTTCGTAATTGCCGCGTTCCTGGAACGCGTTACGCAGGTCGGCAGGCGTCAGGCCCGCTTTCGCAAGGTTGTCTTCGGGCATCACGCGGCCTTCGGCGGCCAGCATGTTGCGCTTCAGAGACGGGTCAAGCAACCCGTCGTTCTTGAACAGGTCGCGGCGCGACGGCACGGGAACCTTGTACCACAGGCGCTCCATCTCGTCGTAACGGCCGGCGAAGGTTTCTACGGCGAAAATCTTGGCCAAGCCGCCGTGTTCGCGCGCGGAATCCAGCAGGTTGCGGGTCTCGTTGCGGTCGAGGTATTTGGTGAAGTCTTCCATGACGAATTTCTCGCCGGATTTTGCGACGATGTCGCGCACCTTGTCGAAATTCTTCCAGAAACCGGGAGTGTCGACGATGTATTTGCCTTCGTCGTCGGGGGTCAGGAAATCAGCCTTGGTCAGCTTGTTGCCCTGTTCGGCAATAGCCTCCATCATCGCGGTCAGGTTTTCGCCAGAAAACGCGCGCGTCTTGTATTTTTCCTGTTCAGGATGTTCAACCAGCGCCGCAATGATGGCCTGCTTGATATAACGTCCACCGCTCATATCGTCCCCTTGATCTCTTTGTAGAGAGTTTTGGTTACTCCGTTCCGGTGGCAGACCTTTTCAATGTCCTGCTCCGTCATCAGCGCGTTCAATGGAATGAACATCACCTTGACGTCGGCATTTTGAAGGCCCGCCTCCAGCTCCAGAAGCGTCTCGCACGACGTGACAGCCTTGTCGTGCCTTATCATGTTGGCTTCCCAGCCCGACGGGACATGGAAGAGGCGGCTGCCATGGGGCAAGAACACAGGTCCACGCTCCATCGCCTTTTGCTGGGCGACTGCGGCCGCCACTTCTTCCATTAATCCTGTCGACATTACATGCCTCTCGTTGGCCGGAACGCTCATGACCTGGTCTTACAGGCCGACCGCTTTATTCTTGACCACGAACTTGGCGTACATCATGTCCACCTTATCGTCGGTCAGCAGTTGCGGCAGCGTGGGTGACTTGCCTTTCAGGTGCTCGACATCCACGTCATTGCGATACTTGAATGCATCGACCAAACGGTCCTTGATCGACGGCTGCATGCCGCGTGTCAGTTCCGTGATCGCCGCATCGACTTTCGCTTCGGCATTTGCGTCGTGACGGTCCACATGGATCACGCCCGCTTCCTTGAACGCGGCCAAAAGCTTGGAGGGGGCCTTTTCGGACACCACCAGCGTCTTGTTGCGTGCTTCGTTGCGGACGATATGGATCGTCACGGGGCGTTCGCCCTGTTCGTCGGTGTAGAGGACCTGGACGGACGTCGTCGCGATCTTCTTGTCCGACTTGCCTTCGGCGATGAACAGCGCCTCGTCATGGTCGAGGATCGAACCCGAGGATGCAGGAGCTGCAGCAGGTGCAGCGCTGTCATTCGCGGCGCCCTTGGTCAGCGGGCGGATGTTCTGTTCCCAGACAGCCGAGAGGTTTTTCGCGCCGACGGTCGGCATGGCGAGCGATGCCATGAAATCGTCGTGGTGCACGAGGTCTTTCAGCGTGAAGTCGAGGTCTTTGTTCTGCAGCGCGTAAACGGCCGTGTCCTTGATGATCGCGCCTGCGAGCGGGTGGCCGGCAAACACCGACTCCGGATCGCGGTTGGTCACGAACAGTTCGTTGGTCGGCGCGTTGTCTTTTTGCGAGACATAGGTCAGCGCATCCAGGAATTTCTTCGGCGTGACGATCTCGTCATTGGTCGCCGTGATTTCCGGGTTGGTCTGGCGCAGGAAATCGCAGAACACTTTGCGTGCCATGATCGCCTGTTTGGACAGGTCGCGGTCATTGAACGCGGAGATGTTCAGGTCTTCCTCGACCGAGCGCTGTTTGGAGCGTGCGGCTTCCTGCAGGGTGATGTCGCGGAGCGCGAATTCCTGCATGCCTTTTTGCAGCTTCATATACAGCTTGTTTTTGCCGACGGCGCCCGATTTCTCGTACACCATGCGCTCCAGGAACTCGGTCAGGCGCGTGCCAAAATTGAGCGAGGGGTTTTCCTCGACCGGATCCGACAGTTTGGGCGCCTTGTCCCAATTACCCATGCTCATCGGGCGGGGTGCGTCTTCTTTTTGCATGCGGGGGCGGATTGGAATCGCCTCTTCCAGATGCTGCTTGATCTTGCGGAAGTCGATGCCCTCTTTCTTCGAGTATTCATCGTCAACTTCTTCCACGAGGTCGGCATGGCCGTTCGAAGTGATCTTCTCGGAATCCGTCATTTGCTGCCACTTGTCGTAGAACTTCGCGAGTTTTTCCGACGAGTTGACGACGTTTTTCCAGTTTTTCAGCAGCGTTTCCTGCAGCTCGGGGATCTGGCCGCCTTCGGTTTCCGCTTTCGTCTTGCGGAGCCACATCAGCCATTCGCCGAATGCATCGGGATCTTTATCTGCCTGTTCCTTGAACGCGGTGTAGAGCGTCGAAACGGGCAGGCCCACCATCATCTGGCAGATGCGGTGCTGCCAATCGATAATGTCGGGATCGGGCAGCGTCTGGGGCGACAGGCGCGAATAGACCGATTTGTTGAGCGAGCGCGTGGTGATGCCGTCTTCTTTTTTGTTACCGGTCAGGGTAACGAAGAAGCCAGGCTTCATGTCTTCGCGGCGGAAAACGAATTCGGAAGGGCCAGCCGAAGCGTCTTTGTTCTTCAGCGGGTTTTCGACCGTGCATTCCTTCAATTCGCCGATGCAGAACTGCCAGACGGTTTGCAGGTTGTCGTCGGTGCCTTCGCGCGACTTGTTGTACTCGTCGAGGACGATCTCTTCGCCAGCCATGAATTTGCGGATCAGCGGGCCGTATTGCGAGTTCATGCCAAGTGCGTTGCCGCCGGCATTGTCGAGCCCTTCGATTTTCGAGACTTTTTTCAGGACTTCGAATGCGGCTTCGACTTTGTCGGTACCAGCCGTTTTCAGGCCATTCCAGTCGATGGATGCAACCTGACCTTCATCGTTCAGCGTCACGACTTCGGAGGGCAGGCCTTTCAGCAGCGCAACAGACAGCGGCTCCAGAGCGCCAGCCATCAGGCGTTTGTCGATCGATTTCGGCAGGGCATCGCCGGAGCCGAAGTCGAGAACCATTTCGAACAGCAATTCGCGCATATTTTTGCCACCGCAATCGAGGACTTCGATCGGGTCGCGCGAACGCAGGCGGCCTTGCAGCGCGCCCAAGAACGATTTACCGGCACCGGGGTCGCCGATCATCATCTGCGTGCGGTTGGTGGAGGTGGGCTTGCGGCGCTCGAGACCGTCAAAGAACAGCGGCAGCATGGAGGGGACGGGCATGTCCGCATACGCCATGGCGATGACTTCTTTATAGGGACGGTCCGAGAAAACTTTCATCGGATAGGTGTCGTCGGCGATGACGGACAAAACCTGCTCTAGGTCGGCGCGGCCGTTATGCTCCACGCGCTGCGAGCCCCACATCGGGTAGGGGCGGTCGGAGGTGCCAAGGGGCTTCTCGAGAGACTTCAGATCCTCTGCGGAGAGGTCTTTCAGCGGCGTCTTCAGCGGCGAGATTTTGTTGTTTTTCATGGCTTCCTATCCATTTTGTTATGAGCCCGATTCATGGCCCGGCGTTTTTGACTGTTCGGAATTGCGACAAAGCTGCCGGTCTTCTTCACTTTTTCAAGCAGTAGCCCGACAATAGCCATCGGGATTTCATTGGGGTTGCTACCAAGCGTAACCCCCACGTCCTGGTAGTTTTTATGGCCTTTGATCTTCTTGGCCATCGTCTCCATGCTCGTGCCCGGACGGCCGATGATGGCCGTATCGAACGTGATTTTGTCCGAGTATTCGAACATGGTCATGATGCGTTCCGTCGAGGGCGCGGGGTCGAACATGTCGCCGTCCGAGATAATAAGGACGTGCGTGAAGCCCGAGAGCGTGCCGCTCTTGCCGCGCTGTTCGCCGATCGTTTTCGCGACCTTCTTGATCGCGGGCGCGAGGTCGGTGCCGGAATTCAGGCCCTTCTGCGCGCGCGCCATCTGCTTGCCGATTTCGATGCGGTCTGCACCCGGCGTGATCAGCATGGGCGGGTTTGCATCGCCCCACATGCCGACATACACGTTCATCTTCATATCTTTGCCGGAGGCGGCTTCGAACATGATGGCGGCCGCCTGCAGCGCCGAGTTCAGCGCCGTGCCGTTCATGGAACCGGAGCCGTCGATCATGATGACGATATCGACTTCGGTCGGGACCATCTTCACTTGATCGCTATGGAAGCGTTTCAAATCGTTTTCTTCGACATCGCCCGTCTTGCGCTTGATCGTGAGGTTGCGGTGCGCTTCGACGTTGAAGCGGTCCTTGACCTCGCCGTTTTCGGGCAGGATTTCGAGAGACGACGAGACTGCGCGCTTGCGCTGCAGCTGGCGTTCCTGAACGTCCTTGAACAGTTTGCGCACACGGCTGATCGGGCCTGCCAGTTCCGCGATGCGTTTCTGGTAGTCGGTCCAATCCAGTTTCGCGAGTTCCTCGAGCGATTTGCCGTCGCCATGGCCTGCCTGCTTGGACGGCTTGCCGGGTTTGCCTTTGCCGGGCTTGCCCTTGCCTTCGCCATCCTGGCCGTCTTCGCCATCCTGGCCGTCGGCATCGTCGCCTTCTTCGCCTTTTTGTTTGCGCTTATCGAGCTCTTTCTCCAGCTCGTCAGCGGTCATGCCGTCGTCGCCATCGGCATCTTCGCCGTCCGCGTCTTCGCCATCTGCATCCTGGCCTTCGCCATCGCCGTCCTGACCTTCGCCGTCGGCATCCTTGCCTTCGCCGTTCGGGTCCAGTTCGTCGCTGGGCAATTCGGTCGAGCCTTTGGGAGCGGGCTGGTCGCCTGCGCCTTCGACGGGAACGGTGTCTTCGTCGTCCTGTCCGAGCTTGCCTTCTTTGCCTTTGCCTTTTTGCTTGCCTTTTTTGTCGCCGTCTTGCTCTTCGCCGTCAGCGTCCTGGCCTTCGCCATCTTCGCCGTCGCCGTCCTGCTCCTCGCCGTCTTCGCCCTTCTCGCCTTTTTTGCCTTTTTCTTTCTTGTCGCCTTTTTTATCCTTGTCGGCTTTTTTGCCGTCTTTATCTTTGCCTTCCTGGCCATCGGCATCGTCGCCGTCGGCGTCATCGGAATCATCGCTGTCGTCCTGCTCGCCTTGCGGCTTGCCGCGCTGCTTTTTGCCTTTTTGGGGCTTGCCTTTACCTTTGCCCTTGCCTTTACCCCGGCCCTGGCCTTCTTGTCCGTCGTCGCCCTCTTGGCCGTCCTGACCATCCTGGCCGTCGTCGCCATCCTGATCATCGCCGTCCTCGTCCTGATCCTGATCGAGGTCCTTGCCGTCCTGTTTCTTTTTGTCTTTCTGGTTCTTCGGATCCTTCTGCGCCTTGTCCAGATTTTCGTCGATCTGGTCATTGGCCATTTTCAGGATTTTCTGAATCAGGTCTTCCGCGTAATCGCGCCAGATTTCATCGATGATTTCCTTGCGGTCGGCATCGGCGCGTTCAACGCGGTTTTTCAGGTTGGCCCAGCCGAACAGGCGTTCGTGCTGCTTGGGCTGCAAATTTTCGAGGCCTTTCGGGCCGCCCGCGAGGTCGCGCAGGTGTTTGAAATCGGAGTGTTCGATGCCGTCGGTGTCGTCCTTCTGGCCCGCGGGGCGCGCATTCAGCGTCGCGGTTTTGCGCACGAGTCCGGGGTCGATACCGACTTTTGCCCAGCCGGCTTCGGTATCGTCGAACAGGGCGTTATTCGCGAAGAAGCTGAGCTGAACCGTGTTGCACAGGTTCATGTAGCGTTTCAGTTCTTCGGACATGCCATCGTTCGGCAGGCGCGTCAGGCCGACGCCGCGATGCGTGACGGCGGTGTTGTTGAGCGACACGCCGAAATCCTGCAGCAATTGCGAGCCCATGTTGGACACGAAGCGGTTGGCGACGTTTTCCTCGGCGGCAGTAAACAGCATGTGGCGCAGCTGCCATTCGGTCGACAGCATGGTCAGTTTTTTATATTCGTCGGGCTTGAGCTTGGGGCCCTTCTTCGCCTGTGCCAGCCGCGACTTTTTCATCAGCGGCTGCATTTCCTTGAAAACTTCCTTCATCCGCTTCGGATAGGTGACCGAGAGCAGCGAGTGGCCGATTTCGCGGTAGACATCAGCGCGGGCATGTTCGAAACCCAGGACCATCGACTGCATGAAATCGACGTTGATCAGATTCTTGGAACGGTCGAACGTGAAACCGGTGCCGGGTTCGCCCCAGCCGTATTTCGTGTCCTTGTCGCGCAGCGCTTCGCGGATATGGTGCGCGTGGCTGAGCAGCTCGCCGTAGGCGAAATCAGTGGTGGAAACCTGTTTCCACAGTTCGGTCTGGGGCAGCGCGACACCTTCGGCGGGCGGCTTCAGCCAGGTTTTCATGTGGTCGGGGTTCGCCGACAGGAACGCAAGCGACGCGCCCCAGATCAATTGTGTTTCGGGTGTATCGAAGCGCGGCTCCTGCGGAGCCTTGCCGGTTGCGACGGCTTCGAGCGCGTTCAGTGTTTCTTTTTGATAGTCGGGATCAGCGCTGCGGATCGCGCCCATGAAGGCCTTGAGGTCTTCGAAGGTGAACGGGGTCGGGTTTTCTTCGGCTTGAGCCGCGCGCAGTTTCGAATTCAACATAAGGCGATGCCGCGTCAGCGGTTCGCGCAAAATGCTTTCGATCTTTCTACGGTCAGAGGGCGCAGCCATATATTTAAACCCGTAACAGTTAAAGTTTAGTTAAAGAGCCACCGCGTTCAAAAGTGATGCCTACCCGTCTTTCGTCTGACGGAGGTTTTTTGTCGCAGTTTGTGGAGCGTTTTTTTAACAATCAGAACGGTATCAGTTTTTATGAAACCGACAAGACCAAAAAACGAAAGAGTCGAAAAAAGATGCGCTGCATGGCAGCATTTAAATTTCAAGAAATGCGGCGGCGGCACGCCTATTAGGTCAAAAAGCACAGTTTATGAAAATCATATTTTTTCATAAATTTGAAATCTCCTTCGCGATTACGCAAAGAAACTCAACAACGATAAGCATTAGCGGGTTTTTCCTATTCAGGCTTGGAAACGCAACCGGTTAGGTCGGAAAATCGCGTGTGATGATTTTCCAAAATATTCCGCGCGCGCGTGTGAAAGTTTTTTTGCGCCTCCCGCCCACGCATGCGCAAAAAATCCGGCTAAAAAATCCCGACTCGACCGCGACTCGGAACATACGTTCCCGCACAAAAAAAAGCCCCCGGTTTCGCGGGGGCTTTTTCGTGGATGTGATCGACGCTTATTCGCGCATGTCGCGCTGTGTGCGTTCCCTGCGCTCGTGGCGTTCCTGTGCTTCGAGCGACAGGGTCGCAATCGGGCGTGCTTCAAGGCGGGCGACGGAGATCGGTTCGCCCGTTTCTTCGCAATAGCCGTACGAAGCGTCGTCGATCTTCTCGATCGCGCCGTTGATCTTGGAGATCAGCTTGCGTTCACGGTCGCGCGTACGCAGTTCCAGCGCGTGATCTGTCTCGGCGGAGGCGCGGTCGGCGATGTCGGGCTTTTGCAGGTTGTCTTCCTGCATTTCCTTGATGGTTTCCGTGGATTCTTCCAGCAGTTCCGCGCGCCAGCGCAGCAGCTTCTGGCGGAAGTATTCCAGCATGACCGGGTTCATGAATTTCTCTTTTTCGGTCGGCTTGTAATCCGGCGGCAAAATGGTCGGGGAGGTTTCGGGTTGTGCGTTCATTTGCGGTTACCTTAGGGATTTTGTGTATCTTTAAATTATAAACATCCCGCCCCCAATGCACAATACCGCATTCGGATTCCCTTGAATTGTCGGGTTTTTATAGAAAAAGAACCGAAAATCAGCGGTTCATGCTGTGTTTGGCCAGCTCCACCTGCACGCGCAGGTCGATATCGTCCAGAACCTCGGCCAGCAGCGGGTCCATGATCTTTTCACGGTGCTGGCCCACCAGATTGGTCAATTGCTGCAGCGCAGCAACGGGAATGCCGCCCTGCAGGATGCCGATGCGCACTTGATCAAGATGGTCGAGCAGCATGGTTGCGCGCTGTTTTGCCTTCTTGCGGGCTTCTTCGGAAGTACCGCCGCCGCTTTCCTGCAACGATAACAATGCATCCAGTTGGCCGACAGACATAGCACCGCTGACAGGCTTTTGCTCTTCGGCTTCGTCGGCGCTGTCGATCATGCCGCTAAACGACGCGCCGCCCGCGCCCTGCTTGGTGCCGGTTTTAGAAACGCCCTTGGCGCCTGATGATTTTCCTGGTCCGTCTACTTTCATGAATACCTATTATATGCGGGTTACGCGGCCGATACCAGTCGGCAATATTTGCCCAACCAGCGCCCTGCGGCGTTTATTGCCCTGCCCGCCGCCGCGTAAAACACTGAAATACCTTAATTTTACAGCTGGCATGGTCCTCGCATCGTGTTTCATCGGGAAAACATATGATCTGGGATGGGTCTGTCATGAATACATTTATCAAATTAGTCCTGACCGCGATGCTCGCAACGGCTCTGCCGACACTTGCGATCGCACAGAAGACAAAGGCCGCGCCGATGACAGCATCGACAGCAGGCTCCACCCGTATCAAGGACATCGTCGATATCGAAGGCATCCGCGACAACATGCTGGTCGGCTACGGCCTTGTGGTCGGCCTGAATGGCACGGGCGACAGCCTGAACAACTCGCCCTTCACGCAACAATCCCTGATCGGGATGCTGGAACGCCTTGGCGTCAACGTGCGCGATGAAAAGCTGAACACAAAAAACATCGCGGCGGTCATGGTGACCGGCACGCTGCCCCCTTTCACCAATCAGGGCTCGCGCATTGACGTTTCCATTTCCGCGCTGGGCGATGCGAAAAGCCTGCAGGGCGGCACGCTGCTGGTCACCCCGCTGCTGGGCGCTGACTCTCAAGTTTACGCGGTTGCGCAAGGCTCGGTTGCCATCGCCGGCTTCTCGGCCAAGGGCGACTCTGCTTCCGTCACGCAGAACATCCCGACCGGCGGACGTATCTCGGCGGGCGCGATTGTGGAGCGTGAAATTCCCTTCGCTCTGGCCGGCATGACCACCACGCGCCTTGCGCTGCGCAACCCCGATTTCACGACCGCACGCCGCGTGGCATCGGCGATCAACGGCTACCTGAAATTCAACGCGGCTTCTGCCGAAAACCCGGCCTCTATCACACTGAACGTGCCGCCCGGCTATAACGCGGGTATCGTGAACCTGATCACCGACATCGAACAGCTGCGCATTGCGCCTGACCAGATCGCGCGCGTCGTGATTGACGAACGTTCCGGCGTGATCGTGATGGGCAAGGATGTGCGCATCTCGACCGTGGCGCTGGCGCAGGGCAACCTGACGATCCGTATCACCGAAACCCCGCAGGTATCGCAGCCCAACGCATTCTCCGAAGAAGGCGAAACGGTTGTCGTGCCCCGCACCGAAGTGCAGGTCGACAAGGACGAAGACAACAAGATCACCGTGCTGCAATCCGGCGTGAGCCTGCAGACACTCGTTGCCAGCCTGAACGCCCTGGGCGTCGGCCCCCGCGACATCATTACAATCCTGCAGTCGATCAAGGCCGCAGGCGCGCTGCAAGCCGAAATCGAGGTGATGTAATGAGCAACGCAATGCCCCTTCCGGCTTCTGCCGATATCGCGATGAACCAGGCGCGGCAGGCGCAGATCGCCAAGCCCAACGCCAAGATCGAAAAAAGCGCGCAGGAATTCGAAGCGATGTTCATGGGCGAGATGACCACGATCATGTTCGAAGGCGTGGGCGACGACCCCATGTTCGGCGGCGGCAACGGCGAGAAAATGTTCCGCAGTCTATTGACGCAAGAATATGGCAAAGCCATGGCCGCCGGAACTGGCACGGGAATTGCTACGGAAATGAAGAAGATGATGCTTCAGATACAAGAACAACAGCAAAAGGGGTGATAACCATGGGAACGAACACTTTGACCAAAACCGTCGCGAAACCTGCCAACGGCAACCTGCGCAACGATGTGCAGTCCGTCATGAAGATCCTCGATACTTTCGGGCAGCTGCTGGCGGAAGAAACCACCGCCCTGCGCAAATCAGATTTTAAAACCGTTGATCGCCTGCAGGCGGCCAAGAAAAACCTCGCCAATGAATACCAGGCGCTGGTGACCGGCCTGACCGCACGCAAGGCGGAAGTCGCGCTGCTGGAAATGCCGCTGCGCGAGAAACTGGTGAAATCCCGCACGGGCTTCACCCACATCCTTCAGGAGAACCTGACGGCCCTCGAAACCGCGAAGGCAAGCGCGGGCCGACTCGTCAACAAAATCCTCGATGCAGCCAGAAAGGCTGTCGTCGATGACAAACAAACCAACTACTCAGCGAAAGGACAAGCACAAGCTTATAAAACATCCACGCTTTCCCTCTCCGTGGATAAAAACCTCTAACTGACAAACTGACACTACCACTCTCCCTCCCAAGCGGGCCGTCTGCTTCCCACAGACGGCCCATTCGGGCGTTTACGCATGTGCATTATATGCCGCGTTTCACGCGTTATTTCGCGAAAATCTCCCTCCGCTCAATTGTTATGGCGATCCAAAAACTGGCACGGCATGTGCAAGGATAGATACAGATAACAACGCAGGTAATACGTGGACCAGTTGAACAACATCATTGCGATACAGGCACAGGGAAGCGTGAAAACGCAGGCGCCGCGCGCCAAATCCATGTCTGCCAGCGATGCGCAAGTGTTTATGAAGGCGCTGAACGCCAAGCTGTCGCAGATGACCGGTACGCAAAAATTGCAGGCAAAACTTGCCCAACTGGATCGCCTGCCCTCTGCGCAAAAAACCTCCATCATTGAACAGCTGCAGGCTTCGGCACCGAAGAACGATGACGAGCTGTTGCAGAACCTGACGGCACTGATGGATACCGCTGCGGTCGATGCGAAGCCCGCCCTGCCCGTCAACCTGTCGGCAAACCTGTCCCTGATGCTTCAAAACGATGCGGCGGATGAAGACACCATCGCCCAGTTGCAGGATCTTTTTGCAGATGGCGCGCAGGACATCGAACAATTCCGTAAAAACGCGATCGACACGATGAAGGGCATGGGCCTGGATGATGCATCGATCGAGCGCATCCTTGTAAAACTCTCCGACCAGTTGGCACCGCAACTGACGCAGGAACAGCAAACCGCGCTGATGATGCCGCTGGATCCCGAAGCACCCGTGCAAACCGCACAGACGCAGCAAGCGGTTCAGGACACCAATAGCAAATATATGCCTGCCCACAAGGCAGACGATCATTATAACCCCAACGCGGCGAAGGATTCGTCCGCGTCCCAGCAACAGGCGCCGCTGCCGCAGGATGCGCAGCAGGCCGCCCCCAAATCGCAGCAGTCGCAGGCACAGTCGCCCGCCACACATTTGTCACTCATCAATTCCTTCTCTTCGCAGGATGCAGGCGCGGATGGTTTTGGCAGCCAGTCTTCGTTCTCGCAAAGCGGCTATAATATGCCGGGCATGACGGCCGGCACCGCCACGACCCAGACCGCTTCAGGCACGCCCGGCAGCTTCATCAATTATATGAGCTCGGCTACCAGCGCGCAGACGACGCAGACGATCGCCCTGCAAATCCAGCGCAACGCCCAGACACAGGTTGATACTTTCCGCATGCAACTGCACCCGACCGACATGGGACAGCTGGAAGTGCGCCTGAAGTTTTCGAAAGACGGCACGATGAAAGCGCATCTGGTGGCCGAGAAGCCCGAGACTCTGGCGATCCTGCAAAAAGATTCCGCGCAGCTGCAAAAAATGCTCGAGCAATCCGGCCTGCAGCTGGACGGCAACGCGCTTAGCTTTGACCTGCGCCAACAGCGCGACCAGAACACCGGCGCTGCATACAATAATAACGGCAATCAGGCGCAAGACGGCGACAACGATGACGGCACCATGCAAGCCGTCGCAGTACAGGCAAATATTTCCGCGGGCGCGATGGGTTCCATCCGCCAGGGCGGCATCAACATAATGGTATAGGGTTAGGGAGATAATAAAATGACAGCAGTCGGCACATCCGCACAAGTCCAGACAAACGCGACAAAGAACGCGACAGCATCCACGCAGCTGAACCAGAATTTCGACGACTTCCTGAAAATGCTGACGACACAGCTGCAAAACCAGGATCCGCTGTCCCCGATGGACACGGCACAATTTACAAACCAGCTCGTCCAGTTCAGCCAGGTCGAGCAGCAATTGCGCGGCAACGACACGCTGAACCAGTTGCTGGCGATGCAAACACTCAATATGACGGCGCTTGGCGTCAGCTTCATCGGCAAGGATGTCGAAGTGACCGGTGATACCTTCACCACGGACGGCACAGCCAGCACGTCGATGTCCTACACGTTGCCCGAAGCATCGACAAGCGGCACGATCAGTATCCTCGATGCAAACGGCGACACGGTTTATTCCGAAGACGCTGCAAAAACTGCCGGCACGCACGACTTCGTGTGGGATGGTAAAAATAACAACGGCAACATGGCGCCCGCGGGCACATATACATTGAAGGTCAGCGCGGGTAACGCAACCACCACATCGCTGAACGTCACGACATATGTTCCGGGCCGCGTCACGAGCCTTGAATCCGCGGATGACGGCACGCTTGTGCTGAACGTCAACGGCGTCAAGGTTCCGTTGACAGATGTGCGCAAAATTTCCGAGGCCCTGTAGAAACTGGCACGGCGGTTGCAAGGACCGCAGCAGGATTTTAATTCACCGCCGGAAAAAAATTTCCGGCAGAAACAGAAAAAGAAGGAGACTACCATGAGCGTTTTCGGATCACTCTTCACCGCAGTTTCGGGCCTCACCGCGCAGAGCCAATCTCTGGGCATGATCTCGAACAACATCGCCAACGTCAGCACCGTCGGTTACAAGCGCAGCGACGCGTCGTTCTCCGACCTCGTGACCACGGGCGGCCGTTCAACTCTTTATACGCCCGGTTCCGTCAAGGCGACGCAGAACCAGCGCGTAAGCCTGCAAGGTATCTTGCAACAAAGCTCTTCCTCGACCGACCTCGCGATGTCGGGCAACGGCTTCTTCGTCGTACAGAACGGCACGGGCGCAGGCGCTGAAAACCTTTACACCCGCGCGGGCTCGTTCAGCGAAGACGTTAACGGCAACCTGCGCAATACCGGCGGATTTATCCTGCAGGGCTGGCCGCTTGACCAGAACGGTGCAATTGTCGGCGGCACGAATATCGGCTCGCTTGTCCCCGTCAACCTGACCTCCGGCGGCGTCTCGCAAATGACAACTGCCGTATCGCTGAAAGCAAACCTTAACGCCGCACAGGCGGTCAGCACGAATGCTTCCGACTTCACGCGCGACATCACAATTTATGATGACGGCGGCAACCCCCGCACGATTTCGGTCAGCTTCAAAAAACATGCGCCGACCGCGGGTACCGTCCAGGGCACCGTCGACCTGCGCGCGCAGACCGGCAACTTCGTCCCCGGCACCGACAGCTTCGACGTCGATGCGGGCTTTGGCCCCACCACCATCAACCTCGACGGCAACGTCAACAAACTGCTGACCGACCTGAACGCGGTTCCCGGCATCAACGCGCAGCTGGACGGCAACGGCTTCCTTGTGATCCAGAACGAAGTCGCCCTGTCGGAAGTGACATTGACCGACGGCTCGGGTACTCCCCTTGCGCTCAACACGTTGGGCGTACCCGATGGCACGACCGTCACGACATCTGCAACGCCCGTCACCGGCGCGGCCCCCGTCACCGAAAACCCCAACGGCTGGTGGGATATCCAGGTCACGACCGCAACCGGCGACCTGTTGCCGACCGGCCAGTCGATCAACTTCAACAGCGACGGCTCGCTGAACGCGCCGGTCGCAACCGACGGCACGGTCAACATCGGCCTCGGGCCCGTTTCATGGACAACCCCTGCCGGAACCTCCGCCGCATTCAACCTGGACCTCGCAGGCATGACGCAGCAAACCGGCGCCTACACCGCGCAGGCCGACCAGAACGGATCGCCTGTCGGTTACCGCACGGGCGTGTCGGTCAGCCGCGACGGCATTGTCAGCGCACAGTTCTCTAACGGGTTGTCACGCCAGGTTTACCAGCTTGGCATCGCCAACTTCATCAACCCCGACGGCCTGTCTGCACTGACCGGCACCGTGTTCCGCGTATCCGACACATCGGGTGACCCCGATGTGGTGGCCGCGAACACCGGTGGCGCGGGTTACATCGAAGGCGGCGCGCTGGAGCAATCCAACGTCGACCTCGCCGATGAATTCTCCAAGATGATCATCACGCAGCGCGCCTATTCTGCCAACACCAAGGTCATCACGACCGCGGACCAGATGACGGCCGAACTGCTGCAGCTGAGATAATAAAGGAACAATACCCTTTCCCTTCCGACAAGGGGAAAGGCATAGGGGCCCCACTGGCAGAAAGCCGGGGGGCCCCTTATCTTTTGTCTTGATTCTGGCAGATGCCTGACCGACTATCCGTGCAGGAAGGCAGGACTGCCCATGGCCAAAAAACCGAAACCCGCAAAAAGCGGCACGCCCGATATCGGGACAATGCTGAAGACGGCCGACTCGCTGCGTAAAGCAGGCAGGGTGCCTGAAGCGATGCGCGCTTATCAGGTGTTGCTGGGCTATGTGCCGGATTTGCTGCCCGCCCTGTATAATCTTGGGCAGATACACCGCCATCTGGCGCAATACGACGACGCTGAATATTGTTTCCGCCGCATGTTGCACACAGCGCCCGCCGACCTCGAGGCGATGACCGCGCTTGCAGCCGTTTGCATGGAAAAGGGCTCGACCGAGGAAGCGCGGCAGCTTGCGACGCGCGCCGCGTCCATGTCGGACGCCCCGTTTATCCAGATGCGCTGCTCCATCATTATGCGCCGCGCCGGCGACATCGCGGCCGCGCAGTTGATGGCGGAACGCGCTGTTGAAAAAGACCCCGATTGCGTCGACGGGTATTACACGCTGTCTACCCTGAAGAAATTCAAGCTGGAAGATGCCGATTTCAAGAACTTGACCGCGCTGGTGGACAAGGCGGGCAGCCTGCCGGATAACCTGCGCATCAAGCTGGAATTTACGCTCGGCAACGCGATGCTTGATGTAGGCCGCGATGACGAGGCTTTCGGCCATTACGAGACTGGCAACCGCCTGCAGCGTTTGGCGCATAAAACCATCGCCGTCGCCAGCATCGAAAAATACATCGACAGCATTATCGCGCTGTTCACGCCGGAGCTGGTGCAGAAATTCGCCAATGCCGGCGCGGTATCGACATCCCGTCCGGTCTTTATTGTCGGCATGCCGCGCTCCGGCTCTACGCTGACAGAACAGATCCTTTCCAGCCACCCGCAGATGGCGGCGATGGGCGAGGTCGGGTTCCTGCAAAATTGCATACCGGTCTTTCCAAATGCGGAAGTGCCGCAATTGTTCTCCCCCGGAATGCCCACGATCACAAAACAGCTGGTCGACAACCTGTCGGGCGATATGCTGGATGGCATCGCGAAGAAATACCTGCAACTGACCGATCCCTTTGCAAAGGAGGGCGCGAAACTTTCCGACAAGATGCTGTTCAATTTCCTCCTGATCGGCATGATCCGGCTGGCGCTGCCGAATGCGAAAATCATCCATTGCTCGCGCGACCCCGTGGCGATGGGCCTGTCGATCTGGCAGAAGATGTTCTATGCCGACATGTTCTGGGCCTATGACCAGCGTGAAATCGGCAGGTATTACCGCGCCTACAAAAAACTGATGGCGCATTGGGACAAACTGTTCCCGGGCCAGATATTCGAAGCGAATTACGAGACCATGGTGGCAAATCAGGAATTCGAAACGCGCCGCTTGCTGCAATTCTGTGACCTGCCATGGGACGAGCGTTGCATGAAATTCCATGAAACCGACCGCCCTGTCAGCACAGCCAGTTCGTCCCAAGTGCGTCAAAGCCTCTATACCGGGTCGGTTGCGCGCTGGAAAAAATACGAGGCTCATCTACAGCCCCTGATTCAATCGCTGAAAGAAGGCGCTTGAGCGCGCGGCTTGAAAAAGATTCCAGAAAAGCAGCGGCGACGCTAAAAAACGCGCGCGGTTTTTTGCAGCAGGACCGCCATGCGGAGGCGGAGACGGCCTGCCGCCTTTACCTTCAGCTTGAACCCGATAATACCGCCGCATTGCTCGACCTTGGCCTGATGCTGATGCAGAAATCGCCCGCTGAAGCCGCCGGAATTTTCGAAAACATCACAAACATCGATGCGCGCAACGCCAATGCACTTGCCGCGCTCGCACGGCTGCGCATGGATGCGGAGCAGCGCGATGAAGCCCTGGCGCTTGCCGCGCGTGCCTTGACCTGCCAGCCGTCAGCGCCCGTGTTAAACCGCTTAGGCGTTTTG
The DNA here is from genome assembly GCA_038247245.1 of Bdellovibrionales bacterium. Classification (GTDB taxonomy): domain Bacteria; phylum Pseudomonadota; class Alphaproteobacteria; order Micavibrionales; family UBA2020; genus JAPWJZ01. The sequence continues at coordinate 52,247 of JBBRVE010000005.1, read as the reverse complement.
TACGGCGAAGCCGGCCAGGCGGAACAGTCCATCGCCTGCTTCACCGAAGCAATCCGCAAGCAGCCCGATTTTATTGCGCCTTATCACGCGCTGGGGCAGCTCAGAAAATTCGGCGCCAGTTCACCCGAATTCAACGCACTGCTGAACCTGCACAAAAACGCCTCAAAACTGCCGCCGCAACAGCAGAGCGTGCTGGAATATACGCTGGCGCACGCGTATCTGGCGGCGGGCGACGCGGATAGGGGCTTTGCGCATTACGCTGCCGCGCATGATATCCGCAAGGCATCGGCGCGTTATAAGCCAGACCTTTTCGATCGTTATATAGATACGATCATTGCGCTGTTCAGCGACACGACGACGGGCCGCAATAGTAGCGAACAGCCCGTCTTTATCGTCGGCCTGCCCCGCTCCGGCTCCACGCTGATCGACCAGATATTGTGCAGCCATCCCGATGTTGCTGGCGTTGGCGAAGTGCCGTTCCTGCAGGAAAGCCTGCCCTTTTACACGAATGCCGAAGCACCCGGCAGCGCGGGCGATGGCATTCCCACGATCGGGCGCACTTTCCTTGAAAACCTTACCCCCTCCGCATTGGATATGATTGCGCAGAAATATCTGGGCCTGACGCACAGCGCCGCGCCGCGCGTGACAGACAAGATGCTTTTCAATTACCTGTGGGTCGGCGTTATTTTCCGCGCCTTCCCCAAAGCGCGCGTCATTCACTGCACGCGCGACCCGCTCGATTGCGGGCTGTCGATCTGGCAGACCTTTTTTTCCGAAGGGTTGATGCCTTGGGCAAATGACCTCGGCGATATCGGACGCTACATGCGCGGCTATCAAAAACTGATGGCGCATTGGGAAAAACTTTTTCCCGGGAGGATGTATACCGTAAGCTATGAATCAATAGTGACGGATCAGGAAAGCGAAACACGCAAATTGCTGGCCTATAGCGGCCTTGACTGGAATGACGCCTGTCTTTCGTTTCACACCACGACGCGGCAGGTCAAAACCGCCAGCGCCGCACAGGTCCGCAAACCTATTTATGGAGATTCGGTCGGAAAAGGGCACCGCTACGCCGCCTACCTGAAGCCGCTTGAAACAGCATTGAAATCCGATCGTTGACGAAGTCAAATTATCTTTGGATTTCAGTTGTATACAATTTATCCAACATTTTAAGCGACATAAACCATTTGTTAACCAGCCCCATGAGAAGATGATTTATAGCTTAGGGAGTATCCCGAGGCTTCATAACCTAAATGCATCAACCTAGAAAAGGAACATGCCATGGCTGACGTTACACTCACTGCCGCGCTGCGCTCTAACCTCTTGAGCCTTCAGGGCACCCAAAGACTCCTCGACTCGACCCAGCTCCGTCTTGCGACGGGCCTGAAAGTTAACAGCGCACTCGATAACCCGAGCGCGTTCTTCGCTTCCCAATCCATCCAAAACCGCGCAAATGACCTGAACCGTCTTCTGGACGGCCAGGGCCAGGCGATTCAGGTTCTGAAAGCAGCTGACCAAGGTATCCAGCAGATCACAAGCTTCCTCGAGCAGGCGCAAGCTATCGCTCAAGAAGCACAGGATCAGCTGAACGCCGACCCCGCTGCCGACGTGACCTCGCTCGCCGCAAGCTTTGACGAAGTCCTTGCCCAGATCGATACTCTGGCGGGTGACTCCGGCTATCGCGGTACCAACCTTGCTGCCGGCGCTGCGACCTTGTCCGTGACTTTCAATGAATCAGGAACCTCGACCTTGGACGTCCAAGGTGCCGACCTGACCGTTGGTAACGATCTGACCGTTTCACTGAGCGGCGGTAACTTTGCTGACACGACGGCTACCCAGGCTACGCTTGATGCGATCGCGGCCGACTTGACCACGACCCGCAACACGGCTGCTGCCTTCGGTACCAGCCTGAACATCATCCAGACCCGCCAGGACTTTACTTCGAACCTGATCAACGTTCTGAAGGAAGGCTCTGACAAGCTGGTTGTTGCGGATAAAAACGAAGAAGGCGCGAAACTGCTGTCGCTGCAAACCACGCAGTCTCTCGGTATCACGTCTCTGTCTCTCGCTTCGCAAGCGAACCAGTCGGTCCTGCGTCTGTTCCAGTAATCGCAAGACCAAGACCAAATCTAAAAAGACCGGCGGCCTTGAAAAAGCCGCCGGTTCTTTTTTGTCCGTCGTGCGAAATTACCTGTTTATTAACCATTTAATGGCAGGATGGTAACTGTAAAAACGGTGGAAGAATTCCCCTTCATCAAGACCACGGAGAGAATCTCATGGCACTCATCATCGATTTAAAACCACAGGAACGGATCATTATCGGCGGCGCGCTGATTACCAATGATGCCAACCGCACGCGCCTGCATATCGAAGGCGACAGCCCGATCCTGCGCGAAAAAGACATCATGCGCGAGGAAGAGGCGAATTCGCCCTGCAAGCGTATCTATTTCACGATCCAGCTGATGTACCTGGCGGCAGACCCCGCCAAAATACACGAGCTATATTTCCAGCAGATCCGCGACGTGCAAAACGCCGCGCCGTCCACGACGATCCATTTCATGAAGATCAATGACCATATCCTGCAGAACCATTATTACAAGGCGCTGAAGGAAGCAAAATCGCTGATCGAATACGAGAAGGAGCTGCTGGCCAGTGCCTAACGAAAACCCATATACATCCGCCGTCGCCGCCTATGGCAACACCGCAGCATCCGTCGACCCCCGCGCGCTAGAGGGCACGATCCTGTTGAAATCCGCCATGAAGCTTGAAGACCTTGCCAAGCGCCTCAAGGCCGGAGAAAAAGTCACGCTTGTCGAAAAGGGCGATGTGCTGGAATACAACCAGAAGCTCTGGCAGTTGTTCGTCAGCGAGACGATCAACCCCGACCACCCCCTGCCCCAGGAATTGAAAAATAACATCGCCACGCTGGGCATGTTCGTCTTCAAGCGCACGCTGGAATTGCTGGCCGACCCGAACCCCGATAAAATTCAGGCGCTGGTCGAGATCAACCGCAACATCGCGGCAGGCCTGCTGAAAAAGCCGGCCGCCCCGCCCCCGGTACCGGGCGCTCTTGGCAAGAAAAAGCCGGATATGCCCGCAGCGTCGCAGGCGGATAACAAGCCGACCGACAGCCTCGCGTAAAATCCAGGATAAGAATATTTGTTAATATGCCGCTGAGCGTACGGTTGGGTTAAACAACAACCGACTGCGTGGAGCCATCACCGCTGCCGCCAGCGGAAGTCCCCGCCGACGAATACGATGCCGGCGCCGAACCGCCCGTTGCGGGCGCGGGTGCCGGAGCCGGAGCTGCAGACTGGGTTTGACCCTGCGACGACTGGCTGTTAGCGGTTGTTTCTTGCGGTGCGCTGCCAGACGACCCATTGCTATCAGACGTATGCAGGCTTTCGGCGCGTTTGAACGCGTTGATCTGGGATTGGGTCGGATACTGGCGCACGACAGCGCCTTCCGACGAACGATATTCAAGAATGGCAACGTTTTGCAGGTTGTCGACACGAATGCGCGAGGTAACGACTTCGGCCTCGCGGGGTGCCGAAACGGATGGTGCCGAATCCGTATTGCTCTGAGGTTGATACCTCAGAACGGAACTTTGGACCGACAATGTGCTAATAGATTCAATCATGTCCTATGATTCCTATCGCACGAGCAAAAAATCTACTCCTACAATTCTTATCTTACAACATCTGGTAGTAATTACAAGTAAAAAAAGCAAGATATTCATTTAGTTACTTATTCCTTAACGTATTATTTACTTGTTAATACTTTATTAACTATTGAACACCTGTCCGAATATTTATTCGGGCCTGCCCCTTGCTAAAATACCCTTAAAAAACAATCATTTATTATCTGGATAGCAATTAAATTCGTTTAACATGAGGGAAGTAAAGGATATTTTGCACAGTCCTTGCATATTTAAATCAAAGAAAAACATTCTATATCAAAGCACTATGGGGAATTTATGCCATACCGGCTGAAAAACTTGGGAAAAGCATCGGGCAAAATTTGCCTAGTCGGTAAAAATTGGTTACTGTTGAGAAGTGGGGTTTCGGGTTTTCTATTATATATCAATGCCCGGACTCCCTTCTTTGAGTGACGTCAAAGCAAGGGGAGAATGACTTTGGATTCGTTACTGGAATCGCTGAAAAATCTGGGTCCTGGACGGCTGATCATGATGTTGGTCACGTTCTTCGGGCTCATCATCTTTTTCGTTTTTATCGCCGTGCGCTCCAGCGCGCCGTCGCTCAGTCCACTCTATAGCGACCTCTCCACCGCCGATGCGACGGAGATTGCCGCCAAGCTCGATAATTCCAACGTGCCCTATGCGCTCAGCGATGACGGCACCAAAGTTTCCGTGCCGCACAAGGACATCGCCAAGGCCCGCATGTTGCTGGCCGCTGAAGGCCTGCCCCGCAAAGGCGCGATGGGCAACGAACTGTTCGACCAGAAACAGACCTTCGGCAAAACCAGCTTCGAGCAGAACAACACCGCCAAGCGCGCGCTGGAGGGTGAACTTGCCCGCACCATCGGCACGATGGATCAGGTGCGCTCCGCCCGCGTAATGCTGGTGCTGCCGCAGCGCGAGCTGTTCAGCCGCGACCGCCAGCCCGCCTCCGCTTCCGTTTTCGTCAACCTGCGCAGCGCTGGCAATATCGGCAATGAACAGATCATGGCGATCCGCCAGCTGGTGGCGGCCGCCGTGCCGCAATTGAAACCCGGTTCCGTTGCCGTTGTTGACCAGAGCGGCAACGTGCTGGCGCGCGCCGAAGACGAACAGGGCCGCGACAGCATGAGCCGCAATGCGGATGACATGCGCAAAAGCTATGAAACCCGCACCAAGGCCTCGATCGAGGATATCGTGGGCCGCATCGTCGGTTTCGACAAGGTACGCGCCGCCGTCACCGCAAAAATGAATTTCGATGTGGTGAACCGCAATTCCGAAAGCTATAACCCCGACGGTCAGGTCGTGCGCTCTACGCAAAGCGTTACCGAAGAAAACTCGGACAGCTCCGCCTCATCCAACGGCAATGGCGCTGTAACGGTTGCCAACAACCTGCCCGGCCTGCCGGGCGCAGATGCCGCGCAAGCCGGATCTAAAAACAACCGCACCGAAGAAACCACCAACTACGAAATCACCAAGACGGTGGAAACCATGGTGCGCGAGGGCGGCGAGATTGAAAAAATTTCTATCTCGGTCCTCGTCGATGGCAGCTATGCCGCCGACACTGCCGCGCAGAAACCGAAGGATGCGCCCGCCGACTGGGCCGCGCCCATGAAATACACGCCCCGCTCGGGCGATGAACTGACCAAGATCGCGGCGCTCGTGAAATCGGCGGTCGGCTACGACGAAAGCCGTGGCGACACGGTCGAAGTCGTGAACATGCAGTTCGCGCAAAGCGAACTGTTCGACGCGACTCCCGTCGCGAACGACACCATTTTCGGCTTCCCGAAATCGGATCTGCTGGGCATGGCGGAAACAATGGCGCTCAGCCTCGTGGCCATCCTCGTAATCCTGTTGGTGCTGCGCCCTCTGGCCATGCATTTCGCGGCGGCGGCACGCCAGCCGCGGGCGCCGGGTGAAGCCGGTGATGCGCCCCAGCTGGCCGGTGGGCCGCAACAGGCGCAATTGTCCGGTCCCGGCGGCGGCGGCATGATCAGCGGCCCATCGGAGCTTGAATCGATGATCGACATGTCGTCGGTCGAAGGCAAGGTCAAGGCATCTTCGGTGCAGAAAATTTCCGACCTCGTGACGAACCACCCGAATGAAACCGTTTCGGTCATTCGCCAGTGGATGTCGCAGGAAAATTAAGACCGGGAATTCGGATTGAGGCTTGGGGAGAGTTAAATGCGCGTACGTGAAGATTATCGCACGCTGACCGGGGCCGAGAAGGCCTCGATCCTGCTATTGTCGCTGGGCGAGGAATACACATCCAAGGTGTTCGAGGCGCTGGACGAGGAAGAAATCCTCCAGCTGTCGCAAACCATGTCGAACCTTGGCAAGGTCAGCGCGGGCGTCATCGAGCGCTTGTTCATCGAATTCGCGGAAAGCATCACCTCCACCTCTTCCCTCGTCGGCTCGCTCGATTCAACCGAACGCCTGCTCCAAAAGGTATTGGGCAAGGATAAAGTCGACAATATCATGGAAGAGATCCGCGGCCCCGCCGGCCGCACCATGTGGGAAAAGCTCTCCAACGTGAACGAAGACATCCTTGCGAACTTCCTGCAAAAGGAATACCCGCAGACCGTCGCCGTCGTGCTGTCGAAAATCACCGCCGAACATTCGGCCCGCACCCTCGCCCTGCTGCCCGAAGGCTTCGCGATGGAGGTCGTGATGCGGATGCTCCGCATGGAAGCGGTGCAGAAGGAAGTATTGGACGACGTCGAAAAAACGCTCCGCACCGAATTCATGATGAACCTCGCGAAAACCAGCCGCCGCGACAGCCACGAGATCATGGCCGAAATTTTCAACAATCTGGAACGCGCGACCGAAACCAAATTCATGACGAATTTGGAAGAGCGCAACCCCGACGCCGCCGAGAAAATCCGCAGCCTGATGTTCACCTTCGAAGACCTCGGCCGCCTCGACCCGTCGGCGATCCAGACCGTTATCCGCTCCGCGAACAAGGAAATGCTGCCGCTTGCGCTGAAGGGCGCGTCGGACGCCATGAAAGACCTGTTCTTCTCGAACATGTCGGAGCGCGCGGCCAAGATCATGAAGGAAGACATGGGCGCCATGGGCCCCGTGCGCCTGAAAGATGTGGAGGAAGCGCAGGCAAGCCTCGTCTCCACCGCCAAAGACCTCGCCGACCGCGGCGAGATTGCGATTATCACCTCGAAGGATGAAGATGAGCTCATCTACTAAAAATGACGGCGAGGTGAAGAAGTTTCTCTTCGACACCAATGATTTCGACAAGGACAGTTCCTTGCCGGAAAATGCTGTCTATTCCGAAGAACAGCTGATCCTCGCCAAGATGCAGGCCGCGCAAACAGGCAAGGCCGAAGGCGTGCGCGAAACCCGCGCCGCGCAGGAAGAAACCGCGCTGAAATGTTTCCACCAGATCATCACGTTGCTGGAGCGCCTCATCCTTGCCGAAGACAAGCGTGAAATTGAGAAAATGATGGCAACCGTGCGCCTGACCGCACGCGTGACGCATAAACTGCTGCCCCAATTCGCCGACCGCTATTCGATGGACGAGATCGAGCGCGTCATTACCGAAGCAATCGAGGCGCGCCGCGACGAGCCGCGCATCGCCATCACCATCCCGACCCTGCACATGGACGCACTGAAGGCCGGCATCGACAAAATGGCAATCGACAAAGGATATGCCGGCAAACTGATCCTGCTGTCCGACGACGCCATGTCCCCGTCCGATGTGCGCGTCGAATGGGCGGATGGCGGGGCGGAGCGTTTGTATGAACGCCTCTACGCGCAAATTGAATCGGAGTTCGCAAAAGCGATCGCCGGGATGCAATCGACGATTAAAGACTGAACAGATTTAACAACTGGAGAGAAAAATGGCCAACGAACCGAACAAGCCGCAGGTTGAATTCGAAGACCTGGAAGAGCATGTGACGACCGAAGTCCGCAAAAAAGACATCGACGCCATCTACGACATTCCCGTCCAGATTTCCGCAGTCCTTGGCAAATCGACCATGCAGGTCAGCCAGCTGCTGAAACTCGGCCGCGGCGCGGTCGTGGAACTGGACCGCAAGGTCGGCGAGGCGATTGACATCTACGTCAACAACCGCCTGGTCGCCCGCGGCGAAGTGATCGTGGTCGAAGACCGTCTTGGCGTCACGATGACCGAGATCGTCAAATCCGACCGCTCATCCCAGTAACACTACCTTTATCGATAGACGGGATAATCCTTAGATGCGCCTGATGATCGTCGGCAGCCTCAACGGCCAAATCAGCACGGCTGGCAAAATCGCCATCAGCCGCGGGGCCAAGGTTACGCATACCGAAGACGCCGAACAGGCGCTCGGTGCCTTACGTTCCGGCCGCGGCGCGGACCTCATCATGATCGATGTGAAGCAGGATATCGCGGGCTTCATCGTGCAGCTGAAGGAAGAACGCTTCGTCGTGCCCGTCGTCGCCTGCGGCATCAACACCGACGCCGCAACCGCCGTGCGCGCGATCAAGGCGGGAGCCAAGGAATACATTCCCCTGCCCCCGAATGCCGAGCTGATCGCCGCCGTGCTGCAGGCCGTGACGGAAGAAAGCAACGCCATGATTGCGGGCGATGCCAGTATGAAGGCGATTTTGCAGGTCGCCGACCGCGTCGCGCCGTCGGATGCCACGATCCTCATCACCGGCGAATCCGGCACGGGCAAAGAGGTGATGTCGCGCTACATCCACCAGAAGAGCAAGCGCCATAACGGCCCGTTCATCTCCATCAACTGCGCCGCCATTCCCGAAAGCCTGCTGGAATCCGAACTGTTCGGGCATGAAAAAGGCTCCTTCACCGGCGCAGTCGCCCGCCGCACGGGGAAATTCGAGGAAGCGAACGGCGGCACGCTGCTGCTCGACGAAGTGAGCGAGATGCACCCGTCGCTGCAGGCAAAACTGTTGCGCGCCATTCAGGAGCGCGTGATCGACCGCGTGGGCGGCAACGCGCCCGTGAAAATCGACATCCGCCTGATCGCCACATCCAACCGCGACATGGAACAGGCCGTCAGCGAAGGCAAATTCCGCGAAGACCTTTATTTCCGCCTCAACGTCATCAACCTGCAACTGCCCGCCCTGCGCGAACGTCCGGCCGATATCGTGCCGCTGGCTGCCATGTTCGCCGCGAAATACAGCGAGCAGAACGGCATCCCGAACAAGCGCCTGTCGCCCGCCGCCACCGAAAAACTGCGCGCGCACCACTGGCAGGGCAACGTGCGCGAACTTGAAAACACCATGCACCGCGCCATCCTTGTGTCGCAGGAGGCGGAGATTGAACCGACCTCCATCATGCTGGCCGGGCAAAAAGCCGCCAGCGTCGCGCAAGCCGCCGCTGCCGCCGCCAAGGCCGTCGAAAAAGCCGCCGCACCCGCCGCAGGCAGCGACCAGCCCGCGCTTGTCGGCCGCACCGTCGCCGATGTGGAACGCGAGCTTATCCTGAACACGCTCGACCATTGCTTGGGCAACCGCACACATGCCGCCAATATCCTCGGCATTTCCATCCGCACGCTGCGGAACAAGCTGAAGGAATACGGCGATCCCGGCCTGTCGGTCGCGGAAGGCGGGAAATAATAGATGGCTGAAGCAGGCGCATCCAGTTTCGGCTCTAATTTCCGCATCCGCAGCGATGTGATTTTCGCCTTTGGCATTATCGCGATCCTGGTCGTGCTGATCCTGCCGATGCCGCCCTGGCTGCTTGATGCCGCGCTCGCGCTGTCGCTCACCTTCTCCGTCCTGATCCTGATGACGGTGCTGTTTATCGAAAAACCGCTGGAATTGTCGTCATTCCCGACCATCCTTTTGGTCGCGACCATGATACGGCTTGCGCTGAACCTTGCCTCGACGCGGCTCATTCTGGCGCATGGGCACGAGGGTAATTCCGCCGCCGGACATGTGATCGAGGCCTTCGGCAGTTTCGTCATGGGCGATAACTTCGTCATCGGTATCATCGTTTTCGCGATTTTGACCATCGTCAACTTCGTCGTCATCACCAAGGGCGCGGGCCGCATCGCCGAAGTCGCGGCGCGTTTCAGTCTGGACGCCATGCCCGGCAAGCAAATGGCGATCGACGCCGACCTTTCCGCCGGCATGATCGACGAAAAAGAAGCCCGTTTCCGCAGATCGCAGCTGGAGCAGGAAAGCACCTTCTTCGGCGCCATGGACGGTGCGGCGAAATTCGTGCGCGGCGACGCCATCGCCGGCATCCTGATCGTGTTCATCAACGTGGTCGCCGGCATCGTCATCGGCATGGTGCAAAAAGACCTGAGCTTTGACGACGCGTCGCATTTCTACACCCACCTGACCATCGGTGACGGCCTTGTCACCCAGATCCCCGCGCTGATCGTTTCCATCGCATCGGGTATGCTGGTATCAAAAGCGGGCGTTTCCGGCTCGGCCGAAAAAGCCGTCTTTGCGCAGCTGAGCAATTACCCGCAGGCGTTGATCATGAGCGCCGTGCTGATGGCCGTGCTGGCCGTCATACCCGGCATTCCCGCGCTCCCCTTCCTTATCATGGCGGGAACGGCGGGCATCTTCGCGTATAACACCATCGAAACCCGCAAAAAAACCGCATCGACCAAGGCGACCGAAGAACAGGCCGCGATTGCCAAAGTGCCGGTGGCGGAAGAACCGATTTCCAAGGCATTGGCGATTGATAACATCCGCGTGGAACTGGGCTATGGCCTGCTGCCACTCGTCAATAACCCCGAAAAGGGCCGCCTGACCGACCAGATCAAGGGCCTGCGCCGCCAGCTGGCGGAAGACATGGGCTTTATCCTGCCCTCCGTCCGCATTCAGGATAACCTGCAACTGGCCGCCAATTCCTATGTCGTGCGCATCAAGGAAATCGAGGCCGGCAAGGGCGATATCCGCCCCGACATGCTGCTGTGCATGAACCCGACGGGCGATAAAATCGAATTGCCGGGCGAAGTCACGCGCGAACCGACCTTTGGCCTGCCCGCCATGTGGATCAGCCCCGATTACCGCGAAGAAGCGCATTTCCGCGGCTATACCGTGGTCGATCCAGCAACGGTCGTCACGACGCATATCACCGAAGTCATCAAGGACAACATGCCCGACCTGCTGTCCTATGCCGAAACGCAAAAGCTGCTGGATGAACTGCCCAAGGCGCACCAGAAGCTGGTGGCCGACGTCCTGCCGACCAAGATTACCGTGACCGGACTGCAGCGCGTGCTGCAGAACCTCGTCTCCGAGCGCATCTCTATCCGCGACCTGCCCACCATTCTGGAAGGCGTGGCGGAGGCGACGGGATTTACCAGCAACGTCACCATGATCACCGAACATGTGCGCGCGCGCCTTGCCCGCCAGATCTGCGACCAGAACAGCAACAATGCGGGCATCCTGCCGCTCGTCACGCTCTCCGGCGAATGGGAACAGGCCTTTGCCGAGGCGCTAGTCGGCCAGGGCGAGGAAAAACAGCTCGCCATGGCGCCGTCGCGCCTGCAGCAATTCATCCAGTCCGTGCGCACGGTATATGAAGACATGGCGATGAAGGGTGAAAGCCCCGTCCTGCTGACCAGCCCCGGCATCCGCCCCTATGTGCGCTCGATCATCGAACGGTTCCGCCCGCAGACGATCGTGATGTCGCAAAACGAAATCCACCCGCGTGCGAAAATCCGCACTTTCGCACAAATAACGTGATAGCAGCACATGCGCCTTAAATCATTCGAAGCAAAAACGATGACCGACGCCATGCGCCAGATCAAGGAAGCATTGGGCGACGACGCCATCATCGTGAGCACCAAGGAAGCCGGCGGCTGGATCCGCGTGACCGCGGCGGTCGAACAGGATGAATTGCCGGTCGCGCAAAAACCGAAAGCCGGCACGCTGCGCGACCCGCAGCCCTATGACGAAGAAGAAATGATCGAGATGATCACCGATGCGCTGCTGAAGCACCGCGTGCCGGGCAATGTCAGCGAAAAAATCGTCGCCGCCGCCATGGTGCTGCCAGCGCGTGAGCCGAAGAAGATGCTGGCGGGTGCGCTGGGCAAGATTTTCAAATTCGATACGCCCGCCAAAAAAACGCCCAAGCCGCTGATCCTCGTCGGCCCGCCGGGTGCGGGCAAGACGCTGATGACGGCCAAGATGGCGGCCGCCGCCGTCATGAGCGGCCAGAAACCCGCCATTATCACGACCGATATCGCGCGCGCGGGCGGCATCGAGCAGCTGTCCGCCTTCCTCGATATCATGAAACTGCCGCTGTATCAGGCGGAAGATGCGAAAACGCTGGCCGCCGCACTCGCGAAGATCAAGAACGCATCGCCGATCATCATCGATACCGGCGGGCTGAACCCGTTCGACCCCGCCGAAATGAAAACGCTGCTGAAACTGATGGGCGTTGCCGATATGGACGCCGCACTGGTGCTGCCCGCAGGGTTCGATGCGGAGGAAAGCGCCGAAATGGCGATGACGTTCGACATTATCGGGGTGCGCCGCCTGATCCCCACGCGCCTTGATTTCGCGCGTCGTATCGGCGGCATTTTAAGCGCGGCGGACAAGGGCGGCCTCGTTTTCGGCGCGGCCAGCCATACGCCACAGGTTGCCAATGGCATTATCACGCTGACCCCCGACACACTCGCGGATTTCCTGATGCCGCATGTTCCCGCATCGGGCAAGGCGAAGAAAGGCAAGTCATGACCACAAAAACAAAACAGCCGCCAACGAACACCACTGGCGAGGCGCCCGCGCAAAAACTTTTTGCTGTTGCATCCGGCAAGGGCGGCGTCGGCAAGACATGGTTTTCCATCACGCTCTGCCACGCCCTGACACAGCGCGGGAAAAAGGTTTTGCTGTTCGACGGCGATCTGGGCCTCGCCAATATCGACGTCCAGTTGGGATTGATGGCAAAACGCGACCTGAATGACGTGATCGAGGGCAACCTGACCCTTGCGCAAGTCATCACGCCGTATGAAGAAGGCGGATTTGACGTGATTGCGGGACGTTCCGGCCACGGCTCGCTTTCCGCCATGGCATTGCCGCGTTTGCAGGAATTGATGGAACAGATCCGCGGACTGCTGCCGAAATACGATGCCATCATCATCGACCTTGGCGCGGGCATCGACCGCACCGTGCGTTTCATGGCGGCTGCCGCCGATGTGACCTTTGTCATCACAACGGATGAACCGACCGCGCTGACTGATGCCTATGCGTTTATTAAACTCAGCCATGCCGCAGGGCATGGCGATAACCTGAAAATTATCGTCAACCAGACGGGCAGCGAAAAAGAAGGCGAAGGCACTTACGGCACGATCCTGAAGGCCGCCAAGAACTTCCTGAAACTCTCGCCGCCGCTGATGGGCATTATCCGGCAGGATAAACGTGTGCGCGATGCCATCCGCGCGCAAACACCGTTCCTTATCCGGTCGCCCAATACCGAGACCGCACAGGACCTTGAAAAAATCGCCGACCGCGTGGTCGCCGAAATCCTCGTCTAGCATCGGAGCGCGGGGACATGAGCGATTCATCCATCCCGCCCAAGCCGCCCTCCAACGTGCTGGCCGCCGCGACGGCTGCCAAGCCCCAGGGTACGCAGCGTTTATTGGACGAAGCCGCGCCCGTCAGGCAATCCCCCGCCGATATCTCCGCTGAGCGCACGCCCCTTAAACTGGAAGGCCGCGTGGTATCGCAAAACCGCGAGACCGGAGAAACCCGCATCGCCACATCACGCGGCGAGATTGTCGTTAACAGCGACAAGCCGATCCCCAAAGATGCCACGGTGATGCTCGAACTCACGCGCGGCAAAAATATCGGTTTGATGGCGCAGATCACGCTGCTGCGCGAGAAGGCTAAGGCCGCCGAAAGTGCCGAACAGATATTACCGCCAGCGCCCAAATTGCCGCCCGCGCCACCATTGAAGCCGGGCGATGTCGTAACCGCTCTTGTCATGAGAGACGAGGCCGTCAACCCGCAGCCAGCGCAGGAATCCGATATCCCGCTTCAACGCGCCGCGCAGGTGCTGGAACGCCTGACGCCTGATATGCTGCGCCAGTTGCCAAAACCTCTGCCTGTGCCGGACGAGGTTATCCTGCAACTGGCGGCAGCGCCCGATAAACTCGCCGCCTTGCAAAAACTGCCGCCGGAACAACAGCAGGCAATTTTGAATTACCTGGCGAAGCCGGAGGTTGCCGCGAAACTTTCGCAGATGATACAACTGCCGCCCGTACCCCTGCCAACGCAAACACAGGCACCTGCGCAGGCACAAACGCAAACACCGCTGCCACAAAATGCGCCATCCGGTATACCCGCAGCCGAAACCGACATGCCACCCCTGCCCGTTCCGGCTGGCAAGGGCACGGGCAATGCGCCGCCGCCGACCGGCGTTGGCGCGTTGAAAGGATTGCTGCCGCTGATTGAAAGCCTTCAAAATGCCAATCCCGGCCCCGGCGGCATCATGCCGCGCATGGCGGGCGGGCAGAAAACAGATATGCCGCAGGGATTGCAGGGGTTGATCCCGAGCATGAGCCAGCTGCGCATTGTCAGTGTTACGCCGCTGGGCGAAGCGCCGCCCCTGCCGCAACAGGGGCAGATACTGGGCGAGGTTGAATTCGTCACGACCAACGGCCAACCGTCCATCCGCGCCGGCGGGCAGAGTTTCCTGCTGCGTATGCCCGCATCGCTGCCCATCGGCACGCAGGTCGTGTTTGAATCAACGCCCATGACGCCGCAACAGGTCATGACCAGCTTCCAGATGGATGCGTTGCGCCAAACCGCCGCACCGTCCGGTTTCACGCCGCTCTGGAGCACCACTTGGCCTGCGCTGCAGGAAACGATGGATGCCTTGGCGGCACTTGGCGCAATGCCGAATGCGCAGGCGATTAAGGACAGCATTCCGTCGCCCACGCCCCGCCTTGTGCCGACCGCGCTGTTTTTCCTTGCGGCACTGCGCAGCGGCGCGGTTGAAAGCTGGCTGGGCGAGGGCACGCTGCAATCGCTGCGGCAGGCGGGCAAATCATCGCTCGCCGACCGCCTGACCGGCGATTTCGGCAAGATTTCAGCGCAGTCGAAAGAACCTTTATCCGGCGAATGGCGCGCGATTTCGATGCCGATGATGCATGACGGCGAAATCGGCCAGATGCAATTCTATATCCGCCGCCAGAACCAGGACGACACGCCCGAAAAAGACGGCGATGCGCGCGCTGCCGCGCCCACGCGCTTTATCCTGAACTTGCACCTCTCGCGCATGGGCGATATGCAGCTGGACGGGTTGCTGCGCAAGAAAACATTTGATCTGATCCTGCGCAGCGCCGATGCCCTGCCGGAATCCATGCGCCGCGAATTGATGGGGAGCTTTACTAAGGGGTTGAAGCAGGCCGAAATGGAAGGCGGAATCAGCTTCCAGACCCGCGCGCAAAAATGGGTGACGATTGATACGCCGATGCAGGGCACGACGGCCTAATTCTGCAGCCTAACTCTGTTCGTCCTGCTTGCGCCGGAAGCCTTCGAGGCCGATGGCGTCCATCTCGCGGCTTTCCTTGATGGATTGTTCTTCGGCCTCCAGACGCTCGCGTTCTTCCTGCGTCATCTCGTATTTTTTCAGCTCGCTGAAGGTTTCCATCAGGGATTCCTTGGCTTTTTCGATATGTTTTTCCAGCTGCTGTTCATCCTCGATCATCTTGCGCTGCTGCATACGGACGGTTTCGGCGTATTGGGCGAAGGTGAAATGGACGTCGCCATTCAAGCGGATGGATTCCTTTTCCGTCTCGAAACTGCGCTCCAGCTCGCGGCGGCGACGTTCCATTTCGGCCATCTGGCCGTGGAGTTCGCCCAGCGCGCGGCGTTTTTCATCGAGTTCATGTTTATGCAGGCGGATCAGGACGGAAAGGTCGGCCATGCGTCACTACTTCTTGGGGGGCGGTGCAGCAGGCTTGGCGGGCGGCGCTGCGGGCGCCATCCCCAACACTTGCGCCAATTGCTTGTATCCGTCCGCGAGCGACGTTTTTTCAAGCGGTTTTTGCGCCAGAAACGCCTCGATCTTCGGATAAACCAAAATCGCTTCGTCAACCTTGGGGTCCGCGCCACGGCGATACGCGCCCAGACGGATCAGCTCCGCCATGTCTTCATATGTCGACATGATTTCGCGCCCGCGCGCGACCAATGCCGCCTGTTCCGGCGTCAGGCAGCGCGGCATGGAGCGTGAAATGGAGCGTAATACGTTGATGGCGGGATAACGCCCGCGATCGGCAATCGCGCGTTCCAGCACGACGTGACCGTCGATGATCCCGCGCACGGCATCGGAAATCGGCTCGTTGTGGTCGTCGCCTTCGACAAGGACGGAGAAAAAGGCGGTGATATCGCCCTTGCCCTTCACGCCCGGCCCTGCGCGTTCCAGCAGTTTGGCGAGTTCGGAGAAGGTGGTGGGCGGATAACCCTTCGATGTCGGCGGTTCACCGGCGGACAGGCCGATTTCGCGCTGCGCCATGGCAAAGCGCGTCACGCTGTCCATCATGCACAGGACCTGTTTGTTCTGGTCGCGGAAATATTCGGCGACGGCGAGCGTCATATAGGCGGCCTGACGGCGCATCAGCGGCGATTCATCCGACGTTGACACGATGACGACGCTTTTCTTCAAACCTTCAACGCCAAGGTCATCTTCAAGGAATTCCTGCACCTCGCGCCCGCGTTCGCCGATCAGGCCGATGACCGAAACTTCCGCTTCGGTATAACGCGCCAGCATCGACATCAAAACCGATTTACCAACGCCGGAGCCCGCGAAAATGCCCATCCGCTGTCCGCGCGCGGTCGAGAGAAAACAGTTGATCGCGCGTACGCCGAGGTCGAGTTTTTCGCCAAGGCGTTTTCTGTCATGCGCCGCGGGCGGCTTGTTTTTCAGCAGCATGTGGTCTTCGCCGCCCAAAATCGGGCCCTTGCCGTCGATCGGTTCGCCAAACGCGTTGATGACGCGGCCGAGCCATGCGTTGCTGGGGAATACGGCGGGCTGCGCCGTACCGACTTCCGCGCGGCAGCCGAGGCCGACGCGGTCAAGCGGCTTGAACGGCATCACCAGCGCATGGCCTTCGCGGAAACCGACAACTTCGCAGGGGATCGGGTCTGCGCCGCGTGGCATCAGGTTGCAGCGGTCGCCAATCGCGAGTTCTCGCTCCACGCCGCCCACTTCGACGAGCATGCCGAGAATTTTGGAGACTCGGCCAAACAGCTGGTAATCGGCCAGTTCGTTGATGCTTTCGCCTAAGTTTTCGATGAAATGATGGTCCGAAACCATGAGAAACCCCCGCTTCTTTTACGATTATCTCATATTTTTTAATGAAAAATGAATATGTTTTTCTCTTTGATATTAAACGATAATTCGCCATGATCGTTAAAATTCCCGAACTATTTTTAACCTTTATTAACGATCATGTTATAATGTTAGTAAGGATTAAGTACTGATTCAACTCCACTAAGCAAACATTAAGGGGAAACGCGATGCGGGTGCTGCTTATTGAAGACGACCAGTCCACGGCAAAGAGCATCGAGCTGATGCTCAAGTCTGACGGATATGTCGTTGATGCGACCGATATGGGCGAAGACGGCCTTGAAATCGGCAAGCTCTACGAATACGACATCATCATCCTTGACCTTATGCTCCCCGACCTTGACGGTTATGAAGTGTTGAAGCGCCTGCGTGCGGCGAAGGTCGAAACGCCCATCCTTATTCTCTCCGGCCTGTCGGAACTCGACAGCAAGCTGAAGGGTCTTGGCTTCGGCGCCGACGATTACCTGACCAAGCCTTTCGACAAGCGTGAATTGATGGCGCGTATCCAGGCGATCGTCCGTCGCTCCAAGGGACATGCCCAAAGCGTCATCAAGACCGGCCCGATCACGGTCAATCTGGATGCCCGCACCGTGGAAGTTGACAGCAAGCAGCTGCACCTGACATCGAAAGAATACGGCATTATCGAGCTTCTCTCGCTCCGCAAGGGATCGACGCTGACCAAGGAAATGTTCCTCAACCACCTCTATGGCGGCATGGACGAACCCGAAGTCAAGATCATCGACGTGTTCATCTGCAAACTTCGCAAGAAGATTGAAAAGATTATGCCCGACGGCGGCGGCTGCATCGAAACGGTCTGGGGACGCGGCTATGTGCTGCGCGATCCGGCAGGCGCGACCGCCGGCAAGGAAACGGCGAACGCGTAATACAAGTTTTAGGGTTCTTCCCGAAAAGAACGGCTGCATTCGTGCAGCCGTTTTTTTATTCACCTCGTGTATTTATTTCTATCAGGTTTTCTTCTTGCGCTTCTTTTTAGCAGCTGCAGGGCGGACTGCGTCATAATATTCCACAGATACCTGCTTCCCCGAGACTAATTTTTTAAGTTCCTTTTCGTCGCGTACACCAAGTTCCAAATGGGTCAGGTCAGTCCCGTCATTAGGACGCTCCTCGGACATCTCCATTGGATATGAGTTCATTACTTCCATTAACTTGCGGATTCCCTCAAACACCATTTTGCCGGGCTTACCATCAATTGTCAGATGAGCACTTCCTGCCTTAGCTTCATCCTTGCCAATTTTTTCTGCCTTCTTTCTGGCTTGAGAAGGAGTCTTTCCGTTTACGAGGTAAATAGTTTCCCAAAGATTGATCCATTTCCGTTTTGTGTTTTTTTGGCGAAAGCTCGTAATGACATGCGCCGCATACCAAGTTACTGCCATGCTCTTTACCCCTCTGATCGAACTATATCGCTGCAGACTATGCAGCAGTAATTCAATAATAGTGCCCACCGTAACTACGCACAATAAATAGATGCTTAAAAACTATCACTCCGCATATACCCGCCCATCACGCCGTCCAGCAGCTTGAGCCCCGCAGCCTCGGCGGGCGGGGTTTCGGCGGCGCCCAGCATCAGCACGCCATCGCGCCGCAGGCTGGCGCGGATATCGGACAGCACGGCAAGGCGCGTGGCGGCGTCGAAATAGATCAGCACGTTGCGGCACAGGATCAGGTCGAACTGGCCCAGATGCCCGACGCCGTCCAGTAGGTTCATCTGCCGGAATTTCACCACATCGCTGATATGTGTTTTCAGCACCCATTCTTCGTCGCTGCGGTTGAAGTGACGCAGCAGCGTTGCGGCGGGCACGCCGCGCTGTGCCTCGAACGCGGTGTAACTCGCGGCCTTCGCCTTTTCCAGCACCTGATGCGAGATATCGGTCGCAAGAATGTCATATTTCCACCCCGCATGGGCGATGCCCATATCATGCAGCAGCATGGCAATCGAATAGACCTCCTGCCCCGTCGCGCAGCCCGCCGACCAGATGCGCAGGGTTTTATCGTCACGCGCGCGCATCAGGGCGGGCAACACCTTTTCCTGCAACTGGCGGAACGGCAGCATATCGCGGAAGAACGATGTTTCATGCGTCGACATCGCCTCCACCACATCACGCAAAATCTGCGGCGACCCCATGCGGATTTCACGCGCCACCCCCGCAAGGTCATCAACGCCGTATCTGTCGGCCACCGGCATCAGCCGCGATTTCAGCAAATATTCCTGCCCCGGCGCCAGCACAAGGCCGGATTCACGGCGCAGCACATCAATAAACAGTAAGAAATCCTGCGGGTGCAAATTCATGCGGCCACCTTCAGCCACCGCAGCAGCGTGGCCGCCATATCATCGAGCGATACCGTTTGCGCGCTCAACCCCGCCTGCACGACCGCGCCCGGCATGCCCCAGACGACGCTGGATGCTTCGTCCTGCGTCACGACCGCCCCGCCCATCGCCACAACCGCGCGCGCGCCCGCAACGGCATCGGTGCCCATGCCTGTCAGCACCGCCACGAGCAGCCCCGCGCCATATGATGCCGCAAGGCTGCGCAGCATCGGGTCGGCGGCGGGGCGGCAGAAATGTTCGGGCAGTTCCTGATTGAGCGATATGCGGCGAAACCCGTCAAACCCCTCGACGGTCAAATGGTAATTGCCTGGCGCGACATAGACGCGGCCCGCCACCACCGCTTCGCCATCCACCGCCTCGCGGCAATCAAGCCCCGTCGATTGCGCAATGTTTTCCGCCAGCAGCGCGGTGAAACCCGCGGGCATATGCTGCGTGATGAAAACCGGCACGCTAAGTGGCGACAACCCGCCCAGCACCTTCAACAACGCCAGCGGCCCGCCGGTCGATGCGCAAATGCCAAGCGCGGCGGGCGCATCCGGCGCGGCTGCATGTTCCACAACCCTTAGTGGTACTGTGGGCGAAAAAAAAGGCGCAGGCTGTGCGGGTTTGCCGCGCAATCGTCCCAGCACTTTCACGCGCTGTATTAATTCATCCTGGAAGGGCCCGGGGTCGGACAGGTCATGCACGTTCGGTTTGCCAAGGCAATCAACCGCGCCCAGCGCAAGGCATTTGAGCGCCAGCGCCGCGTTTTCACGCGTCTTGGTCGATGCGACGATAATCGGCAGCGTCGGGTTTGCCGCCAGTAATAACGGCAGCGCGGTGATGCCGTCCATCACCGGCATTTCAAGGTCAAGGATCACGACATCGGGCGCGGCCGCCGCCAGTTCCTGCAACGCGGCCTGCCCGTTCGGCACCGCCGCCGTCACCTTGATCGCGGGGTCTGCCTCCAGAAAGCGGGTCAGGAACCCGCGCACGATGCTTGAATCATCGACCACCATCACGCGCACGATACCGGAAATGTTTTTTCCAGACTTCGGCATGATGCTACAGCACGCCGACCTGGCGGAATTTGGTCTTCAGGATATCGCGGTCGAAGGGTTTCATGATGTATTCGTCCGCCCCTGCCTCCAGCGCCTCCTGTATCTGCGCCATTTCGCTGTGGGTGCTGCAGAAAATGATTTTAATGTCTTCGCCGCCCGGAAATTCGCGCAAGGATTTCATGCAGTCGATGCCGTTCATCACGGGCATGTTCCAGTCGAGCAGCATGATATCGGGCATTTTTATTTTGCACGCGTCCAGCGCCTGCTGGCCGTCTTCGGCCTGCGAGCATTCAAAGCCGATTTCCTCCAGCAATTTTGTCGCAAGGCGGCGCACAATGCTGCTGTCATCGACGATAAGGCAAGTCTTCATAATGTCCCCGCAGGCATCTGTTCATCTTGGGGGACGCAGAGCGCATCGATCATGCCCCTGATATCCAGCTGCGCCAGAAGCGCGTCGCCGCATGGCCAGACACCGGACATGACTTTACGCCAATTGGCGTCCAGAACCGGCGGCACCGGCCCTGCCTTCCCCTCGAACGACAATACCTCGCCCACGCTATCCACCGCAAGACAGTAGAGGTTTCCGGCGTTTTCGATCACCAATGACATACCCGCCGCGTGTCTTGGCGCATCCTGCAATTCCAGATAGCGGCGCAAACTGACCGCAACCGCGATGCGCCCGCGCAGGTTCAGGATGCCGATTATGGCAGGTGCGGCGCGCGGCACAGGCGTCAGCCGCTGCCCGCCACGGATGACGTCATGCACGTCAAGCGCGGGAATGCCGCAGAGCTGCCCTGCGACCTTAAATGACAATATCTGGGTGGTCATGCATCAACCCTTCGCGCGCGCGGCGGATCAGCCACGGCGCATCCATCACATCGACCGCCTGTCCCTCGGCAAGCGCGCTGCCCAGCGACCCGGATCCGCTTTCCAGTTTCAGCGCGACATCGGGCAGCGCATCGACTACCCCCAGCACGCTGTCGAAAATAACCCCCGCCTGCGCATCTCCGTCGCGGATCACCAATACGGGCTGACGCTTGCCGGTCGGCGTACTGCCCGGATAGGCGATCAGCGGCAGCAAACCGTCGCGATAGGCCATCACCCGCCGTCCACCGGTATTTTGAACCGTCGACATATCGATGCGCTCGATCCTTGATAAATACTCCAGCGGCACAGCGCGATCAGACCCGGCACCCGCGCGGAAAAGCAGCGCGGGTCGGCCGTTACCGGCCAGCATTGTCATTTCCGCAGCCACGGGTTTCGGCGCGGGTTCTATATTCGCTTCGCGGGCAATGCCCGATGGATCAAGGATCAGCACCACGCCGCCATCACCCAGCACGGCATTGCCGGAAAACAGGCGTAAACGCTGCAGCGCAGGCGATAGCGGCTTCACCACAATTTCCTCTGCCGTTGCGATGCCATCGCAGATCACGCCGAACACGCCGCCGCCCCCCACATGCAGGATCACCACAAAAGGGTTCAGCGCCCTGGGCGCCAGTTCATCCGCGCCGAAGACTGTTTGCAGAGACACCAGCGGCACCATCTGGCCGCGCAGCGGCAGGAATTTCGCGCGGTCGATGCGCTGCATCTGGTGCGCGCCGCCGCGTTTCAGCGCCACCACCTCGCGGATGGCGCTGCGCGGGAGGGCATATCTTTCGCCCTCCGTTTTCACGACGAGGGCGGGAATAATGGCGAGCGTCAGCGGAATGCGCATGGTCACGACCGCGCCCTTGCCTGCGACAGACGATAATTCAACGGTCCCGCCGATTTTTTCGATATTGGCGCGCACCACATCCATGCCGACACCCCGCCCCGACAGCGCCGTGACTTCGGCGGCAGTGCTGAACCCCGGCGCGAATACCAGCTGCTGCACCTGCGACGCGGTCAGGCTGCGCCCGCGCGTTGCGGGCACCAGCCCGTTTTCAATCGCCTTTTGCAATATCGCCGCTTCATCAAGGCCGCGCCCGTCATCGGCGACATCAATCACCACCTGCCCTCCTTCGTGCCGTGCGGACAGCAAAATGACGCCTTCGGGTGATTTGCCGCGCGTGACACGCAGCGCGGGTTTTTCGATGCCATGGTCGGCGGCATTGCGCAGCAGATGCGTCAGCGGATCGCGGATCAGTTCCAGCACCTGCCTGTCAATTTCGGTCGTACCGCCCGCCATATCGAGGCGTATTTTTTTGCCAAGGTCGATCGCCATGTCGCGCACGATACGGGGCAGCTTTCCCCATAAATTCCCGACCGGCTGCATGCGCGCCTTCAGCATGCTTTGCTGGAGCGCGGAGACGGTTTTATCCAGCCGGTGCAGCGGCTGGTGCAATTCGCCGCGCATATGCGGCAACAGCTGGTTGCGCGCCAGCACCAATTCGCCCATCAACGTCATCATGTCTTCCAGCGTATCGACGCCGATGCGCAGCGATTTTGCCGACAAATCGTCGATTGCCGCACTGAAGGCGTTCACCGCTTCGGGCATCGACTTGCACGATGCCGTTTCCCTGTCGAGCAGGTCGATCAGCACGCGGTCATCGCCCGCAGGTTCGACCCCCGTTTCGGCAATACCGCCCACAATACCCTTGATGCGGTCAAGCGACTGCAAAATCAGCGATACTGAATCCGTCGTGACGGGCACAGTGCCCGCGCGGTATTGGCTGAGCACGCTTTCGGCGTGATGCGTGACATTTTCAAGACGCGGCAGGCCGAGGAACCCGCAATTACCCTTCACGGTATGCACAAGGCGGAAGATACGCCCGATCAATTCAGCGTCATTCGGATTTTTTTCAAGGCGCACAAGGTCGAGGTCCAGCGCGCCCAGCTTTTCCGTCGTGTCGGTCAGGAATTCCTGCATCAGCTCGTCCATGCGCGATCTCCTTGCACAGATACAAGGATGGACGAGAAGGATTAAGTTTCGATTATGTGCTGCATACGGCAGTATGCCGGATCAGCGTTTGATTTTAAAAACGGCGGGCTTCGGGGCCTTGGTGGGTTTTTCGGTGCGCACGCCGTGCTTTTCGATATGGGCGTTGAAGGCGCGGCGGCGGCTTATGCCGGGGTCCTGTTCCTCGAAACGCTGCCTCAACCGCGCCATCATATCGGGCTTGAATTTTCCTTCCGCGAAATCGAACGGCACCTTGCCCGCATCGTTCGGCTGCGCAAGGTTGCCTTTGTAGGCCAGCACGGTCGCCGCCGTCTGTTCGTTGCCGCCGGCCAGCGCAAGATGCACGGCGGTATTGCCGCGCGCGCCTTTCTGGTTGATGTCGGCGCCGTTCACCAGCATTTTCTGCATCAGTTCCTGATTGCCCCAGCCCATGACGGTCATCAGCGCGGTGCGGTTCTGGCTGTCGGCCAGTTTCAGGTCGGCGCGGCTGGCCAGCCAGTTGACATGGTCCATGTCGGGCATGGCCTTCTGCACTTCTTTCAGCAAATCTTCGCCAAAGGCGGTGGCTTGTGGACCTGTGGGCATCGGTAACCTCGGGTTTTGGAACAGGTATAGTTTAGCGCGCCGTTGAATTATGTCAATCTATCGGTTTTTAGTCCCTTTTTCACCATGTTCAATAACCGTTATCCTTTTAAACATAACATATAAATGCGAAAAACGCAATTTCAAATCCGCAAGGATCTGACTTTGCTGGCGAATATCGCGCGCGGTTTTAAACGGATCAGGAGGTATGCAGCTGGAATTCCACGCGGCCGAAATCCGCCTGCGATGTCCAGGTCAGTTTCAGGTCAAACACTTGCGCGAATTTGCCCGTCACATACGCATGGACAGAACGCGGGTCGAGGTCGTCGGCAGCCGTTTCACCGCGCAGCGCGGCTTCGGCACCTTCGCGGAAACCGGGATTTTTTCCGGTGACAAGGATTTTCAGGCCCTTGTTGCCTTCCAGCGCGGAGACGGAAATTTTGCCTTCGCCGTGGTTGCATTCTTCGGCAAGCACCAGCAGGTTCAGCAGGACTTTGAAAAAACCGCGCGGCGGCATCGAAAATTTGACGCCCAGATCAGGCTCGAACTCTGCCTGAATACGGCCGGATTTCAAAAGGTCGGAAAACACATCGCGGATATCCTTGAACCCGACGTTTTTGTCGGTGCCCGCCGCGCCGTAGGACAGGCGGAACGCCTTCAGGCGGATGGAGGCCTGCAGCGCGCTGTCGGCGATCAGCTTCATCGCTTCCTCGCCCGCGTCATCGCCCAGTTCCTGCATGAGTTCCACACCGTTGCTGACCGCGCCCACGGGGCTGACCAGATCGTGGCAGATGCGTGATGCGATCAATTCCATCACGCGCGGGCTCAGCAGGACGTCCATGATATTCCCCTTGGGTTAAAGATTAGAACGGCGATCCGATACCGCTTTGTTTCAGCTGGTCGATCAGCTGGTTTTTCAAACGCTCCAGCCCTTCGGCGTTAAATCCTTCGGCGCGGATGGTCAGCGCGTCTTCGGTGTTCGACGGGCGCATCAGCCACCAGCCATCGGGCGTTGTCACGCGCACGCCGTCGATATCGATGATCTCGACATCCTTGGCCGCTTCCGCTTTCAGGCGCGCCTTGATTTCGGGCGCGATGTCGAATTTACGCTCCGCCGGAACATGGAAACGGATTTCGGGGGTGTTCTGCATTTTCGGCAGATGCGCGGTCAGCTGCGACAGCGACTTGCCGGAATGGCTGAGAATGTTCAGCAGGCGCACAGCGTCATAAATCGCATCGTCGAAGCCGTAATATTTATCGGCAAAGCAGATATGGCCCGCAAGCTCGCCCGCCAGCGGCGCGTTCAGTTCGCGCATCTTTTGCTTGATCAGCGAATGGCCGGTGATCCACATGACGGGTTTGCCGCCAAGGCGTTCGATTTCATCGAACAGCACGCGGCTGCATTTCACGTCGGCGATGATATACGCGCCGGGATGGGTGTTCAGCACTTCCTGCGCGTAGACCGCCATCAGCAGATCCGCCCACAGGATACTGCCATCGCCATCGACCGCGCCGATACGGTCGGCATCGCCATCGAAACCGATGCCCACATCGGCCTTCACGTCCTTGACCAGCTTTTGCAGGTCGACAAGGTTTTTAGCAACCGTCGGGTCGGGGTGGTGGTTCGGAAACGTGCCGTCGATCTCGTCGAAAATCAGCGTGTGTTTGCCGGGCAGTTTTTTCACAAGGCGGCGCAGGATTTCACCCGCCGCGCCATTGCCGTTATCCCATGCCACATTCAAATCTTTCGGGCCGTCATAAGCCTTGGCAAGGCGGTCGACGTAAATATCCTGAATATCGATTTCGGTGACAGTACCCTGCCCCGTCTCGAAATCACCGGCGGCCACCATTTTGCCCAGTTTCTGGATATCCGCGCCAAAGAACGACTGGTCCTTGAAGGTCATCTTGATGCCGTTATACGACAGCGGGCTGTGGGAGCCGGTAACCTGAATGGCCGCATCAAGGTCGCGTGATTTCATGGTGAAATAGGCCATGGGGGTGGGGCCCAAGCCGATCGCCTCGACCGTGAGGCCGCAATCCATCAACCCACGGATCGCGTGTTCGGCAAATTCGGGGGAGCTTTCGCGGCCGTCAAAGCCCACCGCAATCGTCGTACCGCCCTTGCGTTTCAAGACAGTGCCAAAGCCGCGACCGATGAAATAGCAGTCATCTGCCTTCAAGGTATTGCCAACTGTGCCGCGAATGTCGTATTCGCGCAGGATGCTCTGGTCGAATGTGTGGGTGGCGGCGAAGGTTTTCTTGGCTGTCTGCATGTGCGATATTCCGGAAACTGGTGAAATTATAGTGTCATTAGTTTTATCCCACCCCACCCTTCCTCGCAAGCAAACGCAACTCCTGCAGTTTTCATATTGCCAAGGTATATTATTTCACTATAGTGGAACCCTTAACCAGATTCTAATGGATGCCATGAAGCGTTTACCCCGCGAAAAAATCACCGCAGAATTCAACGCCGCGAAGGACGAATTCGCAAGCTATGGCGCGAAATCCGGCTTCGACAAGGCGCTGCAAAATATCAGCACCGCGATTGGCGAATTAAAGGAAGCGGGCATCGACGTTTCGCTGGAAGTTTTCGGCGATTCATCGGAACAGGCGTTCGACCTTTTCAGCAATGCCAGCGTGACCGTGCCGATCAGCGGCGTGTTACGCATCGGCAGCATCCACCGGCTGTTCGGCCTTGCGACCAAGTCGGGCGGCAAGAACGCGCTGCAGATCGGGCTGTCGAATTTCGATATCCGTTATAACGGCGCGGAAATAAAAATCGAAGACGGCGTTGCTACATCCAACGTGCGCGCGATTGTTTTCGACCTGAAAAACGACCCCGACGCATTGGTGAAATTCCAGCAGGAAATCATCACCCACGCAGCAAGAAATGCCGTGGTGAATGATAACGATGCGGCGCAGGTGTTCGACAGCGCAACTGCCTTGCGCAAATCCACGCTGATCCGCCCCAAATCCCCATGAGCGATTTTTCAGCCTATCTGGCGCCTGAAGGTTTCGTCCATGAACTGGTGGCCGAACTCGGCGATGATGTGGATGATGTGCATGAACGCCTTGTCATTTCAAAAAAGCCCGCGCGGCGCGTGATCTGGGCGGAAAACAGCTGGCTGAACCCGCAATGGATTGAAGTGTCCTCCATCGGCGATGCCGCAAAAAAGTTAAAGTCTTTGCAGCGCAACTGGTGGAATTACGGTTTCGATTTTCACCGCCGTTCCGGCCTTATCACTGAAAAACTGCCGCATGTGGGCGGCAAGCCGCTGAAATTCGGGCAGCCGCTGATTACCGCGCCGCTGGGATCATGGACGCTGGTGAAGGAAAACCTGATCCTCGCCTCGCCCGCCTGTTCCGAACCCGTGCCGAACGGCGCGTATAAATTCGACGAGGACAAGGGCGAGCCGCCCAACCGCGCCTACCTGAAATTGTGGGAGGCGCTCACCCGTGGCGGCAAGATGCCGAAAAACGGCGAGACCTGCATCGATTTCGGCTCCGCCCCCGGCGGCTGGACCTGGGTTTTGCACAGCCTTGGCGCGAACGTCATCAGCGTCGACAAAGCGCCGCTCGCCCCCAACATCGCGAAACTGCCGCGCGTGAAATACATGGAGCAAAGTGCGTTTTCGATTGCGCCGAAGGATATCGGCCCGGTCGACTGGCTGTTTTCAGATGTCATATGTTATCCGGAACGCCTCTTCCGCCTTGTGAGCGACTGGCGCGATCAGGGTTTTGCGCGCAACTTTGTAACTACGATTAAATTACAAGGGGATACCGACTTCAAGGCCATCCAGCCCTTCCTTGACATCGAGGGGTCGTATGCTATCCATTTGTATCACAACAAACATGAAATAACCTGGTTCAGTCTGGAGAAACCCGTATGAGCTATAAAGGCGACGAGCACCTGAAATCCCTCCTCTCCGCTTCCGGCGAAAAACGCTCGGTCGAGGAAGTGAAGGAAACGTTGCGTGGCATCAACGCCGCGCCCGCCGACCTTGGCGAGCCGCAACGCTGGGCGCGCCTGTTCCAGACCAACGACAATGCCGAAACCGTGCAGCAGCTGGCCGCATTGAAAGAACACCTCGCCGCCAACCAGAACAATGTGAAGCAGGATAAACTGGCGGATCTTCGCGCCGAAATGGCGAAGCGCGGCGTCGATGGTTTCTATATTCCCCGCGCCGATGAATTTCAGGGCGAATATGTGCCGGCCCGCGCCGAACGCCTTGCCTGGATCACCGAATTCACAGGCTCCGCCGGTTATGCGGTGGTGCTGAACGACAAGGCCGGCTTTTTCACCGATGGCCGCTACACGCTGCAATCCCGCGCCCAAGTTGACGACAAATCATTCCAGATCTGCAACGTGTCGGAAAATCAGGCGCCGATCCCGACCATGTCGCCGGTTGAATGGATCGAAAAGAATTTGCCCGCCGGCGCGCGCTTCGGCGTCGATCCGTGGGTGCATACGCCCAATGATCTGAAACGCATCAAGGATGCGGTCGAAAAGGCCGGCGGCACGCTGGTTCTGCTGCAGGACAACCCGCTGGACGCCGCGTGGAAAGACCAGCCGCCCGCGCCGCTCGCCCCCGTTGTGCCGCAACCTCTGCAATTCGCCGGCAAGACGTCGGACGACAAGCGCAACGACCTGGCGCAGGCATTGACCACAAAAGGCGCGGATGCGATCGCGGTCGCGCTGCCCGAAGAAATTGCATGGCTTCTCAACATCCGTGGCGGCGACGTGCCCTGCACGCCCTTCGCCCTTTCCTATGCCATCGCGCACAAGGACGGATCTGTTGACTGGTATATCGACAGCCGCAAGGTGACCGAGGAAACGAAAGCTTGGGTGGGCGCCGATGTGCGCCTGCACGACCTTGCGGCATTCGCGGGCGGCATCGAGGCCTTGGCGAAACAGGGTAAGAAGGTCTGGGTTGATCCCGGCTCCTCCCCCGCCAAGGTCGAAGACATCATCAAGACGGCGGGCGGCGCGATGATTGCCGAAAAAAGCCCGATCCAGCTGATGAAAGCGAAAAAGAACGCGGTGGAAATTCAGGGCACGATCGACGCGCATATCCGCGACGGCGTGGCTGTCACGCGCTTTCTGGCATCCATCTGCGGTCAGGGTCAGGCGGCGAAATACGACGAACTGACGGCATCCGACCTGCTGCAATCCTTCCGCGAGCAGGGGCAGAATTTCCGTGGCCTGAGCTTTGACACCATTTCCGGTGCGGGCGGCAACGGCGCGATTGTGCATTATCGCTCGTCGCCCGAAACCAACAAGCCGCTAATCGCAGGGCCTATCTATCTTGTCGATTCCGGCGCGCAATACCTTGACGGCACGACCGATATTACCCGCACCGTCGCGGTCGATAACGTGACGGCGGAGATGAAGGAACACAACACCCGCGTGCTGAAGGGGCATATTCAGGTCGCAATGAGCGTATTCCCCGAAGGCACCGTGGGCAAGGCGCTGGACGACAAGGCGCGCGCCGCGCTGAAGGAAGTCGGCCTTGATTACGCGCATGGCACCGGCCATGGCGTGGGCAGCTATCTTTCCGTGCATGAAGGCCCTGCGGGCATTTCACCGCGCTCCACCACCGTGCCGTTCGAAGCCGGCATGATCGTGTCGAACGAACCGGGGTTTTACAAGGAAGGCGCATACGGCATCCGTATCGAAAACCTCGTGACCGTGATTGATACGGGCAAGGTGGATGCGGATGGCAAGAAACTGCTGGGCTTCAAGACGCTCACCATGGCGCCCATCGACACCAATTTGGTCGAGCCTGCCCTGCTGACGCCCGAAGAATTGAAATGGCTGAACGATTACCACACGGAAGTCCGCAACACGCTGAAGCCACTGCTGGACAAGGTTGATCCTTCGGCTGCGGAGTTCCTCGTGAAAGCCACCCAGCCCATCAGCAAAGGCAACGGCCCTTCGCCGAAGCTGCAGAATTTCTGCCTGTAATATTTTAAAACACTACCGCGCCCTTATCCCCTCTCCCGCCCTTGCGGGGGAGGGTCAGGGTGGGGGTGCGTGTCAGTGCGAGAATTGACGGGCATTCCATCCCAGACTCACCCTCACCCCCCGCCCTCTCCCGCAAGGGCGGTAGAGGGGGCCAAGGCGGCGCGGCGGGAAACGCATAACAAAACAAACGCCGTGTTAATCACGATGGACGACACAGGATACACAAGCGTTGTCACCGTGAAATGCGTGAGTGCGACAAGTGACAGCCCCAGTTTCACATTCGCGATCATATAGGCGGTCAGGTTTTCTTCGTCCGGTTTTGTCCATGATTTGCGGATCGTCGGGAAGAACGCGACGCCGCTGATGACCGATGCCAGCACGACCGACAATAACGGATCATCCGTCATCATCCACGGCACGACCGCGACGAAGGCTGCGACAAGTGACAGCTTGTCACCGCGCGTGATGTTTTTCTCGCCCCATTTCAGCGCAAGGCCAGCCTGAAACAGGCACGCCGCCGCCGTGATGCCCAGCGCCCATGCGCCGGGCCCTGCGTGATCGGCCAGCTGCCCCAGAAACGCGATCAGCGTGACGAGGCCCCAAACCAGATGCGTGTATACATGCGGGCGCGTTTCGCCGCGGAAGATGGAGGCGACATATACGCCCGTCCCCCATAGCCCGATAAGGAACGCCACCAGCCCGAAAATTTCCTGATATGTCGCCAAAATGCCCTGTCCTAGATGTGCCAGCATATGAAGGCGGATAAACACTGTCACTTCCCCCCGCGCAAATATATAAGCGCCAGATGTTGTGCGTTATGGTAATTAACAATCGCCGATTCCGCTTTGACATAGTAACCCCTATTTTCTATAGTACGCCTGTTCCTCGGATTCCAATGACAGGATCGCGATGCCCCTGATGCACACCAATAAAGGCTTCCTGAAGGCCGCCGAGCGTGGCGATGTGGATGTGCTGAAAAGCTATCTGGCGGGCAAGCATGCCGCCGAATACCTGAAAGTGACCGATCGCGAGGGCTATACCGCCCTGCACCTTGCCGCCAAGGCGGGCAAGATAAACACGATTGACGCGCTGCTGGACGCAGGTGCGGATATCGAGGCCACAGGCAGCATCCATTACACGCCGCTTGCCATCGCCGTAATGAATGGCCGCAACGAGGCGCTGCGCCATTTTCTGGTCAACGGCGCCGATGCGAATGGCAAAGCGCAAGGCAGCGCTACGCCATTGTCTATCGCGGCAGCACGTGGCAGCGCCACGGGGGTTACGTATCTGCTGGAGGCGAAGGCCGACCCGAACCTGAACCAGCCTTTGTTGCAGGCGGCGCAACACGACCGTACTGAAATCGTAAAATTGCTGCTCGCGGCAGGCGCTGATATCGATATAAATGACGACCAGAAACGCTGCCCCCTGCATTACGCAGCGATCAACAATTCGCAGAAAATGGTGACGCTGCTGCTGGACAGCGGCGCGGATATTAACCAGCGCGACAGCGCGAACGGCTACAGCCCCCTGCATTGGGCGATTGTCTATAATCGCCAGCAGATGATCGAGCACCTGATTGAAAAAGGCGCAAATCCCGACGTCAAAACCAACAACGGCCTCAACGCGCTGGAATACGCCCGTTCGCACGGCAACGAATTCGCCGTCCGGTTGCTGACGCCGTTTGAAAAGATCGCTCGCCCCGGTTACGACATGCCCGATACGACGGAAAAAGAAACCGAAACATGGCTGCGCATGGGCGAGGGCAAGGTTGCGCATGTGGGCATCTATCCTGCGCTGGAGCGCAAACTGACCGAGATTTTCAATTTCGAAAGCCGCGAGCGCATCGTGATATCGGAAAACCTGCGCACGGGCGCTGAAAACATGGCAGCGCCGCAAAGCTTCGACACGCTGGATGAAGCGGCATTGCAGAAGGCCGCGACCGCCTACCGCGATTTCGGCGGCGCGCTGGATGACACGCAGCTGACCAAACGCACGCTCAATAAAACGGCGAGGATGCCGTAATGTTCGACAGCGTAAAAAAATTCCTTCAGGCCGTGAAAGACAACGACGAGAAAACCGTCACGCGCTATGTGAAGGAATACTATTTCAACAGCCGCAAAGTCGATTTGAACGCGCGCGACGAAGCGGGCATGACCGCCATCGCCCATGCCGCCAAGCTGGGCCATGCAGATATCCTCAATACCATGCTGAAATTCGGCCTCAGCGCAGACACGCCTGACAAGGAAGGCCACACGCCGCTGACACTCAGCCTGATTAACAAGCGGCGCGAGGCTGCTAAAGTGCTGGTCAAGCGCGGCGCGGATGTGAACGCCCATGCCGCCGATTACATCACCCCCCTGCATTTCGCCGCGCATCAGGGAGATATCGAACTGGTGAAGCTGCTGGTAAGTTATAACGCCGATCTCGATACGGTGATCGTCAATAATGGCTACACGCCCCTGCATTGGGCGGTCATTCAGGGCCATGCGAACGTGGTGGAATTTCTGGTGCAAAGCGGTGCGCGCACCGACATACCCGACAAAAAAGGCCAGACGCAGATGGATATCGCAACCACCAAGGGCGCGCACCTGCAGAAAATCCTCGAGACACCGGTCGCCAAAGATGAACCCGCCGCGCAGCAACCAGCCGCAGCCGCCTATAGCGGCAATGACCGATGGTTACGCACCGGCGAACATCAGGTGACGCATATCGGCGAGATCCCCGACATCAACCGCCGCCTGACCGAAATTTTCAATTTCGAAAGCCGCGAGCGCACGGTCATCAACGAAAACACGCGCAGCGGCGTGGAGACAACTTCCGCGCCCGAAAATTTCGACAACATCGCCGAAGCAGCGCTCCGCAAGGCGCTCGCCGAATTCGTGAAGCTGGGCGGTGAAGCGGCGGAATCCGATGTGATCGGCAAGCGCAATACGGGCGGCACTTCCGGCCCGCAGAAGCCGTTCCGCGTTTAAAAACCCAACGATTGATTGTTATAAAAGCTGAAAACGTGAACGTTTTCAGTATGGTATTATAATACCTCTTGACCGTTTCTCGTGCGGTTGGGATAATTCCCCAACACCATAAACAACGCGGGGAAAACGACTTACCACATGGCATTCATCAGCACGAAGAAGACCTTCTTTGCGGCCGCGATCAGCGGTGATCTTGATGAACTCAAATACGGTTTGCAGACCGGTACGCCCTATCCCGTCGACATGAAAAACGCCGAAGGCAAGACCGCCCTGATGCTGGCGGCGGAGGCGGGGCAGCTGGAAGCCATCAAATACCTCCTCACGCGCAAGCCCGACCTCAACCTGACAGACCCCGAGGGAAACCACGCGCTGCTGCTCGCGCTGACCAAGGATAAATCGGCGGCGGCGTTGCTGCTGATCGCGGCAGGGTCGGATGTGAACGCGCATAACAGCAGCTATACCTATCCTATCCACTGGGCGGCGCATAACGGCGACCTTGATGCGGTGAAGGCACTGGCCGAAAAAAACGCCGACCTGAATGTGCGCAATAAAAAGGACGAATTGACCGCTGCCTATTACGCCGTCGCCAACGACCGCGGCGCAGTGCTGGAATTCCTGATTACCGCCGGCGCGCGCACCGATATGCCGGGCAAGGATGACAAGACGCCCGCCGACCTCGCCCGCGAAAAATACCCGCGCCTGCAAAAAATCATCGAGACGACCGTGCGAGGCGCGCCGCCGGTGGAAACGCCCGCCGTTGTTGCTGTTCCCGCCGCCAACGAAAACAAGCCCGCCAGCGCATCGGAAACATGGGCGCTGATGAACGCCACCACCATCGCCAAAATCGCCGACATGCCCGTGCTGAACCGCAAGATCACCGAAATTTTCAATTTCGAATCCCGCGAACGCCTGATTATTTCCGAGAACCTGAAAACCGGCGCGGAAACGCTGGGCGTTGCCGAGAGATTCACCACGCTCGCTGACGCCACCCTTTCCCGCGCAGCCGATGAATTGAAAAAAGCCGGCGGCCAGCCGCAAGTGCTGGACGACAAACCCGCCCCGCAATCACAGATCGCAAAGCTGAAGATTTAAATTCCGCGTCACCCCCGCCTTGTGCGGGGGTCTGGGAGCGCGTCCGCACGTCATGTGGCTCCAGAGTCATATGACGGTTGGACAGCCTACCGGATGTCCGCACAAGGCCGGGCATGACGCTCATGGAGCGAACAGCAAAAAGGGTCCGGCATAACGCGCGGACCCCTTTCTCAATACCTTAGCGGTGATATTAGCCGATAACGATTATTCGCCGTCCCTTTCCTTGCGCTTGCGCTCAAGTTTGCGGTGGCGACGAACTGCTTCAGAACGCTCACGCGCCTTCTTGACAGAAGGCTTCTCATAGTGGCGGCGCAGTTTCATTTCGCGGAACAGTCCTTCACGCTGCATCTTTTTCTTCAATGCGCGCAGTGCCTGGTCTACGTTGTTATCGCGTACGATGACCTGTACGATGGTAATCACCCCTTTCCGAATCTCTTTATAAAAGCTCGCCTTGATTGGCGTCAGCGGTTGTAACATAGGCTTTGCTTGCCTGAAAAGCCTTATATTTCGCGCCGATTTGTGCGTTGCAGCACAAAAAGTTGCGCTATCGCGTTGATTTTTAACATTTATCTACGCCAATTTATGAAAAAAAATGTTGAAATAAAGTTGCCCGGGGCGGTATACGATACTACCTTAACGCAGGTACGGAATCGGCCGCCGCGACGCGGTAAAGCTATATACGGGTGGGGCTCAGGGCATGCGCGACGCAGTTACGCTGGATGACAAATACACCGAGAAATCGGGCCGGATTTACCTGAACGGCCTTCAGGCGCTCGTGCGCATCCCGATGATGCAACATGAACTGGACAAGGCCGCCGGCCTCAAAACCGCCACCTTCATCTCCGGCTATCGCGGCTCGCCCTTGGGCGGGCTCGATCAGGCCATCATGCAGGCCAAGAAATTCACCGCAGAACACGAGATCAAGTTCGTCCCCGGCGTGAACGAGGATTTGGGCGCGACCGCCGTCTGGGGCAGCCAGCAATTGAACCTCGGTCCCGCCGCACGTTACGACGGCATCGTGGGCATGTGGTACGGCAAGGGCCCCGGCGTTGACCGTTCGATTGACGTGCTGAAACACGCGAACGCCGCCGGATCGTCGAAACACGGTGGCGTGCTGGCGCTGGCCGGTGACGACCATGCCTGCAAATCATCCACCTTCCCGCACCAGTCGGAACATGCGTTTATGCATGCCATGATCCCGATGCTGCACCCTGCAGGGATCGAGGACGCGCTGGAGCTTGGCCTGCACGGCATCGCCATGAGCCGCTATTCGGGTACTTGGTCGGGCCTGAAAATCATTTCCGATTTCGCGGACAGCTCGGCCTCCGTCTATACCAACCCCTTTGCGATGACGTTCAATACGCCGACCGATTTCGCGATGCCGGAAGACGGGTTGAACATCCGCTGGTACGATGCGCCCGTCGCGCAGGAAGAGCGCCTTGTCACGCTGAAGCTGCCCGCCGCGCAGGCCTATGCCCGCGCGAACGGCCTCGACCGCCTGACCCTCAACCCCGCCCGCAAACGCTTCGGCATTGTCGCGACCGGCAAGGGCTGGATGGACACAATGCAGGCGCTGGAAGATTTGGGCATCACGAAACAGCGCGCCGAAGAAATGGGTTTGGCGGTTTACAAGGTCGCCCTTGTCTGGCCGCTGGAAACCTCCGGCATCCTCAAGCTTGCCGAAGAAGTCGAAGAATTGTTTGTGGTGGAGGAAAAGCGCGGACTGATCGAAGAACAGATCAAAAAGGCGCTGTTCAACATGCCCCTGCCCCGCCGCCCGCGCGTAACCGGCAAGATCGACGAGCGCGGCGCGCCGCTGCTGCCCGAAACATATGAACTGTCGCCCGGCCAGATTGCCGATGCGCTGATCAAGCGCCTGACGCCGATCATGGATACGTCCAGCTTCGCCAGCCGCATGGATATCATCCACAAGAATTTCGACCTGAAGGGCAAGCCCTCGCCCGTCGTGCGGATGCCGTGGTTCTGCTCCGGCTGCCCGCACAACACCTCGACCGTGGTGCCCGAAGGTTCCCGCGCGCTTGCCGGTATCGGTTGCCATTACATGACGATGTGGATGGACAGATCCACCATGATGTTCACCCAGATGGGCGGCGAAGGCGTGCCATGGATCGGCCAGGCCCCGTTCACGGATGAAAAGCATATCTTCACCAACCTGGGCGACGGCACCTATTTCCATTCCGGCCTGCTGGCGATCCGCGCAGCGCAAGCCGCGAAGGTGAACATCACCTATAAAATTCTCTACAATGACGCCGTCGCCATGACGGGCGGCCAGCCGGTCGACGGCCAGCTGTCAGTGCCGATGGTGGCGAGCCAAGTGCGCGCCGAAGGGATCGAGACGATCTATGTCGTGTCGGACGAGCCGTGGAAATACAAGGGCGTCATGCTGCCGCAGGGCGTGCAGATCACCCACCGCGACGATCTTGATGCCGTGCAGCGCAAATTGCGCGAAATCCCGGGCGTGACGGTCATGATCTATGACCAGACCTGCGCCGCCGAAAAACGCCGCCGCCGTAAACGCGGCCTCATGATTGACCCGCCGAAACGCGTCGTGATTAACGAGCGCGTCTGCGAAGGTTGCGGCGATTGCGGCAAGAAATCGAACTGCCTGTCGATCGCGCCCGTCGAAACCGAATTCGGCCGCAAGCGCCAGATTGACCAATCCAGCTGCAACAAGGATTTCTCCTGCGTGAAGGGCTTCTGCCCCAGCTTCGTCACCGTGCTGGGCGGCGGATTGAAGAAACCCGAAGCGGCGAAAATCGGCAACGAGGTTGAGGAATTTTTTGCGGCAATGCCGATGCCCGTCATCGGCGACCTGTCCGAACCTTGCGCAATCCTCGTCAACGGCGTAGGCGGCACGGGCATCGTGACCGTTGGCGCGATCCTCGCCATGGCGGCACATCTTGAAGACAAGGGCGCGACCACCATGGACCAGACCGGCCTCGCGCAAAAGGGCGGCGCGGTCACGAGCCATATCCGCATCGCAAAAACCCCCGACGCGATCAACACCGTGCGCATCGGCATCGCCGGCGCGAATGTGATCATCGGCGCGGATTTGCTAGTGACAGCGGATGGCGACTGTCTGTCGAAAATCCGTCAGGGCGAAACCAAAATCGTCCTGAACACGCACAAGGCGCAGACGGGCGAATTCACCCGCAAGCCCGACTGGACGATCCCGTCGAAATCCATCATCGATTCTATCGCAGCCCTGTGCGGCCGCGATAACCTGTCCGTCCTCGACACGTCACAAATCGCAACGGCGCTGATGGGCGATTCGATTGCGACCAACATGTTCATGCTGGGCTATGCGTGGCAAAAAGGGCTGATCCCGCTTGGCCATGACGCGATCATGAAGGCGATTGAACTGAACGGCGTTGCCATCGGCATGAACCAGCAGAGCTTCACATGGGGCCGCCGCGCCGCATGGGATATCGCAAAGGTCGAAGAACTGGCCGCGCCCAAGAAAACGGCGGACGGATCGGACCGCCACCGCCAGATTTCCACCTCGACCGAAGAAACCATCGACCGCCGCATGATGTCGCTCACGGGTTATCAAAACGAAGCCTATGCGGAAAAATACAAGGACCTCGTCGATGCCGTACGCACCGCCGAAATCCGCGTCAAGGGCAACCCCGGCAAACTGACCGAGGCCGTTGCGCGTTACTATTACAAGCTGATGGCCTACAAGGACGAATACGAAGTCGCCCGCCTGCACACCGACGGCCACTTCCTGTCGCAGCTGAAAAGCACCCTTGACGGCGATTACAAGCTGCGCTTCCATCTTGCCCCGCCGCTGATTGCGAAACGCGACGCGGTGACGGGCGAGCTCCAGAAAATGGAATTCGGCGCGTGGATCTTGCCGGTCTTCGCCGTTCTGGCGAAGCTGAAAGGCCTGCGTGGCACGCCGCTCGATATTTTCGGCTATACCCACGAACGCCGCACGGAACGCCAGCTGATCAAGGATTATCGCGCGACGATCGAAGGCCTGCTGACGGGCCTGACCGACCGCAATTTCAACGTCGCTGTCGATATCGCCAGCATCCCGGAACATATCCGCGGTTACGGTCATGTGAAGGACGCGCACCTGAAGAAAGCCAAGGAAGCGGAAGCAGCACTACTCCTCAGCTTCAACAGGCCTGTCCAGCCGGAGCAGAAGCGCGCCGCCTGACCGGCCGTTTACATTTTTGATGCCAGCCGCAGGCGCACTTGCCAGCCTTCGGCGCGTTCCATCGGCATGACGTAATTATCCGCCGATACCGGTTGCCAGATAGGCGCCGGGCCGCCATCTTCACTGCCAAAACCGTTCGAAGCAAAGAAGAACAGCGGCAAGGCGAAGGCGAGAATGATAAAATACATTTTATATTTGTTTAAAACCTGAACAGGTTTTTGCAGTGTTTTGTGAACCGATACTTGCATGGACACGACCCCTTTTCTTTTTCATCATTGGAAGCGTCCCCCGATGTTTCCTAGTTTCAGTATATCACCCGAAATTTTAACATCGGTTTAAGTATTGATAGAATTGTTTACAAATCATGACGACGCGCCTTCGCGCGTTCACGTTTGTGAAACATATAAAATTTTATGCAGCCTGCGGCGCGACGTCGATGTTGAGCGCGGCGGCCAGCAGCGCCTTGGTGTAATCCTCGCGCGGGGCATCGAAGACTTGCGCGGCGGGGCCGCTCTCGACCACCTTGCCGTTGCGCATCACGATCACGTCATGTGCCATCGCCTTCACCACGCGCAAATCATGGCTGATGAACATATAGGCCAGGTTGTGGTCGCGCTGCAATTTGCGCAGCAGTTCCACGATCTGCGCCTGCACCGACATATCCAATGCCGATGTCGGTTCATCAAGGATCACGAATTTCGGGTTCAGCACCATCGCGCGCGCAATCGCAATACGCTGCCGCTGCCCGCCCGAAAATTCATGCGGATACCGGTTGCGCGTTTCGGGGTCGAGGCCGACTTCATTCAGTCCCGCCACCACTTTTGCGTCACGTTGCGCCGCATTCATCTGCGGAAAATGCACCAGCAACCCTTCCTCGATGATCTGCGCGACCGACAGGCGCGGACTGAGCGAGCCATAAGGGTCCTGAAACACGATCTGCATATCACGGCGCAACGGGCGGATTTGTTTGTCTGCCATGTCGTTCAGCGATTTACCTTCGAATTGCACCAGCCCCTGACTGTTCAGCAGGCGCAGCAGCGCAAGGCCGAGCGTCGTCTTGCCCGAACCGGATTCGCCCACCACGCCGACCGTCTGCCCCGGACGGATGGCGATATTGATGCCGTCGACCGCGCGCACGTAATCGGTCGTGCGGCGAAAAACCCCGGTCTTGATCGGGAAATGCACCTTCAGGTCGTCGGCCTTCAGTATCGGCGCTGCGTTCGTATCAAAGGGCATCGGCTGCCCGTGTGGCTGCGCGGCCAGCAGCATTTTGGTGTAATCATGCTGTGGGTTGGCGAACAATGTCCGGGTGTCAGCCTGTTCCACGATATCGCCGTGATACATGACGGCGACGCGGTTCGCCATCTTGCGCACAATCGACAGGTCATGGGTGATCAGCAGGATCGCCATGCCCATTTTCTGCTGCAATTCGGCCAGCAGTTTCAAAATCTGTGCCTGTACGGTCACATCGACCGCCGTGGTGGGTTCATCCGCGATCAGCAGGTCGGGCTCGTTCGCCAAGGCCATCGCGATCATCACGCGCTGCCGCTGCCCGCCCGACAATTCATGCGGGTATGCGCCAAGGCGCTGCGTCAGTTTGGACAGGCCGACCAGTTCCAGCAATTCGATCACGCGTTTGCGTGCGGCATCCGGCTCCATTTTTTTATGCAGGAACAGCGCTTCGGCAATCTGCTTTTCAATCGTGTGCAGCGGGTTCAGCGAGGTCATCGGCTCTTGAAAGATCATCGCAACCTTGTTGCCGCGGATGGTGCGCAGCACACTGTCGCCAGCGCCCATCAGTTCCTGACCATTGAACTTGATGGAGCCCGACGGATGCTGCGCGACCGGATAGGGCAGCAGTTGCAGAACGGACAGCGCCGTGACGGATTTACCGGAGCCTGATTCACCGACCACCGCCAGCGTTTCGCCCTTTTCGATGGAAAAGGAAATGTTTTTCACCGCATGCGTGACCTGCTTGCCGTTCACGAAATCGACCGAGAGGTTTTTGACGTCCAGCAGGGCCATGGTGATTATCCTTTGAAAATCTTGCGCGGGTCGAAGGCGTCGCGCACCGCTTCGCCGATAAAGGTCAGCAGGCTCAGCATCACCGCGATCGAGAAAAATGCCGTCATCCCCAGCCACGGCGCCTGCAGGTTGTTTTTCCCCTGCGACAGCAGCTCGCCTAATGACGCAGAACCAGGCGGCAGACCAAATCCAAGGAAATCAAGACTTGTCAGCGTGGTCACTGATCCTGCCAGAATAAACGGCAGCATCGACAATACTGATACCATGGCATTCGGCAATGCATGCTTAAACATAATGGCCGGAGTGGTCACGCCCAACGCTTTGGCTGCACGGATATAGTCGAGATTACGCGCCTTTAAAAACTCGATCCTCACTAAAGGCACGAGGGTCATCCATGAAAATAGCAGCATGATGCCAAGCACCGTAAAAAAACTCGGTGTGATCACGCTAGCCATGATGATAAGCAGAAATAATACAGGCATGCCAGCCCAAATTTCGATAAGACGCTGAGTCAAAAGATCGAACCAGCCACCGAAATACCCTTCCATCGCACCGATACAAATACCTATTACCGAACTGACTATCGTCAAGATGAAGCCAAAAATAACGGAAATGCGAAAACCATAAATCAGCCGTGCAAAAACGTCACGCGCTTGATCATCTGTGCCGAGCAGGTTTTCGCGACTGGGCGGGGATGGCGCGGGAACGTCAAGATTATAATTGATGGTTTGATAAGAGTAGCGGATGGGTGGCCAAATCATCCAACCCTTACGGTTGATGAGTTCAGCCACCGCAGGGTCCCGGTAATCGGCTTCTGTTTCGAACTCCCCGCCGAACTGGGTTTCCGCATAGGACTTGAAAACAGGGGCATAATAATCACCGTTATAAACGACTAGGATCGGCTTGTCGTTTGCAACGAATTCAGCGCACATGCTGATTGCAAAAATTACCACAAATATCCAAAGGGAAAAGTAACCCCTGCGATTGCGGTGAAATTGGGCTAACCGACGTTTTGATATAGACGTAAATTCCATTATCGGCTCCCTTGCGCATTGAAATCTATGCGCGGGTCAACCCATGTCATCAACAGGTCGGAAACGAGCTTGATAAGAAGACCCATTAGCGTAAACACATAAAGAGTGCCGAACATGACCGGATAGTCGCGATTAATGACCGACTCAAAACTGAGCAGTCCCAAACCGTCCAACGAAAAAATGTTCTCGATGAGGAACGCTTCGCCAAAGAAAATTCCCAGCAAAGCGCCTGGCACGCCAGCGATAATCACCAGCATGCCGTTCCGATATACGTGGCCGTACAAAACTCTACGCTCTGTAAGACCTTTGGCACGCGCTGTCTGGACGTATAATTTGTTAATTTCTTCAAGAAAGGAATTTTTTGTAAGTATCGTCAAGCCTGCAAATCCGCCAATCGTCATAGCCAGTACCGGTAAGGTGATGTGCCAGAGATAGTCCAAAATTCGTTTTGGCCATGACATGTCCTGCCAGCCGTCGGAAACGATCCCTCGCAAGGGGAATATATTCCAATATTGCCCTCCGGCAAAAAGAACGATGAGTAAAATCGCGATTAGGAACGAAGGAATCGAGTAGCCGACAATTATAATCGCCGATGTCCATGTATCGAAAGGTGTCCCATCCTTCACCGCTTTACGGATTCCGAGAGGGATTGAAATAATATAAGCGAAAAATGTTGTCCAAAGTCCCAGCGTGATGGAAACAGGCAACTTATCCAGTACAAGATCCATCACAGCACGGTCCTGAAAATAACTGTTGCCGAAATCGAAGGTGAGGTAGTTTTTCAGCATCATCCAGAAACGTTCATGCAGCGGCTTGTCGAAACCGAACTGCTTTTCGAGACTTTTGATGAATTCGGGGTCAAGACCCTGCGCGCCGCGGTATTTAGACCCGCCGCCGGAGATTGCCATCTGTTGTTGCTGCGATTGGATACTGGTATCGGTGCCGCCGCCGGAAAACCTCGCCGTCGCCGAGGTATCCATGCCTTGAAGACGCGCAATCACCTGCTCGACCGGCCCGCCCGGCGCCAGCTGCACAATCAAAAAATTGAGCAGCAGGATACCGAACAGCGTCGGGATCATCAGTAGCAGGCGGCGTATCGTGTAGGCGAACAAGGTTGATTTCCTTCGGGCGCAATTATTTTTTCAGGGTTTTCAGGCGTTCGGCCACTACATCGGCCTTTTTCTTGTCATACCACCAGTTGTAGGGGATGCCGAGGCCGTATTTGGGCGTGATGTCGGGGCGGCCGAATTTATCCCAATAGGCGATGCGGAAGTAATCGATATGCCAATGCGGGATCAGGTAATAGCTCCACAGCAGGATACGGTCGAGCGCGTGCGTTGCGGCCAGCAGCTCCTCGCGGTCTTTCGCGGTGATGACGAGGTCGATGAGTTCGTCCACCACGGGATCCTTGATGCCGATCAGGTTGCGGCTGCCCTTCACGTTGACCTTGTCGGAGCCCCAATAATCGCGCTGTTCATTGCCGGGCGACAGCGACTGGCCGAAGGTGCCGACCGTGACGTCGAAATCGAAACTGTCCATGCGGTTCTGGTACTGCGTCGGGTCGATCGTGCGCACCGTGACGACAGCGCCCAGTTTTTTCAGGTTCGCCGCAAACGGGCCGACCCAGCGTTCGAACATGGGGCTGGACAGCAGGATTTCGAATTTCATGACATCCGCGCCGCGCACCAGCACCTTGCCGGCGCCCATGCGCCAGCCGGCTGCGGCCAGCAGGCGCTTTGCCATCGACAGATTGTCGCGCATATCGGCACCCGAACCATCGGTCACGGGGCTTTTGAATTCATCGACGAAAATTTCGTTCGGGATTTTGCCGCGGTATTTTTCAAGGATTTCCAGCTCCCGTCCCTGCGGGCGGCCTGTTGCGGCAAGTTCGGAGTTGTCGAAGTAGCTGTTGGTGCGTTTATAGGAACCGAACGCGAATTGCTTGTTCGACCATTCAAAGTCGAACGCATAGCCAAGCGCGCGACGCGTCAGTACGTCGGAGAATATGTTGCGGCGGGTGTTAAAGATAAAGCCCTGCATGCCGGACGGCAGGCTGTGGTGGATCTCGTCTTTCTTGATCCAGCCTTCGGTGACGGGAACGGTATTGTATTCCGAATTCCACGCTTTCGCCTGGTTTTCGGCGCGGAAATCATATTCGCCCGCAAACAACGCCTGCAGCAGCACGGTTTCATCGCGGTAAAGGTCGTAGACGACGGTGTCGAAGTTATATTGCCCCTTGTTCACGGGCAGGTTTTCGCCCCACCAGTTTTTCACGCGTTCGTACACAATGCGCTTGCCGGCATCGACCGACTTGATTTTGTACGCGCCGGAACCAATCGGTGCCTCGAGCGTGGTCGCGTCGAATTTCTTGCCTTCCCAGTAATGCCTGGGCAGCACCTGCATTTCGCCCATGATAAGCGGCAGTTCGCGGTTGCCCGCCATGTTAAAGGTAAATTTTACGCGGGTCGGAGTTTCGGCCTTTGCCTCTTTCACATTCGCGTAGTAGGCGCGGTAAAACGGGTGGCCATCCTTCATCAGAGTATTGAAGGTAAACACCACGTCGTCGGCGGTCAGCGGCTTGCCGTCGCTCCACTTTGCTTCCTTGCGCAGGTTGAACACGACCCAGCTGCGGTCTTCCGGCATTTCGATGGTTTGGGCGATCTGGCCGTATTGCGTGAAGGCTTCGTCATCCGACTTTGATGTGAGGGGCTGGTAAATCATGCCAAGGCCGGGAGCCGGTACACCCTTGATGATGAAACCATTGAGCGTATCGAAAGTACCGGACGCCGCCAGCCGGATTTGGCCGCCCTTCGGCGCATCGGGGTTGGTGTATTCGAAATGCGTGAAATCCGCG
Organism: Bdellovibrionales bacterium; assembly: GCA_038247245.1. GTDB lineage: Bacteria > Pseudomonadota > Alphaproteobacteria > Micavibrionales > UBA2020 > JAPWJZ01. The sequence goes on along the minus strand of JBBRVE010000005.1, from coordinate 8,320 downwards.
CCGTATTTCGGCGTGCCATGCATGGCAACGGCGGGCACCGCAGCTGGCGCGGCCGCTGAAGTTTCCTGCGCCATCGCGGCACCGGAAACCGCCAGCAGGCAAGCAATTGCCAGACCCTTTAACAACCCGGTGCGCGCCATTTAAATCTCCTGATAATCCAAGGGGTTAAGCATCAGATGCCGTGGGGTTACTATACCCGCCCCGGTCACCGGTGGCAAGACGCACAAATGCGGCATTTTTGTGCAAATGCGGGGAACCGAAACCCCATGCTCAAACGAAAACCGCCGGGGTTTCAGGCCCGGCGGTTTTATCGAAGATAATATCGGCGTTGCTAGGTCTGGTAACCGCGCTTGCCGGTGAGGCCTTTTTCCCATGGCAGGCGGACGTATTTGGCGTTTGCCTGTTCCTTGAACTTGGATGCCAGGAAATCGTCCTGCTTGTCGGGGCTCATCTTGTTGTAGGCGGCTTTGTCCTTGGCGTTCAGCCCGTCGATCGTGTTGCTCTTGTCGATCGCGGCCTGCTTGCGTTCGTCGCCGCTCAGCGCTTTGTCCTTGGCGTTCGCCTTCATGTTGTCGGCACGGCTTGCCAGTTGCTGGCGCTCGGCAGCAAGAGTATCCGCATCCTTGATCGCCACGTCGCCTCGCGGCTGCATCTGGTTGAAGACGCGGGTTGCAGCGTACATGTTGCCGTCATGGCCCTGACCCAGCGAAGCAGAGACGCTGCGATCCGGCGAACCGCCCATCCAGCGGATCAGGTTTTCCGGGAAGATGTCGAGCAGCTTGAACGAAGTGTTCGCAGCCGTGTACAGCGTGCCCAGATAGATGACCGAATAACAGACCTTGGCCATCAGCGCCATGAAGTAGTTGTTGGACGAGATGACCGAAGCAGCACCCTGCGAGAAGGTCGTGTGGAAGAACACAGCAAAGGTATTATAGATCAGCATACCGGCGACAAAGCCCATCACCGTCAGCACAGGGCGCATCAGCACGTTCAGCCACATGATCCATGCCGTGCGCAACTGCGGCTGCCCCGCCGTCAGGCCGTCACCGGTCGAGACCAGGTGCGCCAGCGCCGCGACAGGCACCATCACCACCGCCTCGAACACCGACACCATCCAGGTCAGGACCGAGAAGGCAACGCGCAGGAACGGCAGAACAGGCAGGTAGAAGGAAATCATCAGGCCCGACACGATCATCGCGGTACCGATCGTGGCAAACGCGTTGAGCAGCGAGGAAACGGCGACACCGATACCAAGCGAGAAGCCGAAGCCTTTCAGCGTCGATACCGCCTGCACCAGTGTCACGCCGCCCCAGAGCAGGGCGCCCGTACCCAGCACGCTATGGCCGGTATTGGCCAGCTGCGCGAGGGGGTAAGTGCCGGTTGCGGCCAAATCGACCGCGCGGAAGATAAACGCGCCGCCATGGCTGGGCACGAAGAAGCGCGCGAGCGTCGACGCGATGTTGTTGTCGCCACCCGAGAGGTTTTTAAACGCCGCCATCAGGTTTTTCAAACTTCCGCTGGAACCCGTGTTGATGTCGCGGCCGCCGGTGGAAGCCGTGTTCAGGCTGCGGCCGGGGCTGCCGGGCGCCGTCGAGTTCGCCCACCATTTGTCGTAGCCGTCGAGCGCGCCGAGGACTTTTTCCTCGAGGCCCGAGATACGGCACGAGCGGCCGATGATTTTCGATCCGATGCAACGCAGCCAGCCGGATCCGCCGGCACCGATCCACACGGAACCCGGTTCAACGGTCGCGGTCGGTTGTTGTGCGCCTGCCATCAGGCTGTTCATGTTGGTGATGTCCTGATACCACATGCCCATGCCCGCCCAGCCGCGCGCATTCATCTGCGCCACCATCGGGCCGCCGATATAGGTCGTCAGGGCGGTTTTGCCGGGGCCGTCATAGGCGGCCATGATGTCGGTCTGCAACTGGTTCGACATTGCCTGCTGTTCGGCCATCGTGGGGTCGGCAGCGGCCGCAGCCGTCGTCGCCGCGTCGCATTGAGGAATCGCGCCGACAGGGCTGGTGCCCGTGCCGCCGTCCGGGAATTTGCGGGCAACATAGCGGCAGGCGAAGCGGCGGGCCATTTCAATGACCGTACCGCCGGAACCCAGCGCGCTGGTCGCGCTGTCCTGCATCGCAGGTTCCAGCGCGCCACGCATCGCATTACGGAACGCGCGGGCGGCAATCGTGAAGTTGGGGGCAGCGTTATAATCCGTGCCGCTCACAATCGGAGTCGAGCCCGTCATCGGGGTCGAAGGCACCATCGCCGACCACGCCAGGAACTTGTCCATGTCGTCGGCGGTGGAGGCGGTCGAATAGCTGATCGTGCCGCAGACGTTGGAGCCGGTGTTGTTGGTATAGCGGTTTGTGATGGTGCCGAGGTTCGGCGTCACGTCCTGCACGCGACGGATCACCTGGTCGGGCGGCAGGCCGCCCTGCGTTTGCTGCAGGTAGGTGTTGAAGGCCACCTGGCAGACCATCACCTTGCCGATGCTGTTGACGAGGGAGGTTGCGTTATTGACCGCGAAGGGCGCCAGCAGCGACTGGTCGCCCACAACGCCCGCCACATATTGCGACCAGGCGCGCGTACCGAAGTTGGAACCCCATTCCGCAAGCTTCATCACGGCATACTGGCCGGACGAAAAGCCCGAGCCGAGCGGGAACAGCAGGCCAAGCGCGAACATCACGCGGATCGGCGCCCAGACCATGTTATGGCGGCCGCCGCCGAACACACCGGTTTTTGCGGTGTCGATGACAATGGAAACGATCATCCACAGCATCATGACGCAGGCAATCGTGATGACGCCGGTGTTATAGGCGCCCATCATGCCGGCAAGGGCGTTCTGCAGCGCGCCGCCATTCGGCGTATCGGCTGCCGCCTGACGCAGGATCTTGTCCAGCACCATCAGGCCGTAATCGGTCGAGATATTGTTGTTGGCGACGCGGCCGTCGAACAGGCCGCCCGCGCCCGTGATGGCACCCACGTTGCCCATGTCTGTCTTGCCCGCGCCGGCGCCGTAGGGGTTGCCGGGGTGCGTGAAGAACAACTGCGCCTGTGCGACTTCGCCGACACCCAGAAAGATACGGGCGAAGAAAGTACCAATCGTGGCAGTCAGCGTCACGATCATCATGACGACGACGGCGAACATGCCGTACTGGTACATGCCGGTGCGGCGCGTGGTGCGCAGCTTGAACCAGACATCACCCATCATCTTGCGGAAGCTGACATTGGGAACGCCTTCGGCGCCATAGTTCACGGCGGGATGGTCATTGGGCAGCAGTGACGCCTGCACCAGCACCTGCGCCATGATGCGCATGAACACGGGATAGATGTGCGAAAAGCCGCGGAAGCACAGGCTGAACTGCGGCAGGAACATGAAGGCGGCGATGGCGGAGCCCTTGATGCGGAACGGCTGGCGTTTGCCTTCCGCGATCTCGCGCTTCTCCAGCGCGCGTTTTTCGGCATAGGGGCTGGCGGCTTTTTGTACGTCCGTAAGGGTGCGGCGGCCTGTAACACGCTCGCCGGTTGCGAATCTCTCGACGGCGGCATCGGCCTTTTTGTCCTTGCGTAGCTCCGCGAGTGCGCGAAGACCGTCCGCAATTAAACCCTTATGCTTGGAATCGCTCATGGTTTTGCCCTGCAAATAAAGACCGGAACCTATAACAGGCTTATTCTTAAATTGTACGCCTTTTTCTTAAAACCGTCAAATTTATGGACATTTATGCAAAATTTTATGGGACGGAATTGGCAAGTAATCTCATATAGTTAACAAAAACCTAACCAGCGGGGCGGTGATGCGCCCGCCCGAAAAAGACACCGCCGGACATGTGCCCGGCGGTGCGTTATTACCGTGATACAGGCACACCCGTTCAGATCTTGAACAGCTTGGCACCCAGCGCTTCGTTCGCCTTGATCAGGTCGTTGAGCTTGCCTTCGTTCGCAACGCCCTTGGCAACCAGCCCGCGCATCACGCTTTCGGCGTATTTCGCATCCGAGAATTGCTCGCGTTTTGCGATATCGGCGTTTTTCCATGCCATACGCTGTTCGGATGACATTTCGTTCTCGGCCGCACGGTCACGCGATTCCACCAGCTTGCCGTGCGCCATGGCGACGGCCGCTTTTTCATCGCGGGTCATGAAGCCCCATTGCGAGTTGACGTCGGAACCTGCGTTTTTCTCTTCCCACATCGCTTGCGCATAGCCGATCGTCTGGCGGGGTTCGCGAGTCGCCTCGTCAAGGGCGGCACCGCCAAGCCCCAATTTGCTGATTGTATTCAGCTCGTCCTGCGCTTTCATGTAGCCGAACATCGCGTCCGTGCCCGATTTGCCCACGCCAGGCGCGAACAGTTCAGGGTCGGTTTCGTAATAGCGGCGGATAAAGCTGTCTTTGTCCGCATCCGACATCGACACATAGTTGACGGCGTCGGCGCCCGACATCTGGTTTTCGATTTTCTGGCGCACGCTTGCCATCTGGGTTGCGTTCATCAGGTCCATGCCCGAGCCGGCGCCACCCGAGAGAGCGCCATCGAGCGCGCTGTCGGAGACGGAAATACCGGCCATCTGGCTGCGACCAATCGACGGGCCGTCCAGTTCGCGGAAGCCCTGGTCGTTGTCCTTGTGGCCGCGCTGGCCGTGACCGGCCAGTTTTTCACCGAAATGGAAGCCGGAACCGCCCATACTCTTGCCGCCCTCGTTGCGGGAGAACCAGCGGCGCGGGTTCATGCTGGCATGCATGTTCAGGCCCGCAACGGAGGTGCCCAAACTGCTGTACCCTGCCTTGCCGGTCGTGTTCAGGCTGTAGCCGATGCCGCGCTCGAAGCCGAAGCGTTTATATTTTTTGTTCTCCTGCTCCAGGAATTTGTGCTGCAGGAAGCGGTCCTTGTCGCCCGACGACATATTGGCCATGCGGTCGCGTTCATCCGCGGTCATGCGGGAACGGGCAAGCTGCATATCCGATTCCTTGCGCGCAAGTTTGGTATCGGTCAGCAGTTCGTCACGCACGCCCATGGCCACCGCGCGGGACGCGACACTGTTCGGGTTTCTGAGGTTGGTCAGTTCGTCGTCGCTCTTGATCAGGTTACGCACGTTCCAGCCCTGCGACATCGGGATCGCCGATTCCAGGTTCTTGATCAGTGTCGCACCCGCGAAGCCGAGGCCGCCGCCGATGTTGGAACGGCCGTCGAGCAGCGCCGTATCCTGTTTCGCGCCCCATTCACCCAGCCAGCGCATCAGGTGGTTGGGGAATACGTCCAGCAGCTTGAAAGAGGTGTTCGCAGCCGCATAAAGCGTGCCGAGATAGATAACCGAATACGCGACCTTGGCAAGGATCTGCATCGGGTACCAATGCGTCGACATCACCGATGCCGCGCCCTGTTCGAACGTCGTGTGGAAGAACACAGCGAAGGTCGAATAGCACAGCATACCGGCGACAAAGCCGAAAACAGTCAGGATCGGGCGCATAAAGACGTTGAACCACAGCGTCCAGGCCGTCCGCCCGTGGTTACCCATCAGGCCGGGCCCCATGGTGGACAGGTGGGTCAGCGCCGCAACCGGTACCATCACGACAGCCTCGAACACCGAGGTCAGCCATGTCAGCACCGAAAACGCGACGCGGATAAACGGCAGCGCCGGCAGATAGAAGGAAATCACGCAGCCCGCCAAAATCATCATGGAGCCGACGGAGGCAAGCGCGCCCATCAGCGCCGAGAAGGCAAGACCTTTACCCAGCGAGAAACCCGCGCCGTCAATCGTGGAGACAGCCTGCAGGATCGAGACGCCCGTCCACAGCAGCGCGCCGATGCCCAGCACGCTATGGCCGGTGTCCGACAGCTGCGCCAGCGGATAGGTGTTGGTCGCCGACAGGTCGACAGCCTTGAACAGGAACACGCCGGCCGCACGCGGGAAGATAAAGCGCGTCAGCACGGTCAGGATGCCGTTGTCGCCGATCGACACGTTGCCGATCCATGACAGGATCGAGCCGATCGAGGAGCCAACCGCGGGGTTCAGTTCCTGGTTGGACGAAGCCGCGGCCTGGCCAACTTTACCGGGCGCACCCGAAAGGCCGGAAACACCCCACCAACGGTCGTATTCGTTCATGACCGAGAACACTTTGTCCTCAAGGCCGGAGATTTTGCACTGCTCGCCTGATTCACTGGCATCACCCGCGCAACGCTCCCAGCCCGCACCGCCGGAACCCGACCAGATCGAGCCGGGCTCGACCGTTGCCATCGGTTCCTGCGCCGTGTACTGCACGTTGTTCAGGTTCGCAATGTCCTGATACCACATGGCCATGCCGGCCCAGCCGCGGCTCGACATTTCGGTCATCATCGGGCTGGCCGATGTGGTGCCCACATAGTTGTTGAGCGCGCCGCGTCCGCCGCCGGTATAGGCGGCCATCATCGCGGCCTGCATGGTGTTCAGCATGTTCTGGTGCGACGCCGTATCGGGGTCGGTGGCGGCAGCCGCTGCGCCTCCGCACATCGGAATATCGGCCACGGGGTTGCCCGCGCCGCCGCCATCGCTGAAACGACGGGAAACGAACTGGCAGGCGAACTGGCGGGCATCGGTCACGACAGAACCCGCGCCAACGCCGGTCGGGGTGTCAGCCAGATCGGCAGACAGCGCGCCACGCATCGCATCGCGGAAACCTTTCACGGCGGTTGCCATGCCGACGTTTTTATAGTTGTTGTCGGGCATGGTGCCGGTCGTGGTCGACGCAGTCATTGCCGTGTTCGGCGTCGCCGTGCTCCAGTCGAGGAACTGGTTATTGTCGTCGGGCGTCGCGGCCGTCGCAAACTTGATCGCACCGCAGATATTGTTGGCGGTGTTGTTGCTGTAACGGTTGGTGATGTAAAGCTGGCTTTGCTGCGGGGTGCCGGGCGCGCCGCTCATTGTGTCCTGCTTCAGCTCGATCACCTGATCGGCATCAAGCGCGCCGGTGCGCTGCTGCAGATAGGTGTTGTACGCCACCTGGCAGACCATGATTTTGTTGATCGAGGTGACGACGTTGGTGTTGTTGTTGACGGTATAGGGCGACAGCAGCGTCTGGTTGCCGACGATGGAAGCGACATAAGTCGCCCAGCCGCGCGTACCGAAGTTGGAACCCCATTCCGCAAGCTTCACGACCATGTACTGGCCGCCCGAGAAACCGGCGGAGCCCAGCGGGAACATGATGCCAAGCGCGAACAGCACGCGGATAGGAACCCAGACCATGTTGTGGCGTCCGCCACCGACCGTACCGGTTTTCGCGGTGTCGATGATGACGGAAATGACCATCCAGCCGATCATCAGGCAGGCGACGACAAGCATACCGGAGTTATAAATCTGCATCAGGCCGCCCAGCGCGTTTTGCAGCGCGCCGCCGGTGGGGTTGCTAGCCATGCCCTGACGCAAAACCTTGTCGAGCGCCATCAGCGCATAGTCGGTCGAAATGCCGTTACCCTGCACGCGCAGGTCGAACAGGCCGCTCGATCCGGCAATCGTGCCGGCGGTCGCATCCAGTTCGGTGACGCCCTGCCCCTTCAGGTAGGGGTCGCCGGGATGGCGGAAGGCTTCGAAAATCTGCGCCTGCGCAACCGCGCCGACACCCAGAAAGATCCGCGCGAAGAACGCGCCCAGCGAGGCGGTGAAGGCCATGATCATCATCATGACCGCGCCGAACATCGTCCATTGATAGGCGGTCGCGCGGTTGGTTTTAAGCCGGAACCACACTTCGCCCAGCAGCTTGTGGAAGCTGTAGGATTTTTTGGTGATAGCATCGGCCTCGAGCGCGGGGTGAGTCGCGGGAATCAGCGACACCTCGGCGAACATGGTCGCCATGGTGCGGACAAAGGCGGGGTAAAGATGCGACATGCCTTCAAAACACATGCGGAACTGCGGCAAAAACACGAAGGCGGCTGTCGATTTCGCCTTGATGCGGGGGGCGCGCAGGTTGCTCATCGCCTCGCGGATACGGCGGGCGAGATAAGGGTTGACCTTGAGCTCTTCTTCGGCCGGAATGCCTTGATTAAGCTTAGGTTTGACCATGCGTTTCATGCGTGATGCCCCGAGAAAATAGTTCCACACACCTAAATCAGGCTTATTCCTTCATTCTACGCCTTTTTCTTAAAACCGTCAAATTTACGGGCATTTATGCAAAATTTTACAGGCACATAAGTCCCTCATGCCCCTGCCCGTCTTTTGCCCCCTAAAGAAAACCGCCGGATCTTGCGATCCGGCGGTGATTTCTTTGGTCGAAGCCCGGCTTTAAGCCTTGGTGCCGCCGGCAGTTTTGCCACCGCCGCCGCCGCCGCTCTTCATGTTGAAGTTGGGCTTCATCTGGC
>JBBRVE010000004.1:0-88678 GCA_038247245.1 Bdellovibrionales bacterium | reverse complement strand
ATCGGCCGCATAGAACCGCAGCTCGTCAATCGCGTACTGGAACGATACAGCTTCGGGGTGGCCTTCGAATTCGCAATAGAAGGTGGCGGAATGGAACTTGTTCCCTTCCAGATAGCTTTCCAGCTTCAGGATGTTGATGCCGTTGGTGGCAAACCCCCCCAGCGCCTTGTACAACGCCGCTGGAATGTTGTGCACCTTGAAGAGGATCGAGGTGATGAATTTCTTGCCCTTCATGGGCGCGGGGGGCTTCGCGCCCTTGGCGAGCGCGATGAAGCGCGTGGTGTTGCCCTCTTCATCCTCGATATTTTTTTGCAAAATTTTCAAGCCGTAGAGTTCGGCTGCCAGCGCCGATGCAATCGCGCCATGCGCTTTGTCATTCATCTCGGCAACCTTCAGCGCAGAACCCGCTGTATCCTCGAACACCACGGGCTTCAACCCCAGCTCCGCGATGATCTTGCGGCATTGGGGCAGGGCGTGGATGTGGGAGTAAACTGTTTTGATGTCGGAAACTTTCGCGCCCTCGACACCCAGCAGGCAATGATGCACGGGGATAAAATATTCCGCGACAATCGATAGCGGCGACCGCGGCAGCAAATGATGGATGTCGGCAACGCGACCTGCGATAGAATTGTCGATGGGGATCATCGCATATTTCGCGCGGCCCGTTTCGGCGGCCTTGAACGCCTCGGCAAAAGTCGGGCAGGGCAGGGGCTCCAGTTTCGGGAAGGCGGCGAGGCACGCCATGTGGGAATAGGCGCCCGCGCGGCCCTGGAATGCGATTTTATCGGTCATTTGTGCTGTTTTCTTTAAGGTTATTTGGATGGTGACGGATTGTCGAACCACCGCTTTTTGAGGCCATTCTGCCCCAGATTTTCGCCGCCCGCAATCTCGACCGTCATCATGCCATGCCGCGCATCCTGCGCGCCATGCATGTTGTAATAACCGACGCGCGCACCCTTGCCGCTTTCAACCAATGGCAGCGCGATTTTGGCGACGGCCTTCCAGAAATCACGTTTTTCTTCGGCGCTGCCATTCAGGATAAAATCGGGGAACGATTTATAATTCGGGTTCACTATTGCATAGTGTTCCTGCGCTTCTTTGGCGTTGGCGGGCAGGGGCAGCGATTTCATGCCATGGCCGATATCAGTGCCGAGAATATCGAGCTTGTTATCCGCGAACAGCTGCGCGATGCCCGGTTTCGGATGCGGGTGGAAACTGCGCAGGTCGCAGATAAACTCATGCTCCGGCGTAAACCCGTCGGTCAGCACATGGATATGCACTTCCTGCACTTGCGAATTGGTGTCGTTGCGGCCCATATCGGTGGCTTTGGAAAAATTGGTCAGCCATTGGTGGTTCGCGGGATCGACGCGGTTTTTGTAAAGCTCGGCGAAGGCTTCGGAAATATCGTCCCATGCCTTGTCATCCGCTTTCGATTTCAAAAAATCGAGCCCGTCGGCATGGCGCAAGCCGCTGACGGCGATGATGAAGCTGGTGTTCGCAATCGGTTTGCCCTCCGCCGCCTGCCCGTGCTGCACGGTGCGGGTGGTGGAGGTCTGCGCGAAAGCCTTGAGTGCGTTTGTTTGGTCGAACCAGTCGGACACGGGGATTTCCTCTTGAGCCATTATAATTACATAACGGGTAAGGCTTGGTAAACGTAAATGCGCTGTAATGGGTTAGCGTTTTGTTTTTACTGCTTTTTTCTTTGGCTTGGGCTTGGCCTCCAGCGCGGCTCCACAGGCGGCTTTCGTCCATTCCAGCAGGATATCCTCCTCATCCAGCGCAAGCGCGGGGACGGTCCAATAGGATAATGTCACCGTCTTGTTTTTCGATTCATACCGGAACGGCTCCGACCCTGCGGCCTCGTAATCGGCACGGTTGCCGGATGCTGTTTTGTAATACAGCACATCATCGATGATGATACCGAACATCAAGCCGCCACGGAACAGCCCGAAGCCGCCGAACATCCGCTTCGCCGAAATGCCGGGCAGTGGCGTCAGTTGGTCGAGGATATAATCGCAATATTCGCGGGACATTATTTCTTCAAAATCCGGCGCGCAATTTCAAGGTCTTCCGGCGTATCGACGCCCAGCGGCACGGTATCCACCACTGCGATATCAATGCGCATGCCGAGGCTGAGGGCGCGCAGCTGTTCAAGGCGTTCGCGTTTTTCAAGCGCGGAGGGCGGCGATGCGACGAAGGCTTCAAGCGCCGCGCGTTTATAGGTGTAAAGGCCGATATGGTGCAGCAGCGGCCCGTCGCCCGAGGGTGCTGTGATGCGCGAAAAATACAGCGCGCGGCCCTGTTTTTCGCCCTTGGCAAAATCTATCTCCGCAATCGCCTTCACCACGTTCGGATTGGTTTTTTCGGATTCTTTTGTGATGATGCAGCCGAGCGTACCGATATCGGTTTCGGGGTTTTGCAGCAGGTCAAACGCGGTTTTGATCAGTGCCGCATCCAGCGTTGGCAGGTCGCCCTGCACGTTGATGATCGCGTCATGCTGGCCTTGCGGGTCGATTGTTTTGAGTGCCGCGAGGATACGGTCTGAACCGGAGGGCAGAGCGGGATCGGTCAGCACCGCTTCACCGCCGGCCCTTTCAACAGCCGACTTGATCTCGGCCTCCGCACAGGCAACCACGACGCGGCCGAGTTTTGATTCCTCGGCGCGGCGCAACACCTGCACGATCATCGGCAACCCTTCGATATCCGCCAGCGGCTTGTTCGGCAGGCGGGTCGATGCCATGCGCGCGGGTATCATGACGATGGGTGATCGGGGCAGGGATTGCGCGGCGGGAGTTTTTTGAGGTTGTATCATGACGAATGCTCCTTGGAATGATCTCGCCAGAATATAGCGGGGTGCGAGGGGCTTGTATTTTTAAAAGATAACGCCTTGTTCCGCCGCTCTAAAACAAATTTTTATGAAAATTAGAAAAGAATCCTTTTGCACGCTTGCTGCCCTGCGGTAAAACAGGGGGAAGCGACCCCGAAACGGGGTCAGGCATTCAATAAGAATAATAAAAATGCAATCTGCCACAGCATCCCACGACGATCATCACGCCAGCGGCCCGGGTACGGGGCTGGTGGCGATGTCTGTCGGCGCCATCGGCGTCGTTTATGGCGATATCGGCACCAGTGCGCTATACGCGTTTCGCGAAGCAATGCATGCCGTGGGCGCGCACCCGGATACCGGCGTCGCGCTGCCGGAGGTGCTGGGCATCCTGTCGCTGTTCCTGTGGTCGATGTTCCTGATCGTGACACTGAAATATGTGACCGTGCTGCTGCGCATCGACAACCGCGGCGAGGGCGGCACGCTTGCGCTGATGGCGCTGGCGCGCAGCGTGATCTATCGTAATACCATTGGCTTCCTGTTCCTTGGCATGGCGGGTGCTGCGCTGTTCTATGGCGACAGCATCATCACGCCCGCGATCTCGGTCCTGTCCGCGGTCGAGGGTATGAACGTCGTTGTCGACGGGTTTGAGCCCTATGTCGTGCCGGTCACGCTGCTGATCATCGTGGGCCTGTTCTTCTTTCAATATAAAGGCACGGCGCAGGTATCGAAACTGTTCGGCCCGATCATGCTGCTGTGGTTCGGCGTGCTGGGCGTCATGGGTGCCGGGCATATCATGGATGACCCGCGCGTGATCGCCGCGATCAACCCGTGGCATGCCATTTATTTCGTGGCGACGCATGGCAAGATCGCCTTTATCACCCTGGGCGCCATCTTCCTGTGCGTCACGGGGGCGGAGGCGATTTACGCCGATCTGGGCCATTTCGGGCGCAAGCCGATCCAGCTGGCCTGGCTGTGGTATGTGTTTCCCTGCCTTGCGCTGAACTACCTTGGCCAGGGCGCGATGGTGCTGCACGATCCTGAGACGCTCGATAACCCGTTCTTTAAAATGGTCGGTCAGACATGGCAGCTGCCGCTTGTCCTGCTGGCGGGCTGCGCGACCGTGATTGCCAGCCAGGCCGTTATTACCGGCGCCTATTCGCTGACCCGTCAGGCGGTCAACCTGGGCCTGCTGCCGCGCATGAAGATCATGCACACCTCCGATAAGCATTCCGGCCAGATTTACCTGCCGCAGGTGAACTACCTTTTGATGTGCGGTGTCATCATCCTTGTGCTGCTGTTCCGTTCCTCTTCCAGCCTAGCCGCCGTGTACGGCATCAGCGTCGCGGGTGCGCTGTGTGTTGATGCGATCATGGGTTTCTTTGTCGTCTGGCAGATCCGCGAATGGAAATTCCTGAAAGCGGTTGCGGTCTTCGGCGTCTTTCTTGCGCTGGATCTGTTGTTCCTCGGCTCCAACCTGTTGAAGCTGTTGCAGGGCGGCTGGGTGCCGCTGCTGATCGCAACCATCCTGATGGTCATCATGACCACATGGATCCAGGGCACGTTCATCCTGTCGTCCCGCGCGCGCAAACGGGAAGTCAAGGTCGACAAGTTCATTACTGAATACAAGACCCGCTACCCCGACCTGCAGCGCGTGAACGGCTCGGCGTTTTTCTTTGCGGGCGATCCCAACCATACGCCGACCGCGCTGCTGCAAAACATGCGGCACAACAAGGTGCTGCACCAGAACAACATCATCCTGTCGGTCAAGATCGAGCCCTTCCCGCATGTGACGCCCGAAGACCGCGCACTGGTCACCCACCTGAACGAAGAATTCAGCGTTGTTGTCCTGCGCTTCGGGTTCAAGGACCACCCCGACGTGCAGGAAGAACTGATCAAGATGAACCGCGCACAGGATAACGGCATCGATTTCGACTGGGAAGACACCTCGCTGTTCCTGTCGCGCCGCTCTATCAAATCGCATCCGAAATACGGCATGTCGATCTGGCAGGACATCATCTATATCTGGCTGTCCAAACATGCGGCGGAACCGACCGACTTCTATAAACTGCCTGTTGGCCGCGTCATCGAAATCGGGCGCCACGTCCTCATCTAAGGCCGTTACCGCCTTTTTATTTTGCATAATCTCGATGTTTCTGGTATAAAATTCGAACGCCATTAAAGGCGGGAGGGAGAATCACCATGAATAATCAGGCAAAAAAGCTTGGACGTTTCGGCGCAACACTGGCGATCGCCTTCAATCTTGCCGCCTGCTCAACCGCACCCTCCAATAACGGCCAGCAAAACAACCGCGCCAATCAGGACGCGCCGCCGGTGCTGACGCAGGTGTCCTTTCAGCAGGCCGTTGCAACCGTGACGCAGTCCTCCGGTAGCGATGTGCTGCGCTTTTACAATCTGCATACAGAAGAAAGCATCACCGTGACCCGCAACCGCGGGGATTCAATCACGCAACAGGCCAACTGGTTCATGCGCGATTTCCGTCGCGGTGAAGCGGCCAATATGGATCCCGCGCTGTTCGATCTGCTGGGCCGCCTGAAAACCGAAATCCAGCGCCGTCATCCCGGTCTGGATGTGGAATATCAGGTCGTGTCGTCCTACCGTTCGACCAACACCAACGAAGCCCTGCGCGACGCAGGCGGCAGCCAGGCGGAGGATTCCCAGCACACGCATGGCAAGGCAATCGACATCAAGGTGCCGGGGCTGTCGACGACCGAACTGCGCAATATCGCGACCTGCCTGAACGTCGGCGGGGTCGGTTTTTACGCCGAAGACGGTTTCGTGCATGTTGATACGGGCCGCGTACGCTACTGGCCGTCGCGCGACTATTTATCGACGCTGAAATGTAATTAATTCTGCTCGCTGTCGCCCATGGCATAGCCGTAACGCTCGGCATGCGGTTGCAGGATATCCAGCACAGGCTTCAGCTGTTCGCGGTATTTCTGCCAGCGCCCGCTTGCGCGGGTATATATTTTCTGCGTGACCTGATGGTAGCTGGGCGTGTTGATCAGCCCTTTTTTCTGCGCCGTTTTATCGTATTCCAGCACGGCATCGTGCCAAGGCACATTCAGGAATTGCAGCAGCTTCGCCACCGTCGGCTGGAAATCGGCAACGACGTCTTCGTAGCGGATGGTGTGAACGTCAAGTTTCAGCGTTCTGGCGTAGTGTTCCCAGACCTTAAAGGCTTCATCGTAAAAGCGCGCAGAATCCTGAAGGTCGAGGAAGCGGACCATGGCGGGGTTTAAAAAGAAATCCTGCATGTAGCAGCTGAGAACGGAATCGCACGGATGGCGCAAGGCGAGGATAAATTTGGCCTTGGGGAACACGCGCTGGATCAAGCCCACATGCAGGATGTTCAGCGGCAGCTTGTCGACAAAAAGCGGCTTTTGTTCGGTGCCCGCATGTTCGGCAAAAAACTTTTCGCGCATGATGGCAATATCCTGCGCCGTCAGCTGGGGCATCGCTGCCGGATAGCAGGCATCGCTTAAGGGGTGTTCGTGCTGGCGCGCGGTGCCATAGGTGCGGACAAGATGATGGATCATCTTGTCGACGGCGGGTTTTTCTTCGGCCACCCCGATATCGGGATGGCTTGCCATGATCTGGTCGAGCAGCGTGGTGCCGGAGCGCGGGAAGCCGATCAGGAAAACCGGCGCAGGCTCCGCGCCGTCCGGCAGCGGCCCTTGCGCCATGGCGGGCGTGAAATCGCGGAGCAGGCGGGCGGCAAGCGACGGGTAAATTCCCGGATGAAAATTCTGCAGGTCGGCCATTTGGGCCTTGCAGTTGTTGCCTTTCGTAAAGGCGTCAAAGGCGCGTGCCGCGTCGTTGCTGCGCTCATACAACTGGCCGAGCTCGTAGAAGAACGTTGAATTGCGCATCGCATCGGGGCGCAGCAGGTCCTTGTATTCCTCCAGCAGCGCAAGCGCGGCATCGGACTGGTTGCGGCGGCGCAGGATTTTCGCCTCGCACAAGGCAATATAGGGCGATGGCGGCAGCACGCGTTTTGTGTTTTTCAGTGCTTCTTCGGCATCATCTATGCGGTTGGTCTTTTCGTACAGGTCCATCAGGACCAGCCATGCGCTTTCCAGCGGAAAAATATCAACAGCGCGGCGCAACGCGTCGATTGCTTCATCAAGGCGTTTTTGTTCTGCGTACAACGCGCCCAGATTGCGCCAGGCCTGTGCGTGGCGGGGGTTGAGCGTCAGTGCCTGCTTGTACGCTTTTTCAGCCAGCTCGGGCCGCCGGCTGTCGCGCAACACATCCCCGATATTCGCATGCGGGTTCGGCCATTTAGGGTTTCCGCGTATTGCCGCGATCAGGTGTTTTTCCGCGCCCGCCAGATCGCCCGTCCTGTACAGCAGCAGGCCCATATTGTTCTGGATCTGAAAATTTGCGGGCTCCAGAGTCAGCGCCTTTTCAAGCAAGGGGCGCGCCTGTTCCAGCTGCGCCTGCTCCAGCAGGAATGCGCCATAGCTGTTCAGCGCATAAGCGTGGTCCGGCGACAGTTTTACGGCGGTCTTGTAATGCGCTTCGGCCCGTTCCGGTTTTCCCGCCTGCCAATACGCCAGCGCAAGATCACCCTGTATCAGGCCGGATAACGGCGCCTGCACGGCGGCCTTTTCAAGCAGCGCAATGCCGTCGTCGAAACGGCCTGCAGACAATAATGTAATGGCTTGATGACGCAGATTGGTATCAGGGGGCGAGGCGGGCTTGCTCATGAATTCTCGAACCGCCCCTTGGGGTAAGTGGTGGACACAACAGGGATTGAACCTGTGACCCCTACCATGTCAAGGATCGACTCCTGCGCGATGGGCCACCTACACAAGCACAAAAACCTAATAGGTTCAGTGCTATCTGTGAAGATATAAGCACAGGTAACTCGTGCGTTCAACCAATAATCTGCCCTCTTTTGTGCCAAAGATGTGCCAGATATTGCGGGCGGTTCACCCTTCATCCGTGTCGTCACGGGCTCCTTAAAGCACCTTTATTTCAAAAAAAAATTTTAAAAAGGGCAATTAATGTTATCATTTATTATCAATCACTTAAAGGATTTATGCTCCCTCACGTAGGTGATTCTCAAACACGAAAATTCGTGTTACCTTAGAGTTATGGTTAATAAGATTTTTTTCCTTTGTTGTCCATAGACTAAAAAACCAGGAATGAAAACTAACGCAGAAGCGTAATGAAAATGAGCAGCACAGAAGTGTACCAAGCTTCCGGCTCACCTCCGGCCTAGCCGCCTGATCTGAACATTAGCTTGGAACCCTGAAAAGGGGGATTGGGTACTCACCTGAAATTAGTTCGGGTGGGGATAGGCAACTTATGTTCTCTGCGGAGGAAACGATGAATACGATTTTGGAAGATACAACTAAACCGTCACTAGGCGCACTGATTGACCGCAATGCGTGGATGCTGCAAGAGGCGTTATTTTATTCGTCATATTTTAATAAGCCAATTTTTCCTGTCTCCTCCAAGGCTGGTAGGAAAAGCCCCCTAATATCAGGTGGTTTCAAAGCTGCCAGCAAAGATATGGACACTGTGGCGTCTTGGTGGACTACATGTTTGAGCAGATGCAGGGCAAGTCCATGCTTGGAAAACACAAGTTCTTTAGCCTTCTAGCTAGAAAACATGCGAAGACTCATGTCAACGGTCTTACGTACTATATTGGCATTCTGTTGACGAATAACTCATAAGGAGGACATTTTATGTCCAAAACAAAGTCTATAACGATCCGTAAGTCCACCGATGTTGATCTAAGAACTATTTTGAAATGGTTAAAGGAAGAGGAGGATTCCAATGGACATTCCTTTTACTGCAACAGAGAAATCATCAAAAGGGCGCATCAGGGAGGCGGTCTTACGGTTCTAATCGGAAAGCAAGGCGAAAAGGCAATTGCTTTTGCACTCGGCGACAGGACGATTGATATTATCGCCGTCAAGGAAAGCAAAAGGGGGCTTGGATACGGTGAGCTTCTTTTCAATTACATGGAAGTGATTTTCAGAGAGAAGGGCGTCAATGTTCTTGAGATCGAATGTACGCCAGAAACATCCGTTCCTTTTTGGGAGCGCATGAACTTCACTCTTTATCAAGATGAACATCGTTTTCATGGCCAGCCAGATAAGAAGTTTGCCTTCAAAGTTCTTGGTAGGGAAAACTATGTTCCTTCTGATTGGCAATCAGCAGGCGTGGAAATCAGTTTTCATCATGAAGGTGCCCTTTACGATGAGAGTTTCGGCAATCCTATTAAGGTCTTCAAGCCGCTAGCTGGCAGAAAAAACAACACAGTAAGGCTCGTTGATCGCGTTATCTTCCGCGCAGCATCGGCAGAGCGTGACGCTGTGGTTGTAGTTAAGGTCGACGGTAAAGAAATCTATAAGGACAAGGCCAAATATCCTGAAGCGGCCGCATGCGGAGTGCTAAAAGACTCTTATGGTGCGTTCTTTGTAGATGAAGTTACTACAGGCATAAAGAGGTAGAGGTTGTAGAGGACTTTTGGGGCGTCTCCCCCTTGGTCTAGCCAATTGTGGGTTCTTATTAATAATTATTTTTAAAAATAAATAGAAGTATGTCCTCTACACACGCTACCTGTCTCAACTTTCACAGAAAACGGGAAAGGGAATTAATAATGCAGAAAGTTAACCCCCAAAAGCTGAGGGCAAATTGGAGCCGATACGAGAGACGCCCTGTCTGGAGCTGTGTTTCGAGCGCGGAGCTTGCGTTGGTTCTTGGTGTTCCTCTGCCCACAATTAATACATGGAAGGTGAGGGGTCTGTTACCCGATCCCGTAAAGCATTCTCGTCTTAATGCGCGTAAAAACTGGTTTCAAATAGGTAAACTTAGAGCTTGGCTGGAGGGGCGTTCCGAGGAAGAGATCCAGGCTGAATGGATTCGAAAATACTTTGATGCCGATATTGGTCTCGAACAGGCCAAGTATGTTGTAAGTGTAGCTTGGAAAGAACTGGGCGTAGAAAGAAGTATGATTGGATAGCTCAGCCTGATGCGCATACGCGCGCTTAACATAATCACGAGGCCGGCCCGAGTAGTCACATGGCGTCATAGGCCGCGCTCCTAGCTACGTTATACGCTCATCAGTCTGCTTAACGTCCTCCAGTATGCTTAAAGCAGCCTTGGAAAGCGGAATTGTTCTTGGCTCTCCGTTCTTGGTTAGGGGGATCAATAGAATCTTCTTGTCTCGGTCTAAGTGTTTCCATTCGGTTCGTAGGATTTCCCCTTGCCTCATACCCGTTTCAATGGCGAATAGCACAACAGGTTTTAACAGTGGGTTTCTTGTCCTTTTGATTTCCTCCATTAGCCTAGTCAGTTCATTGGTGTTTAGTCGCCTGTTTCTTGGACGGTCGTTTTTTGGCTTGCGGATACGCTTTAAAGGGTTTTCAGTCAGAGGCCAGTTCCATTCTCTGATAGCCGTCTCATACGCGCTCTGGATCATGCCGATCTGCCTGTTAAAGGTTGAAGCCTGAATCTCTTGCAGGCGTTTATCCCGCAAGGAGGCAAAGTCGGCGGGGCTGATAGCCGTCAGTTTCTTCTGTGCGATTTCCATACGCATGAAAGCTTTGATAAAATTGGCCTCAATCCTATGACTTCTCTTTTTGGGAGTGACTTCATCAAGATACTTTTGCAGAAGGTCCCAGAGGGTTTTATCTTCAATAGCCGATTGGTCTCCAGGGAGGGCTTTACGGTCTATGGCGGTCTCCATAGCCCTAGCCCATGCCAAAGCATCCTCTTTCAGGCAAAATGAATGGGTAAGGGATTTATGCCCCCGCCTGCGAATCTGAACATGCCACCGGTCACTGCGTTTTCTGAGAGTCGCCATGAGTCGAAAAGCCTTTTTGCGTGTGCCACAATTGTGCCACTGGCTCTATTCGACTTTTTTGCTTGGTATATGCTTCGACTAACGCCTTGTTTCTACGTTAGGAAGTGGTGGACACAACAGGGATTGAACCTGTGACCCCTACCATGTCAAGATAGTGCTCTACCGCTGAGCTATGTGTCCTTGGTCAGGCCGCTTTATTAGCACGGCATTTCCTTTTTGTGCAAGTCCTATCGTAATCCGCTGAAAAGGCGGGAAAAACCCGCTTTTCAAGGAATCGCCCTAGAAAAGATTGTCCCCAGACCGGGGGGGCGGTCTGGGGACAGTGGTTCACGGAGGGGGAATTGTCTCCGTTGGGGGTCCGGTCGTAAACTCTTACAGTTGCTGCGCGCGTGCGGGCTTGTGTACGAAGTCCGCGTAAATGATGTTGCTGTCCGCAGACGCCATCGGCGCTTTCAGCGGCAGGCTGCCCTGGCCCATCAGGTAACGCACGCGGGTGGCAATCTCCTTCAGGTGGAAGGGGCGCGTGGTGACGGGGGCGGGGGCATAAGCGGGGGTTGCGTGCGTATCCATGGCAACACCTGCGAAACCGGTAATGAAAATGACCTGAAGGCCGGGGTTGTCCTGCAGCGCCTTCTGGGCGAGGACGAAGCCGTCGATGCCGGGCATCACGACGTTCACCAACAGCACATCATAAGTGTCGCGCGACGATACGCGCCATGCATCAAGGCAGTTGTCGACGCTCTCGACCGTATTGCCCGCTTTTTTCAGCGAGGCCGCCAGATATGCTGCGGTGGTGGAATTGTGTTCTGCGATCAGGATCTTAGCCATTTGAAGTCACTCCCCTATGTTTTGTTTTTTTAGCCGTTCTTCTCTCTGTGTCTCACCGTGGTGTCGACGCCCCGTTTGATCCGGTTTTTTTAATTTCTTGTTAACGTCTTATGTTAATAGTAAAACATTTTACAGAACCACGGTCAAGGGCATTTATGAACAAGAAGTTAAGGATTAGTGTAATTTTATTTCAGTAACACGTGTCAAAATGTGCAATTTCAATAATTTATGGAAATATGATCAGTCGTGAAATTCTTTACATTTTCTTAAGAAGCTGGCAAAGCTGAGCTGTTATTTTTCAGAAGGAGGCTAAAGCCATGCGTCATTTCTATATGCTGCCGCTGATGATCGCTCTGATTTCGTTCATGTTTATGGGAGTCGCGACTCACGCAGGAGCCTTCGATGCGCCACAAAGCACGCCCGCGCAAAACGTGGTGACGCTGGAGAAGTATAAAGAGTCCCTGCCCGAAACCAGCGAAGAACTGGATTTGCCGGGCTTCGTCGCGCTGAAGGAAAAGGGTGCGGTGACAGTACTGGATGTGCGCAGTGCGGATTCATTCGCCCGGCGGCATCTGGCGGGATCGGTTAATGCGCCGCTGACCGGACTGACCGAAAAGAACCTGCCCGCGCTGGCGCCCGACAAGGACGCGCCGGTGGTGCTGGTCTGTGATTACAGCTTCTTTCCTACCCGCATGATCTCGATGACGCTGCAGGCCTATCCGGTGCTGAAAACAAACGGGTACAAAAAGATATACCGGCTGAACCTGTGGCAGGGCAAGAACGGCAGCGGCATTGAGTCGCAAGAAGCACAGGAGAAGGCGCTCGCCTTTGACGGCACGGAAGTAAAACCCGTGAAAGAATAACACGCCCGTCCGGGCAATAAAAAACGGCGCCTGTGACGGCGCCGTTTTTTATTGTCCTGTCAGGTACGGTTAGTCCTGTTTCTTTTCTTCTTCCTTGGGCTTGTCGCCTTCTTTGGCGGCCTTGCGCTTGTCGGCAATGCGCTGCTTCAGGCTTTCCTTGTCGGGAACGCCCGAGAAGGCTTCGTCCGCGACGATAAAGGAAGGGGTGCCGTTAAAGTCCATTTGCGAGGCCAGTGCACGGTTGCGCTCGATCTGCATCATGGCATCGGTGCCATCGACATAAGAACGTGCTGCGCCCAGATCCATGCCGACATCCTTGGCAGCTGTTTCGATGTCCTCGTTCTTGAGGGCGCCCTTAAAGCTCATCATTTTTTCATGGAATTCAAAATATTTGTCCTGACGTTGCGCGGCAAGTGCCCACTTGGCGGCGGTTTCGGATGTCGGTCCCAGGATCGGGAAATCCTTGAAGATCACTTTCACACCCGGATCTTCCTTCGCGATGTCCTTCAGCGTGAAGAAAACGTCTTTGCAGTAATGGCAGTTGTAATCGAAGAATTCGACGATCGTGACGTCGCCCGATTTGTTGCCGATGAAGGGAGATTTTTCGTTCTTGAACAATTCGTCATGGTTACGCTGCAGCGCATCGGCTTTCTTCGCCTCGATTTCCCTGGTCTGGTAACGGTTGACCGCTTCCAGAATTAACTGGGGGTTTTCCATGATGTATTCATGGATCATTTTATTGATGTCTTCTTTCGTGAAGTTCTCTGCGGAAGCGGGCGCGGAGGCAAAAACGCCTGCTGCCAGCACCGCCGGAAGGATGTATTTATTGATATATTTCTGGAACATGCAAAACCCCTGACCCTGTTGGTGTACGCAACTATAACAATGTGAGCCTTAAGCCCCCAAAATCAATCCCTATTTTTGTCTTTCTTGTCCTGTTTCTTCTGCCGGCGGGCCGCATCCAGAATATCCCCCGCCCGGATCCAGCTGGCCGAATTCTTAACCAAAGATTGCTGGGCCAGTTTGGCTTCCCGTATCGCGTAATCTGTTTTCCTGCGCAACAGCTGTTCTTCGGCCAGATGCAGGCGCGAAAGCCCCTCCTGTCCCTGTTTGCCATAGGCAATGGCCAGAAAATGATGCGTTTTGATGTCCTTGGGTTCCGACTGCAGGGCGCGCTCGAACTGCTTTACCGCTTCGGCATAATGTTTCTGGGTATCACTGCCGGATTCCAGCAGCGCATGCCCATAGGCCGCACGGATCAGCCCCGATTCCGGGGCAAGCTCGACCGATTTGGCATAGGCGGGGATTGCTTCATCGATGCGTCCGTATTCGAACAGCATCTGCCCCTTCAGTTCGAGGAAATAGGGGTTCCGCGGCTCTTCCTTGATCAGCGGCGCGAGCAGCTTCAGCGCTTCGTCGATGCGGCCCTTGCGGTACAGCGCGATGGAGCGGCCATAGCGCGCGGCGACGCTGGTGCCTTTGTCCAGCAATGCCTGATCGGGCATCAGAAACCCTTTCAGCTTGGCGACCATGCGCGCATGAAGGCCTGCCCATTCTGCCGGCACAGAGCCGCCTTTGTAATTTGCCGCCGCATTTTCAAGCGACGCAATGCGGTCGCGGGTCAGCGGGTGGGTGCGCACATATTCCGTCTGCTGCGATTCCGGCAGCAATTCCTGATCGGCCAGCGTCTCCATAAACGACACAAGTCCCGATACGGGCATCCGCGCGCCCTTCAGATACGCAACCGCCGACTGGTCGGCTGCGGTTTCCTGTATGCGGCTGTGGCGCAGCGCGGCGCGCTGGCCGATAGATCCTGCCGCCGACAGCACGGCAACGCCCGCTTCGCCCGATCCGGCGGCGGCACCCACCGCGATGCCCAGCAATGTTGCCGCCATGACCTGAAAGGACAGGTCTTCCATCTCCGCACGCATGCGGATCAGGTCGCCATTCGCGATGTGGCCGGTTTCATGCGCGATCACGCCGAACAGCTCCGCCGGGCTTTTCGTGCGCAGGATCAGCCCTGTGAAAACGAAAATATTCTGCCCGCCCGCGACAAAGGCGTTGAGGTCGTTCTGGTCGATCAGGATAAATTTGACGGCGCTGGGCGACAAACCCGCCTGATCAAACACAGGCCTGCTGAAGGTGCGCAGCGTCTGCTCCACCTCTTCGTCGCGGATCACGCCCATGCCGGCGGCATCCGCGCGGGCGGATACTGTGACCAGCGTAAGCAACGCCAGCGCGATTAAAACCCGTTTGATCATCATTGTTTATACGTCCGGCTACGCCTGTCCCTGCGCGCGCCGCCTGCTTTTAGGGCTGCCAGGATTGCAGCGGTTCGCGCGGCTTGCCGGCATCCTGCCAGCCGCTGTAATCATCCGGCCACAATGCGCCGGACAGCTTCACGTTATATTTGTCCGTGCCGTTCTGTTCGGCCAGCATGAAGCGGAAATTATCGGCCCAGATCGTGCCTTCGAAACCGGCCTTGCCGATTTTGTCGTTGCGTGCGGGCTCGTTGCCGCGGTCAACATCCAGATGGATGCGCGCATGTTTATAGGCAAGCGTGCGGAACTGGTCGAAGGGGACGGTGACCGTCATCTTTTTCCAATCCTTGATGTCTTCGCCCAGCTTCGCGCTGTCGCCCGCGAAGCAGACGGATTCTTTTTTGCCCGGTACACCGTCATAGCAGAGCGACAGCGTAACGGTATGACCGCGCAGGTTGCGCGTCATCACATCGGCTTCCGCGCCCATCGCAAGGTTGCATTTGCCGCAGTCGTTAAAGGCAACGGCCGCGCTGCCGACGTTGCTGATGTCGTTCCAGTTGTACCACGGCTCGATCACGCCCTTGAGGGGCGGCGTGCCGCGCATGGTGAAGGAACGGTCGCCCGTCTTGAACACATGCGTATCGGTGCCGGTGAAGTCGTTCACATATTTGGTGTAGGCAGAATCATTGGGCGCGTAGCTCATCTGCTCCGACGGCGCGAAGCTGTCGCGCATTTTCATGTTACAGCCGGTCACGGTCAGGGCGGCCAGAAGGCCGGCAGAGAGCAGGAGGGAGTTTTTCATCGCAAAGAGCCTCTTTCAGATAAATCAGGGCAAAAAAGCGGGCGAAGATCCGGAAGCCGGATCAGTTCATGAACATGCCTTTGGGCGTATAGGTGCCGACGATTTCGGCGGTGTGCCAGTCGCGCAGTTCCACAACCGGAAATCCCTCACCGAACACGCCGGTGAAATCCGCCAGCAGTTTCAGCGCGCGGCGCTGGTCGAGGTCGGAAATTTTATAAAAGGTGGGGCCCAGTTCCAGCACCGGCACGGGCGGCTTGCCCTTGCGCATGAACTGGCGCTCGAAAACCCGCGCCTTAAAGAATTTGTTGAGCGTCACTTCAGGCGTCCAGTCCTTGTTCCACATCGACGGATCCCAATCCTGGCCATCCCACTGCTGCGGGTGGTCGTTCTGCGGATCCCAGTTGGAAACATAGGGCTTGAAGCCGTAATGCTCCGGCTTGTCGTACATGTGCTGCGGCGCGAAAACATCGCCTGACGGCAAGCGGCCGATCGTGCGTGATGCATCCCTGAAACCGTTATCAAGCATGTCGCCCTTGATCGCCATCATGTCGCCATCGGCGCCATATTCGTGCTTGCCGGCCTGTGCAGGCGCGGACGCCGAAACAAGCGCAATCATCGCGGTTGCGAGCAGGGTTTTGACGGGATATTTCATGGATGTCTCCTAAAGACTCTAATCCTGTGACTTTCGAATCTAGCCTAAATTTACTATAAGTTCAAAAGCATAACTTATTATTAAGTGGTATATGGCATAATGGAGTTATCGTCTGGAATCTGTCTATTCGTGCTTTGGCTGCTTTTGCTGCCGTCACGCGAATGTCCGTTTTCCGGAAGGTATTTGGTAAGGCAGGGTTTGTCATGACGGATGCATTTTCGATCGCGGTTTCGGGGCTTCGTGCCCAAAGCACGCGGCTGGCCGCGACGGCCAGCAATATCGCCAATGCATCGACATCGGGTACTGTGCCCAGTTCCGACCCGTCAGCTCCCGCCTCAACCCTTTACACACCCGTCACTGTCGACTTTTCGTCGCAGGCGGGCGGCGGTGTTTCCGCGCAGGTGCGGCCCGATCCGAACGCATATTCCGTAATCTATGACCCGTCTTCGGTTCATGCGGATGGCAACGGATTGGTCGCCGTGCCTGATGTGGATCTGGCCGAGCAAGCAGTGAACCTGCTTGAAAGCAAGGCGCTTTACAAAGCAAACGTTTCCGTAATTAAAGTGCAGGACGAATTGCTTGGCGACCTGCTGGATACGATTGCGTAAAATCTGAAATTCCCAAAAAGACTCTTTCTGTAAAGAAACCCCGTTGACTCAAGACGCATGGACTTTATCATCCAAGGCGCACAGCAACTCATTCGCAAAACCGTCCTATAAACCCGCGAAGGTTTTGCACACTCATAAATAGAAAATTTTACGGAGAGCACAG
The DNA here is from genome assembly GCA_038247245.1 of Bdellovibrionales bacterium. Lineage (GTDB taxonomy): Bacteria > Pseudomonadota > Alphaproteobacteria > Micavibrionales > UBA2020 > JAPWJZ01. Next base: position 71,831 of record JBBRVE010000004.1, on the reverse strand, counting down.
CACAATGGCAAACCATCCCGGTATCGACCTCCTCAAAGAAGCGTTCAAAAAATTCGCCGCTAAATACGTCACCCCCGAAAACGCCGACAAACTGACCCGCACGGCTGCTGCCGGCGGCCAGGCGGCGGTCAACAAAGGCCTCGCGGAATTCCCCAAGGCCTATGTGAAAGACGCTGCCAATGATTTCTACGGCATCCTGAACAGCTCGGAAATTGCCGATGGCATCTCCCAGGCCGTGCGCGCATTCGACGAAGAAAAAGTGAAGGGCCTGCTGGATAAAGGCATGGCGAAACTGCAGGAAGAAGAAACCTCCCTGAAAGTTGCAAAACAGATCAAGGACGTCCTCGCGAAAACCTCGAACGAGCAGATCGAGCAAGGCCTCGACCAGGCGCTGGCGACGCGCGCGGATGGCGAAGCGATGATCATCAAAGCGCTGTTCGAACAGTTCAAGCCGATGCTGGACGATGCGCGCAACGGTTCGGTCGAAGATGTGGCGGCGCAAGTCCGCGACATCGCGGCAACTATCCCGACCGATGCAATCGCGATGCAGGCAGCGGCGCTGACCCGCGAAATCACGCCCGAGCGCGTGTCGAAACAGGCGGATGCGATCGTGGGCGGCCTGCCCTCCGCAAAAGCTGTGGCCGACATCGTGCACGGCCTCGGTGAAATCGCTTCCGACAAACTGGGCGCGATTGCGGCTTCCAAAACCCCCGCCAACGACGTGAAGTCGCTGCCGGCGGAATTTGCGGCCGAAGCACAAGGCCTCGTGTCGAAAATCATCGCGAAAGACAAAGACAACAAGGCGAAGCCGCCGAAAGGCGCTAAATTCGACCTGTAATACAGGGCCGGATCAAGACATTATCTTCATTTCCGATTTCCCTATTGGATGAAGGTTGATGACGGGCAGGAAGCGGTGACGCTTTCCTGCCCGTTTTCTTTGGTGCTATGCTGTCGGTCATGGACGCTTCAGCATCGCGCAGTTTTTATAAAGACCTTCCGCCCTTGGCCTCGGGCGGCGGGATGCTCGATATCGCGCAACACAACGACATCCCCGATGACTGGTGCGTGGTGATTGTCGATATCGTGGGTTCGACCAAGGCGATCGAGGCAGGGAAATACAAAGACGTCAACATGATCTCGGCCTCCAGCATCACCGCGGTGCTGAATGCGGCGGGGCGCGAAGAAATCGCCTATATCTTCGGCGGCGATGGCGCGACGCTGCTGGTGCCTGCCGCGCTTGTTTATGATGTTGCCGCCGCACTATACGGCACGCGGCTGATGTCCGAAGAAATCTTCAACCTCGAAATGCGCGCCGGCATTATTTTCGCCGAACAGCTGCGCCAGATGAACGCGCCGGTGCGTGTCGCAAAAATGGAAGTCGCGCCGGGTGTTTATCAGGCAGCGCTATCGGGTGATGGCGTGACACTCGCCGAAAAGATTGTGAAAGATAAAGTGGAGGGCGCAAAGCACGACATCACCGCGCTGTTCCCCAAGCATACGCTTGCCGCCAAGCCGCCCGATTTCAAAGGGCTGCAATGCCGCTGGCAGCCGCTTTATGCGCGCAACGGCGTCGATCTTTCCATTATCGTGCAGGCACGGCAGGGCGACGATACGCAAAAAGCCGCGCTCTATGCCGACATGCTCGGCAATATCGAAGAATTATGCGGCCCTGCCGCCAACTGGAAACCGGTATCTGCCGGCCAGCTGACGCTCGGCAACACTCCCGCGCGGTTGTCGGCTGAAGCCAAGTTGCAGACGCGCGGGCAGGGGCGCAAGGCCTATCTGAAATATCTTTGGGAAACCGTGCTGATGTCGAGCATCGGCAAGCTGATGTTCAGGTTCGGCCTGAAATCCGGCACGCTGGATGGCAAGACGTATAAGAAATCGCTGGAGTCGCATAACGACTATATCAAGTTCGATAACACGCTACGTCTTGTGATGGACGTATCGGCGGAAAAAGAAGCATCACTGCGCCATTATTTCGACATTTTGGTGGGGCAGGGCAAGATTTTCTACGGCATCCATTCCGCGCCCTCTGCGCTGATGACCTGTATTATTTTTGACTATGCCAGCCAGCATTTCCATTTCATCGATGGATCGGACGGTGGCTACGCCCTTGCTGCCAAGCAATTGAAACAGCAGATGAAGGACGCCACACAGGTGCTGGCGGCTTAATCGGGTATAAAAACCATGATCCGCCTGCTTGTTTTATCATTGATGTTTTTTCTGCTGGGACCCCTCTGCGTTGGCGGAAGGCCCGATGAAACGCTTCCATGACCGCATGGTGGCGAAACAGGACGGCAATGTCGTCGTCGTCCGTTAATTTTTCGAATTCGATAAAACCGGTGGGCTGGACAGACCTAGTGAAGGGCAACCAAGCGCTGGTCGTGGAATACAGCCGCAGGGGTTTCTGGACCAAGCGCTGAACAGGACGCAGGTGCAAGGCCGCGTGAAAAAGGCGTCAGCGACATCCGCGCCAAATAATCAGTCTTTGGGGTTGTGCATTTCTTTCAGCGCCAGGAACACTTTGGTGTCGGGGCGTGCGTCGCGCAAAATATCCTCGAACAGCAGGCGCAACTGGTCGAGAGCGGAATCCACGCTGTCGGCATCGCCTTTGAGGGTTTGCTTGGGAAGTTTCAGCTCCCATTTCACATCACCGCTATAGAGCATGGAAAAACCATCCCCCAACAGCATGTTGATGTCTGCGTATTTCTGGCCCAGTGTCCCGTTGCCCAGGATCACCTTCATGCGCTTGCTAGATTCGTTGGTCACACCGTCTGCCCTTTTTCGCCCCGTTAACCGGAGTCAAAATGAAGTAGAGGTGAAAGCCTACTTGCTTGACATAAGCAAGTAAAGGGGATTCTGGGGTGTTCTGTGCTGTCTTTTTGAGCGCGTAAAAGGCGGTTTTGAAGCACGATAGTGTCAGCGGGAGGCTTTAAAACGATTAAACCGTCAAAAGATTCATTTCAACGCTGAAAAATCTCCAGAAAATGCCAATTTCTGCGAAATACCGCAATTTTATCGCGAAAATACGAAAAAACAGGCAGTCCTGATGATATATGCGGAAAAAATGGTGCCGACGGAGAGGATTGAACTCCCGACCTTCGGTTTACAAAACCGCTGCACTACCGCTGTGCTACGTCGGCAACCGGGCGCCCGCTTCGGAATATACGTAATTCCACGAGTGCCCTTACCTTTTTATAAGTCACGGCAGGAATTTTTCAAGAAAAATCCGACGGCATCGAAACTATGGCCGCAGAGTCAATATGTGTTAATATATCAGGGCTATATTAAGGGGAGTGCGCCGTCCGGCGCGCGGGTTCGGGGACAGGTCGAGTGTCGCAGCAGAAAAGTCCGCATGAAGATTTCATCATGTTCACGATCATCGTGGGCATAGTCGCCGGCCTGTGCTGGGTGATCTGGCATTTCTTTAGCGCGGAACTGACCAACATGGTCCGCTATGTGCGCATCGCCGAAATGTGGGTCGTGCGCGGCGTCTACGGCAAAAATTTCGGCATCGGTGATGCGCAGGGCCGCGAGCTTTTGCATGTCTGGCAGAACTGGCTGCCCAAGGCTCCGGTCGAGGATATCACGATCGAGCATATCAAGCGCTCCACCCTTGTCGCCGTGGTGCCGCTTAAATATATCTTCCTTGCGATCATGGCAGTCATGACCGTCTTTACCATTTTCCGCGGCCCCGGCACGCAATACCGCCGCAAGATGGGTCTCGAGACGCTGATGCAGGAACAGGCGAAATCATTCCCCGCGATCAAGCCGTTTTTGAAATTCGACCCGCGCAAGATGCCGGGCCGCGCTCCCGGCCAGCCAGTGCCGGAACAGCTGCCGCTGTTTTCGGAGGCGCTGTCGCCCGAAGAATGGCTCGCCTATCATTCAATCAGCTATTCCGGCGGCCAGCTTGATTACAACGCCGCCTATCACGCCCTTGCCGAACAGCTGGGCAAACGCTGGGAAGGCCCCGATGCGCTACCGATCCACGCCCAATGCCTGTATGCCGCCTGCGCGCTGAAGCTGATCCGCAAGCGTAAGGATTGCGAAGAAATCCTGAACATGATGTCGGAAAGCTGGACGCCCGAAGGCGGCTTCCGCGCCTCCGCCAAGCTGAAAGCCAAGGTCAAGGCGGTCATGAAAAACCCCAAGACCGGCGGTGCGCTGCGCAAATTCGCCGACCAGCATGCCTATGAAACCACCGCCATACTGCGTTGCGTGATGCGCGCGCGCGAAGAAGGCGGCGTCATGGCGCCCGCTGAATTCGTCTGGATGCGCGGCCATGACAGGACGCTTTGGTATCCGCTGAACAACCTGGGCCGCAAATCCTATTGCGCCGAGGCATCGGGCGCGCTCGTGCATTTCACGAACGAGCTGATCGCCGGCCAGAAAATTCCGACGCCCCGTTTCGACGAGGTGATCCGCGGCCTCGAGGTTTACATGAAAAGCACCGCTGCCCGCCCGATCCCCGAGCTCGAGAAAAAAGGCGCGAAAAAAGAAGACGCATAAAGGAGAGTGGATATGTTCGCCTGCACAAGCAAAGACGTGGATGCCAAGGTTGTCGGCTCCGCCCTCGTGGTGTCATTTTCCGGCGAACAGCCGAAAGTCTGGCGCGCGGATATGTCCGGGCTTGCAACGGCAACCCTTGAAATCCGCGACGCAGGCGGCAAGTCGAGCGTCATCCTGAATAAATCCGGCCAGCCCGAAGAAGTGATCGCGACTTATCCCGACCGCGAAAGTGCTGCGCATGCGCACAAGATGATCACGCGCGCCATGCTGCGCGGCGATGTGCAGGCGGGCGGCAATCAGGGCAACGGCACGTTGTGGCGCGTCGTCAAATGGGGGCTGGCGATCATCTTCTTGCTGTTCGTCCTCGATACGGCATCGACCGCCGTGCGCAATTATATGGCGGGCGGCAATGCGCAGCCTGCGCGCCCCACGATGCAGGGCACGGAACTGGGCCGTAACCCCTACGCCAAGCCAGGTGAACCGGTACCGGCGGACCAGCTGTTCGGCGGCAAGTAAGTTTAATATAAGGAAGCGGCACACAAGTGGCTCTGCGGGAAAAATATCAGATAAAAGGCTCGGATCTCCTCCGCGACGCCCGCCCGTGGACCGTGCGCATGAAGGATACCGCGCTTGATCCCTCAACTGCGTCTATCATTTTTGCAATGGTAGCGACCGGCTTTCTGGCGACGCCCGCACTGCAGTACTTCGGCGATATCGTTTTCATCATCTATTGCCTTTATTTCCGCTGGCTGATGAAGCAAAAGGTGTCACTGCCGTTCAAGTTGCCGAAATCGGCGTTGATCAAGGATCCCAATTTCAAACAGCCCGACGGGTCGCTCGGCATGGCCGACGGGATCCTGTATCTTGGCAACGACCACGAAACGAACGAAGAAATCTGGTTTACCAACTCGGATGCCCGCACGCACTGCCTTTACCTCGGCACCACCGGTTCGGGTAAAACCTACGGCCTTAAATCCTATGCCTGCAACGCGCTGTGCTGGGCATCGGGATTCATTTACATCGACGGTAAAGCGGATACGTCCTTGTGGTCGACAATCTCGGCGATGGCACGCCGCTTTGGCCGCGACGACGATTTGCTGATCATGAACTATATGACGGGTAACGTGTCGGGCCGCGTGCCGTCGAACACGCTGAACCCGTTCTCCTCGGGCTCGCCGTCTTACCTTACGAACATGCTCACTTCGCTGATGCCGGATTCCGAAGGCGACAACGCGATGTGGAAAGAACGCGCCGTCGCGCTTGTCTCGTCGCTGATGCCCTGCCTTGTGTGGAAACGCGAAAACCAGAACATCCCGCTGTCGATCGGCGTCATCCGCCAGTTCCTGCTGTTCAAGGCCATCATCAAGCTCAGCCGCGACGCGGCGGTGCCGGAATCGTTGCGCGCGGCGGTCAAGGGCTACCTGAACGAATTGCCCGGCTATGTCGACCACGTGTTCGACGACGAAGGAAACGAAAAGCCGATGCCACCCGATGCGGGCGCGGTCGATACCTCCGTCCCCCGCCAGCAGCATGGTTACCTTTCCATGCAGTTCACGCGCTCCATGCAGTCGCTTGGCGACGATTACGGATTTATCTTCGATACGCAGGCGGCCGATATCGACATGCTCGACGTCGTCCTGAATCGCCGCATCCTGATCGTGCTGATCCCCGCCCTTGAAAAATCGGGCGATGAAACGGCCAACCTTGGTAAAATCATTTCCTCCACGCTGAAGGGTATGATGGGTGCGACGCTCGGTAACTCGGTCGAGGGTGAATCATCCGTCGTGATCGAGAACAAACCCACCAACTCCTCCACCCCCTTCATCGCGATCTTTGACGAGGTCGGTTACTATACCGCGTCGGGTATGGCGGTCATGGCGGCGCAGGCCCGTTCGCTCGGCTTCTCGCTCGTCTTCGCCGGTCAGGATTTGCCCGCGCTGGAAAAACGCGTGAAGGAAGAAGCACGGTCCATCACGGCAAACTGTAACATCAAACTGTTCGGCAAGCTTGAAGACCCGACCCAGACAAAAGACTTTTTTGAAAAAACTGTCGGTACCGCGCTGGTGACCGAAGTCTCCGGCTTCTCGCGCGGCGGGCAGGGCGGTGGTTCCGGCAAGGCGTATATGGACAGCCAGCAGGCAAACGTGCAACAGCGCGCACGCGCATCCTATGATGGCCTGAAAGGCTTCACGGAGGGGCGTGCGATTGTCGCCTTCGGCAAGAGCGTGGTCGAGATGCAGGTGTATAACTCGCACATCGGCGATGCGAAATCGATGCGCGTCCACCGCTTCCTGCCTATCCCGCCGCCGGCGGAAGAGGCGCTGGAATCACTGCGTAACGTGAACGACATCCTCAAGCGGCTGCGCAACCCGAAATGGGACCCCGCCGCGCTGCAATCCGGCACCAATAATGATATCGAGGCGCTGGCCGCAGGCTTTGCCGCCGCGAAAAAATCGGGCGGCAGCCTTTTGGAATGCGGCATCAACGCGGTCGCACAGGTCGCCGAAGCGCATAGCACGATCAAACCCGAAGACGCAGCCGCCGTGGATGCTCCTGCGACCGGTGCCGGCGCGCCCGCAACCGCTGCCATCACATCGCCAGCCGAAAAAGCCGCTGCCGTGGCTGTGGCACAGGCAACCGGCAACACAGGCCCGCTCAACTGGATGCAGGTCATCGGCGCTGCCGATGCATCATCCAGCAGCATTCGCAAGGAACCGCCCGTTACCGAAGCGCAGGCGGCGCAACAGTCTGCGCAGGCAACGCAAGCGCCAAAAGCGGTGTCGTGGGAAGACGTCATCAGCGCGGGCGGCGCACCTGCCAAGGAAGCGGCCGTGGCCGCATCTGCAGCCGCACTCCCCGCACCTATTTCGTGGATGGATGTCATCGGCGGCGCGTCCGCGACCGTTGGGCAAAACGCGGTCGCCGAAGCGCGCAACGAAGCACCCGCTACGCCGGTTCAGGCACCTGTGCAGCCACCAGTGCAGCCGCCAGTGCAACAGCAGCCCCCCATGATGTCACCGCCCTGGGACCCCGCGCCTGCGGTGGAGCAATTGGCGAAGGCGGCCGATCAACAAGTTAAATCCCCGCTCAACTGGGCGGATGTCATCGGCGTTGATGCCGAGAAGAAAGATGGAGAGACCTAATCATGATGGAATTTTTTCAGGCAGCCGGCAAAATCCTGATGATACCGTCCTTTGTCATGTTCATTTACGACCTGTGTTATTTCTGGTTCGTCAAAAACATGATCAAGCTGCAGACAACCACGGAATGGTTCAAGAAAATCGCGCCCGGCCTCTACAATGATTTTCACAGCCTGATGCTGAAAATGGGCCCTATGGGCGGCAAGATAGAGGCGCTGCCCGGTTGTGTGGTGTTCTTTGCTCCGGCCCTGACCTTTTACCTGATTTACCGCCTGATTTTCGTTTTGCAGGGCGGCAAGGCGGGCGGGTACAAGTCGCGCCATTGATCGTCAGGTTTGCGCAGCTTCCAGACGTTTCATCTGGGACAGTTCCGCCACCGTCTCATCGATCAGCTTCAGGTCGGAATCGCGCGATAGACGATGGTCGCCGTCATTGACCCAGATCGCCTTGTAATCGGGTGACCGTAATTTATCCATCAACGTGACGCTTTTTTCCCATGGCACATCGGCGTCTTTTTTGCCGTGGATGATGCGTACGGCCATGGGCAGCACGATGCGGCCGGTCAGCAGCAGGTTTTTCTTGCCGTCTTCGAAAAGCTGCTTCGTCAGCGGATAGGGGTCGCCGTAACTGCTGGCACGGTAAATCATGCCCTTCTGGTCCAGATGGCGGCGTTCTTCCTCGCCGAATTCGTTGTTATAAATGTCTTCGGAAAAATCGGGGGCCGGGGCCAGCAGGATAAGGCCCTTGATGCGCTCCGGCTTGTTCAGTGCCAGCAATAACGCAAGCCAGCCGCCCATGGATGACCCGACGACGATCTGGTCGCCTTCGGTCAATTTATCGAACACCGCTTCGCTGTCGCGCAACCAGCTGCTGATGGTCTGTTCGGTGAAAATGCCGCCTGATGCGCCATGCGCCGAATAATCGAACCGCAAAAAGGACTGGTGGCGGCGGATGCAGTTTTGTTCAAGATACGTCGCCTTGGTACCCGTCATGTCGGAGCGGAAACCGCCCATGAACATGACACCCGGCAAGGTTTTCGATTTTCCCTTGGTCTGGTTATAGGCAAGCGCATTGCCGCCGCGCGGTGTGAATGTTCTCTGGCTCATGGCATCCACTATCCCATACCTTGCGGTGCAAAAAAAGAGCCCGGCTTCAGGGTGAAGCCGGGCTTTGCAAGGATAGGAGCCATAGATAGAAAGGCTGGTACGTCAGGTGTGTAGAAACTTAAGCTCAGATCACTTCCAGCATCTTGGCCACCAGCGGGTGGCGCACGATGTCGGTTTGCGTCAGGTATTCGACGCCGATGCCATCGACAGATGAGAGCTTTTTCGACATGTCGCGCAGGCCGGAAATGCCGTCCAGCAGATCCGACTGGTCGGGGTCGCCTGTGATCACCATGGTCGAGCCCCAGCCGAGGCGGGACACGATCATCTTGATCTGCGCATAGGTGCAGTTCTGCGCCTCGTCGATCACGACGAAGGCCTTGTTGAGGGTACGGCCGCGCATGTAACCGATGGGCGCAATCTCGATCTCGCCTGAATCGATGCACTGCTTGAGGCGTTTCAGCCCCATGCGGTCCTGCAAAGCGTCATAGAGCGGGCGCAGATACGGCGCCATTTTGTCCTGCAGGTCGCCCGGCAGGAAGCCGATCTTCTCGCCCGCTTCAACCGCAGGGCGCGACAATATAATGCGCTCGACCTTGCCGTCGAGGAACGCTTCCACCGCCGCTGTGACCGCAAGATAGGTTTTGCCCGTGCCGGCGGGGCCGATCGCGAAGACAAGGTTATGCTTGTCGATCGCCTCCATCAGTTTTTTCTGGCCGTCGCTGCGGGGTTTCACTTCCTTCACATAGCCTTGCGTGCCGTGGCTGGAGCTGGGGCCGACGAAAGCCTGGCCCTTGCCATCCAACGGGTCCCAATGACCACCGAACAGCTGATGCACGCGTTCGATGGACGGGCTGCGGTTCGCGCTGTAGCTCGAAACTTTGGATTTCTTCCCCATGATTATTTTCTCCCCTGTGGTTCAGTATTCTTTTTTGAAGTTTTCTTTTTCGGCCGGTAGTGGATGGAAAACTTCTCGGCATGTTCCGGGCGCAAAAAAACCTCCCAAGGGGAGGTTGCTGTCGATTTGACGATGCGCGTGCGGGCCGTTGCGATAATCAGTTGCGGCAGAATTTCGGTGCCGCGCCTGGGTGGGAAGACATTGAGTCGAATGAGGTCCAAGTAATCGGTTCTCCCTGAAAAAACCTTAACAAAGCCTTAATTGAAATATACGCCAAAGTGATTCGCCTGTCATCAAGATTTTGCGCGGTGCGGAAATTTTCTCCACAACATGTTGTAAAAAACATTTTCGGAAAACAAAACACATGCGCCAACTTAACGCGCACGTGACTATATAAGATAACGTAGAAAAATTTCAGATGATGTGTTCGTCGAGCATGACAGGCGCGAGATCTTCGCTGCGTTTCTGCGCATAGCGTTTCAGGTCCTGCACATGCGCTGGAATTTTTTGCATCAGCATTTCTGCCAGCGGCGTGTCGCGACAGTCGATTGCGAATTTTACCATCGCTTCGTTCGGCAAAACATTTCCCTCAAGACATGCGCGCGTCAGATGCTGGTCGCGGAATCCGATGGCGACCTGCAGCATCTCGGGCGTGAAGCGCGCGCCTTGCGATGCAAGATGTGAAACCGTTGCATGCTCGCGGCGGTAAAAGGCCTGCAGCATATCGACCGTCAACGCTTGCGCGCGCAAATCATATGCGACCTTTGAATTGAATGCGGCGGATACGAACCCGTCCATGAAAGCTTTCATGGCCCCGAAACTCCCCTGAGATTCCCTTGAGCATATTATACATAATGCACATTAAGAGGCGGTGAAGACGGGGCATGGTAAAAATAATTTATATTATTCAATAAGTTAGTGGATGATGGCTTTTCTTGACGTTACGGAAATGCTGGCGTAATCTCGCCTCATGACCGCCGATCACAAACGGCGAGTCCTTCCCCTTCTATATAGAACTGCGTTTTTTCAGGAGACATCCATGCGCGAGATCAGAGGCGACAAATACAAACTGGCCGGTATCACAGTGCAGGTACAGGGCACGCTGGTGGATGTGTTCGCGAAATTCGCGGGCGTGGATGAAAGCGTCGATGACATTCTGGCGAACAAGCGCGAGCCGCGCAAAACGCCGAAAGCAAAACCCGGCACCCTCGGCGCGATGCTGGAAAAGATGGAGCCGCTGCCCCGCGAATTCTCTATGCCGTCGCTTACCGTCGAAGACATCACGAATGCGCTGGTTGGCGCGCGCGACCTGCGCGGAAATGGCCGCGACCGCCTGCATCTCGTTGACAACCGCGGCGTCATCGCCGACCTCGGCCCTGAAAAGCTGGCGCAGGTGCTGGTTGAAATGGGCGAAGCGAAACGTGAAGCATTGAAGGAAGGTTTCCAGACTTTCGTGCGCGTGAAGCCTGCGAAGGCACCGACGGTTTAATTTTAAGCCGCCATCACCGTCGCCATATCGCGCTTTTCCCAATAGATATCGGCGAATTTTTCCGCTTCGGTGCGGAAGGGAATGCCGTTCACGCTGTGCTTATCGAGCCATTCCATGTGGTCGAGCAGCGCGCCGCGGCGGTCACCCGCAAAGGCACGGCGCGAGAATTTCTCCATCGCCACCTCTACCGCGTCATAGCGCAATCCCCAGATGCGGAACCACTTGTCGTTCTGCGTCGTAAATCCGTGCAGCCACATTTCGATGGGGTCATTGCGGTCGGGATAGAACATCGCGTTGCGGCGGCGGAAATAAAGCTCCTGCACCAGCCGGTTCGGGTCATCGCGCCACATCGCCTGCAAAGCGGGATCATTCATGAAACGGTCGGCGAAGATCGCGCCGTTAAAGGTGCGCGGGCGCAAGCTCGGCATATCAAAATAGGCGACGATTTCGGTCAGCGTGCTGGCCATGAATTCGTTGTCCTGCATCTTGCGCCGGAAGCCTTCCGAATGCGCGCCCGCGATATGCACCATATCCGCGCCATGCGCGAATTCATGCAGCAGATATAAATCGCTGCAAGTGTCCTGATGATAACTGCGGTACGCAACGCCCGACCACCAGACGGAAAAATGCGCGCGCTCCAGCCGGTCGTCGCTCATGTCATAGAAAAAACGCGGTAGGTTCGCGTAACGGTCGATGATCTGGCTCACCAGCCCGCCGGAGGCATGCGAATGCTTGAATTCCGGCGTCTTCCACAGGCTGCGTATATGGTCGTGGATATCGTTCTTGTCGAAAACCAGTTCGATGTTTTTCATGTGCGGCCTCCCGCACCCTCATGTGCACGCGCCCGCACGGTTGAATCGATGTCGGGGTTCACGATGGATGCGATGATGGGCGTCAGGCACAGGCGGAGTTTTTCATCGCCCGCGCCGCCGCGTACCAGATATTGCGCCAGTTCGTCGTTCTTGTCGGCATAGGGCGCGCTCGCCAGCAAAAACACATCGGCAGGGGTGAGGTCCAGCCCCAGCACCGCCCGCGCCTTGGCAATCGCGGGCGTCTGGCCGATGGTGGCGTATTTGCGCGGCAGTTCATGCACGCCGTATTTCTGCATCAATGCCGTGCCCAGTTTCAGCGACAGCAAATTCTTGAACCATTTATTGCCGAACAACCCGGGATAGGAGCTGCGCGACAGCATCCCGCCCACGCGGTGGTAATACACGCCCATCGGCTTGCTGAGCGAAAAGAAAATGGCACGGATATTGGGCGCAAAGGCCTCGACGGTAAATCCTCGTGCGACGCAGCCGACATAGGTCAGGTCCAGCATCACCGCCGCCGTCGGGCGATGTTTATACAGGGTGTTCACAAAGGCATCGAAATCGCCCCAGACGTTACCGTCAATCGCGGCGGGCTGGCTCAGGTAAAACTGGTCGCGCGGGCCGACCTTTTCAATCGCGGTCTGCCAGTCGCGGCGGTTATGCGCGACCACGGCAATGCCCGCCGCCTGTGCATAGGCCGAAAACCCTTCGTAATCGCCCGCGAACACATGGATGGTGGGCGTGAAGCCCTGCATGCGCGCATCATGCCCATAAGCATAGACAGCCTCGCGCAATGCCTCGCTCGCGCCGCCGGTGGTATAGACCCACGGAAATTCAAACGCGTTAAAGCGCAAGATGGGCGAGGACCATTGCTTCCACACCGCAAAAAATTCCTCGTGCATCGCATCCTGTTTTTGCGTCCAGGCCTCGCGGTACATGCCGCGCAGCGCATCCCGGTCGGCATCCAGCAGCGCGTCCAGCGTGCTTTCGGTCTCCGGCATCACATAGCTATAGACCGTCTTGCTGACCCCTGCGCCTTCCAGCAGCGCATTCAGGCGTTCATGCGGGGTTAAAACGGGGGATTGCTTGATTTTAACGGCGGATTGCATGGACACCCTCTTATGCTCGATGAGATTGTAATATATTCTCAATAAGAGCATAACATATCTGCGTTAAGAGTATATGTCAAGCGGGTATTTGCGATAGCGGGTTATTAAGGGTTTGCGGTGTCTTGATACCTGAAACCAGCAAAGAATAGCGTCATTACGGCGACAACAGCACCGTAATCTGCGCGCCTTCGAAATTCAGTTTACCCGCAACTACCTTGCCGCGCAGTTCGCCCATGCGCAGGGCGACGCGCAGGCCTTGTGATTCCCCGGTCAGCATCATGCGGCCCGCCTCGTTCTCCTGCACGTCACTTTTTTTCTCCGCATATAATCCAGACAGCACGGGCATCAGGTCAAACGATACGGCGCGGCCATCGCGCGTCGACACCGTGAATACACCCGCCACCGTCATGTTGAATTTGACGGCCAGTATATCTTTGCCGCCCTCGCGGAAGATTCGCTCGGTCGTCCAGTCGGTCTGGTTATACGAATACGCCCAGAAACGCACGATGTAATCGTAAGGCGCAACCCGTGTCAGCGTGTCGATGTTCCAGTCGAGCGTGTTGGCGCGCACCGTGAAATCGTCATTCGTGCCCTCGGTGTCGTAACGGTTGACGTAACGCAACCCCATCGCCTGCATCAGTTTTTCGCCGCGCCCGTAATAGCTCCAGCAGCGCGTGAAGCCGCGACTGCCGCAATGTTGGGGGTCATCCCAGTCGTAATCCTTGTACTTTACCTTTATCGCCGCGATGAACGGCGCTTCGATATGTGCAATTTTTCCGGACTTCTGGTCTTCATAAAAATAATCGAGGATGGAGCTGATTTCCTTGCGCGTCTCGAACGGCACTTCATCCGTGATTTTGGCATAGCCGCCAGCGGGGTTTTTCACGCCTGTCTTCAGCAGCATGCCTTCGAGGCGCGCCAGCTGGCTGTTTTCCGATACCGGCACCGCGCTCCACGGGCCGAAGGATGCCATGAACAGCAACGCCGCCAGCGCCATCGGCACTTGTTTGATATGCTGCGCGCGCGGGCGCAAGATCTGCCATGCGGTCAGCCCCGCCAGCCACACAAACGCGAGCGCAATCGCATAACGTTCTTCCGTCACGCCGTACTGGCTGATGCGCGTATAGATGCCGAGCGCCAAAAGGGCGAGGGGGATCAGCAGCAGGTACGGGAAATATTTATAAAACTGCTGCAGCAATATCGTGCCGGTATGCCGCATCGGGAAAACGGCCAGCCGTGCCGCCACCCCCGCCGCGCCGAAACCCGTCACCAGATAGGCAAGGTTGCCCTTGGGTAATTCCCACAGCGCGACGATCTTCGCCGAATAGACGTACAGGATGAAGGTGTAAATCAGTACCAGCGGCACGACAAGAAAATTGGCGATAAACGAAATCCCCTTCGGCATCTCGCAATCCATCGCCAGAAAATCGAACTGGCGCGGGATCTGGTACATGAACGCGACAGGGCCAAAGAAAAACGCACCGAAAATCCAGATATCGCCATAGATGCGGCCGGGAATATCAAGGATCGGGAACAGGTAATTCATCGACCCCAGAATGGCCGACAAACCGGCGCACAGCACAAAGGTCGAAATGCCCGCAATCGCGAGGCCGACGCCGTTCAGGTAATTGAACTGCCAGACGCTTTCCTCCAGCGCCTTGCGCCCGATATAGGGCGCGAACAGCATCGTCAGCCCAACCGCAAAGCCGAAAAACAATTGTGCAGATGTAAAATGGTCGGGGATAAACGCAAACGCCGCCGCCACGCCCGCACCAACCGCCATCAGCGCCCATTTGCGCGTCTTCTCAAGGTTCACGCTTTCCGCATACAGCCCCGCCGCCGTGAACAGCGCAAGGCCGTTGGCGAAAAACGTCATCAGCCGGTAAATCGTGTCATCCGTCAGCCATGAAACATCATGGGTATCGAGGATCGAGGTAACGGTCGCGCCGCTCGCGCAAATGACCGACAGGGGGAAACGGATAAACGCTTCCTTTAATACGTTATAAACATACTCAACCTGAAACCGCCGGATAAACGCCTTAAAATCCATCTGCCACCTGCCGTAAATATAATTTTTATATCCAGTCTATCCCCCAGATTACCACACGGGCCGGAGTCGAATTATGACGGCGGCAAGGCAAAATTAAGGCAATTTTGTGCAGATGGTTATTTGTCGTCGGAAAACAGCAGGACACCTGAAATGCTTGTTATTTTCATTCCGCCATCTTTTTCCTGCCCATACAGGTTGGTCAGCCGCAGCTCGGCGGGGAAATCGCCTGTGCCCGGAATAATCGTCACCGCGACTTCGTCATCCGTAACGTGCCGCTGGTTGCGGGTGTGCGCTTTTGTCAACTGCTTGTTATCCGTCTGGAGTTTTTGAAAAGCTTCGCTCACGGCAAAATGCACAATGCGACCGTCATCCAGCGTCGCGGACATTTCTGCGGTATTGAGCAATAAGGATATTTGTTTTCCGTCGCCATATTTTCTTTCGTTCGATTTTGGGGCATTATCCACACTGGTCGATATTGTCGTGCCGTAGGTAAAGGGCGCGAAGGTGATAACCTTGGCGAAGTTTCCCCAATCGTTCTGCAGCACATGGATTGACAATGTCTTGGGGTTTCTGGCCTGCAGTTCACGCTGGTGGGGCGGTATGTACTGCATCCCCCATGTTTCCATGATGTCCTGCATAACGTTGTAATTTCTATAGCAGTTCCACTGGAACAGGCTACGGCGGCAAGGTGTCGTGCGCCCGTTTGCTTCCGGCAACACATCGCGGATTGGTGTGACAAGATGCTGGATACGGCTGTAATCCCCCTGCGAAGAAATATAGTCCACTGCCGATGAAATTTTCTTTTGGTCGACAAAACTGGGTTCTTGCGGCACAGGCTGAATTTTTCCGTCCATCAGAACGACGCCCACCTTCTGCAGCATCTTGGTTGGTTGCTCAACCTGTGACCGGGCGGGCAATTCCACAACGCTGTGCGGGCCGTAGGCGCAGAACAGGAGTAACGCAGCCAGCAGGGCGGGGGC
Organism: Bdellovibrionales bacterium; assembly: GCA_038247245.1. Taxonomy (GTDB): domain Bacteria; phylum Pseudomonadota; class Alphaproteobacteria; order Micavibrionales; family UBA2020; genus JAPWJZ01. The sequence continues at coordinate 55,735 of JBBRVE010000004.1, read as the reverse complement.
GTTGTAAAGGCGAGCCTGTGCCTGTGCGGCAAGGTTCTGGGCTGCAAGCACAGCCACCCACAGGAAAAGCAATCCGCCGGTATATCTTGCATCCGTCATGCCATAACGTGAAACCGTGCAAGCCAGTGCATAGATGCCGCAGCCAAGGGGAAAGATGGCGATTGAATAAAAATATTTGTAGTAAAAAGCTGCCAACCTGTCGCCAGCGCGTTGTGCGGGAAATGACAGGAAGCGCACGAATATGCCGACTGTGCAGATCGACAGAGAAATTTTCGCCGCCATCGCCCGGTCAAGCTCGCCGGTGAATGCGACCTTGAGCGCGTACAGGTAGTAAGTGGCAATCAGCAGTATCATCAGCGGCAGCACCAGCCGGTTGACGATGAATGAAAAGCTTGCGCTTGGCGGCGTGCTGCTGTTGACATTGGCCTGCATGGAGATGCGGGTCGCAAAAACGGCGGGAAAAAACAGCGTCCAGCTTACCAGCCATATCTTGTCGATTCCGTAAAGGTTGAAAAAGCTGCGCTTGTGAATGCCTAATGCCTGCGACAGCAGAAACCAAATGGCTGTGACGCCTGCGGCAAGCAGGAAGGCGTAGAGGGCGGAAGTAAAAAAACCGGCGGCAAGCTCGTATTTAAAGCGCCAGAAATCGGCGTCTGTTTTCCGTAGGGCGATAAATGGCGCCACCGAAAGGCAGAGGCAGCTGGCGGTCAATACGTAGAGTATGGGCAGCTGGTAGTCGGGCACCAGCCATGTCACAGCCGCGGCGAAAAGAACGCCGAGCGCAGGCCAAAGCTCGCTTAATCCGCGCGCCTCTGTAAACAGCCGGATAGCAGTCGTCGAAATAAGAGAGAGTACGATAAAGGTTATCGCATCGCCGAGCGCGTCATTCTTCCACAAGTCTGGTGTCAGGCATAAAATGGCCAACGCGAACAGGAATACGACGACGAGGGGAAATCTCGTCAATGCCGCCACAAAGGTGTTTTCTTTACTTAAAACAAAAGGCGACATTCTATTTCCTTTATTTGTTTATTCCACCCAAGCAATCCGCAGCGCGTTTGTCGAGCCGGGCGTGCCGAAGGGGACGCCGGCGGTGATGACGAGGCGCTGGCCCTTGTCGGCGATTTTATGCTCGAGCGCGAGAACGGCTGCCTTTTTCACCATGTCGCCGAAATTATCGACGTCGTCGGTATGCACGGGATAAACGCCATAGGACAGTTGCAGGCGGCGCGCCACAACCAGGTCGGATGTCAGGCACAGCACCGGCACCGACGGGCGTTCGCGCGCGGTGCGGAGCGCGGTGGTGCCCGATGTCGTATAATTGACGATGGCGGCGGCGGAAATGGTGGCGGCCACGGTCGATGCGGCGGCGGTGATCGCATCGGGCGATGTTTTGTCGGGGTCGGGGTGTTCCGCGTCCATGATGCGGCGGTACAGGTCGTCTTGCTCCACATCCTTGGCGATGCGGTCCATGATGGAAACGGCCTCCAGCGGATATTCGCCCGATGCCGTTTCGGCCGAGAGCATCACGGCATCAGTGCCGTCATAAATTGCGGTTGCGACGTCGGAGGCTTCGGCGCGCGTCGGGCGCGGGGAGGAAATCATGGATTCCAGCATCTGCGTCGCCACGATCACGGGCTTGCCCGCCTTGCGTGCGGCCAAAATGATGTGCTTTTGCACAGCCGGTACTTTTTCGGCCGGAATTTCAACACCGAGGTCGCCGCGCGCCACCATGACCGCATCCGACAATTCGATGATCGCGTGCAGATGGGTGATGGCCGAGGGTTTTTCGAGCTTGGAAATGATCTTGGCGCGGCCGGCGACCAGTTTCCGCGCCTCCGCCACATCTTCGGGGCGTTGTACGAATGACAGCGCAATCCAATCCGCGCCCATTGTGCAGGCGGCTTCGAGGTCGCGGCGGTCTTTATCGGTGATGACGTTCGATTTCAGGATGACGTTGGGCAGGTTGACGCCCTTGCGGTCGGACAGCCTTTTACCGGCAATCACTTCGGTTTCAACCCAGTCGGGGCCTTTTTTGACGACATGCAGATGCACCTTGCCGTCATCGAGCAAAATATCGGCGCCTTCGACCAGCACGTCCATCACTTCGGGATGCGGCAGGCAGACGCGGGTAACGTTGCCGGGGGAGGGGTCGGAATCAAGGCGGACGCGCATGCCCTTCACGACATCGACAAAACTGTTTTCAAAAGTGCCAAGGCGCAGTTTCGGGCCCTGCAAATCGGCGAAGACGCCGATGGGGCAGCCGCATTCCTTTTCAAGGTCGCGGATGATGCTGATGCGTTTCTGGTGGTCTTCGTGGTTGCCGTGGCTGAAATTCAGGCGGAATACGTCGACGCCGGTTTCATAAAGTGCCCTGACCATTTCCGGCGTGGAGGAAGCCGGTCCGAGGGTCGCGACGATTTTGGTCTTGCGGGAGCGTTTGGCCATCTTAAATCCTTCTAGTCAAAGGATTCATACTAGGCCAGTCCGCACCCCGCAAGACCTATATCGTTATGCCATGACCATTGCAGGTGCGCGGCCATCGTCGCGGGGGCCGACGTTGAAATGCACGCGGGTGTAATCGAGAGCGTGGCGGGGCGCTTCAACGTGATGATGGCGGGCGCGCACATAATGCTGGCCGGCTTCGCTGGCTTTGGTCGACGCGGTAAAGGCCGAGACGATCGAGCGGGAGAAGAAGTTGTTCGTGTTGGAGAAATCGTTGTTCATTTGCACACCTAAAGTCTTTCTTTGTTATGTCAGCCGCAGCGTTTTTGCTTTTTCTTAACGGCGACATTTTGTTTCGTGAGCGCAATCTGCTTCCGCACCGCAACATTGTCAACAAGGTGCTGAAAATAAACCGAAAATGACCATGAACAGCTGTTATTCAGCAAGATTGAACCCCGCGCGAGTCCGGAGTCAGTAACTTTATTAGTATTCCGTAATATATGTATCCTCGAATCATCTAGGCGCGATCTATCCGAAGTGTTATGCAAATGCTTAACCGAAGCTGGATTCCCAGGACATATATGAAGCCGACATTTAACAGCCGCAGCGCGAAACCGACGGGCCCGATATCGGGCACGACGCGCCGCAAGCTGGTGACGCGCTTTCTGGATGCGGCGGCGAATGGCGACCGCGCTGCCGTGAACGACATGCTGGCCAACTTCAAGGGGCTTGTGCATTCAGTGCGCAAGCTTGATGCGCATGGGATGCAAACGGGTTCAACCGCATTGCATCTGGCCGCCCGTGGCGGGCATCTGGGCATCGTGCAGGATCTAGTGCAGGCGCACGCGAAGCTGGATGCCGAGGATTTGATGGGGCAGACGCCGCTGATGGAAGCCGCGATGCATGCGCAGGCCGATGTTGCGGCATTCCTGCTGCAAAAGGGCGCAAACGCCAATCATAAAGCCTCCGAAGGTTACACGCCCCTGATGTATGCCGCGCGTAACAGGGCGATGGCGGTGATCGAAACGCTGCTGGACCATAAAGCGAAAATCAATGCGCGCAGCGAGGCGATGGACAGCGCGCTGCATTTCGCCATCCATGCCGAAAACTGCCCGCAACCCGTGATCCGCCTGCTGCTGGACCGCGGCATCAATGCCAATCTCCGCAATATGGAGGGGTATACAGCCGCCGATAACGCCCGCGCCGAGGGAAAATTCGAAGTCGCCGCGTTTATCGAAAGCGCCGCCGCGCACGCCCTGCTGATGAAGAACCGCAACGATGTGGCAACGCATAAGGAATGCTTCGGCAAACTGGCCGCCCCGTTCCAGCATGGCGCAGGCAAGCCGCTGCACGGCCCCACCACCGCGCATTTTAAAAAGAAACCACCAGCAGGGGCAGCGCCGTAACATGTCGAAGCCGGTTTTGCTTGAACAATTCCTCGACCTTGCAGCGCGCGGCCATGACCAGGGTGTGCGCAACATGCTGGCGGCCTATCCCAACCTTGCGAAGGAAGCGGTTGCCGACAAGGCGACCAAGCAGGTGATGGGCACGACCGCGCTGCACCTTGCCGCGTATCACGGGCATATGAAGGTGATGGAAGCCTTGCTGAATGCCGGTGCGGATATCCATGCGCGCAACATCGTCGGCGAAACGCCGCTGCTGGTGGCAACGTCCAAGCGCCATGTGCATGCCGTCGAATGGCTGCTGGAAAAAGGCGCGGATGCCAACCTTGGCAATGCGCAGCTTTATACGCCGATGATGTCGGCATCACGCGCGGGTTGCGCCGATTGTGCAACCGCGCTGATCAAACATGGCGCAGCCGTGAATGCCGTGAACCGCGAAGAACAAAGCGCGTTGCATTACGCGATCTGGGCGGATGATGACAGGGGCGCGCAGGACGTGATCCGCGTGCTGCTGGCGCATGGGATGGATGAAACCCTGCGCGATAAAATGGGCAACACCGCGCTGGATGAAGCGCGGCACATGACATTCGCAATCGAAACGGGGCTGGAATCCGAAATCAATATCGTGGTCGAACACCGCACCGAAACAGCACGCAAAAAAGACGTCGAAAACGTGATCCAGAATTTGAAGACCGGCGCGGGCACGCCGCTTGCCGCACCGCGCACGGCGACGTTTAAGCCGAAATCACCCTGAGCTTTTTGAAATATTATTGCGAAATTCCCGCGCCGGACTCCGCGCCGCGATCTTAACACTTGTTTAACGAGTCAGTGATATTCTGGAGCGACTCAAATAGTTGAAATTTGCGTCCGTTCTTACCATATCTTTATAACAGTCAGCATGATTTTCCCTGACTGCCGTGGATAGGAAAAATGAGCGGTTCGCGGCCAAAAAAAAGTTTTCGTCAGGAAGCCCCGTTTTTCCTGCGCATTGTTGCTGGTCAAGAAAAAATATGGCCCGCACTGAAAATTTATGTCGGTCGCTTTTCTAGACAGACCCCCAAGATGTGGTATGCTTTCTCTTATCAGGTCACAAGGCTTAGTGCCTTTACCTGTATTTCCAAGGTCTGCTTTTCAATCAATTTGAATGGCTTATCGCGGAGAGTCGAAGCGGAAAACAATAAAAAAAAGAATAAATCGAAGTATTACGGGGAGATGATTCATGTTTGATGTTGCACAAGTGGCGAAGGGCGCCAAGGTCACTATTGACCGCGCGCGCGATTCCAATTTGACGGAATTCGGCAAGGCGACTTTGCTGGACCGTTACCTGCTTCCGGGCGAATCTTTCCAGGATCTTTTTGCGCGCGTCGCCATGTCCTATTCGGATGATGCGGCCCATGCGCAGCGTCTTTATGACTATATCTCCAAATTGTGGTTCATGCCCGCAACGCCCGTCCTGTCGAACGGCGGCACCGATCGCGGCCTGCCCATTTCCTGCTTCCTGAACGAAACCGATGACAGCCTCAGCGGCATCGTCGACCTCTGGAATGAAAACGTCTGGCTCGCGTCGCGCGGCGGCGGGATCGGTTCCTATTGGGGCAACCTGCGCTCCATCGGCGAAAAAGTCGGCAAGAACGGCAAGACCTCCGGCATCGTCCCGTTCATCCGCGTGATGGACTCCCTCACTCTTGCAATCTCCCAAGGTTCGCTGCGCCGTGGCTCCGCCGCCGTGTATCTCCCCATCTCGCATCCCGAGATCGAGGAATTCATCGAAATGCGCAAACCCTCGGGCGGCGATCCCAACCGCAAGGCGCTCAACCTGCACCATGGGGTCGTTATCTCGGACGCGTTCATGCGCGCTGTTGAAAAAGACGAAGAATGGGCGCTGACCTCCGCCAAGGACGGCGCGATCATCGAGCGCGTCAACGCACGTGCGCTCTGGATCCGCATCCTGACCGCCCGCATCGAAACCGGCGAACCCTACCTGCTGTTCTCCGACCATGTGAACCGCGCCATTCCGGAACACCATAAACTGGCCGGCCTGAACGTGAAGATGTCGAACCTCTGCTCCGAGATCACTTTGCCCACCGGCAAAGACCATCACGGTCAGGAACGCACCGCGGTCTGCTGCCTGTCCTCCGTCAACCTCGAAAACTTCGAGGAATGGGAAGATCACCCGACATTTGTGGAAGATATCTGCCGCTTCCTCGACAACGTGCTGGAAGATTTCATCCGCCGCGCGCCCGACAGCATGATGCGCGCGAAATACGCAGCGATGCGCGAACGCTCGATCGGTTTGGGCGTGATGGGCTTCCACAGCTTCCTGCAAACCAAAATGATCCCGCTTGAATCCGTGATGGCGAAAGTCTGGAACAAGCGCATGTTCAAGCACCTGAAAGCAGGCGCTGACGCTGCAAGCGTCAAACTGGCCCACGAGCGCGGCCCGTGCCCCGATGCAAAAGAATACGGCATCATGGAGCGTTTCTCGAACAAGATCGCGATTGCGCCCACCGCGTCGATTTCGATCATCACCGGCGGCGCAAGCCCCGGCATCGAGCCCAACTCCGCCAACGCCTACACGCACAAGACCCTGTCCGGTTCGCACCTTGTGCGCAACAAGGCGCTGGAGCTGGTGCTGGAAGCAAAAGGAATGAACAATGACGATGTGTGGTCGGATATCACCACGCATGAAGGTTCCGTCCAGCATCTCGACTTCCTGTCACAGGATGAAAAGGATGTGTTCAAGACCGCGTTCGAACTCGACCAGCGCTGGCTGATCGAACACGCGGCTGACCGTACTCCTTACATTTGCCAGGCGCAGTCGCTGAACGTGTTCCTGCCCGCAGACGTGCACAAGCGCGACCTGCACCAAATTCACTGGATGGCCTGGAAAAAAGGCGTGAAATCGCTGTATTACTGCCGCTCGAAATCGATCCAGCGCGCCGAAAACGCGCATGGCGGCGACGGCAAGCTGAAAAAGGCGGAGCTGAACGCAGCATCGTCTTCCGGCACCAAATACGACGAATGCCTGGCCTGCCAGTAATTTAGATTCAAAGACTATAACGATAAAAAAAAGACACCACGCGAAGACTTGTGAAGCTTTATCATCGGAGAAAACAGACATGCTGAACACAGATGAACTGCAAACGCTGCGCGCCGTCAACGATCCCGACCGCTGCGACCGCGTTTCCCGCACCCATCTCGAAAAACTCGCCCGCCTCGACCTGATCGAACCCTGCCCGCAGGGTGTCTGCGTGTCGGTCAAGGGCAAGCAGGTTTTGGGCAAATAACTCTACCGTCATTTATCAAGGAATAATCCATGTCGCGTCTTCTGACAGAAAACCACGTCTATAAACCGTTCTACTATCCTTGGGCATACGAAGCATGGCTGACGCAGCAGCGCGTCCACTGGCTGCCCGAAGAAGTGCCGATGGCGGAAGACGTGCGCGACTGGAAAAAGAAACTGACGCCCGCGGAAAAAAACCTGCTGACGCAGATCTTCCGCTTCTTCACGCAGGCCGATGTCGAAGTGAACAACTGCTACATGAAGCATTACAGTCAGGTGTTCAAGCCGACGGAAGTGCAGATGATGCTCTGCGCGTTTTCCAACATCGAAACCATCCATATCGCGGCGTATTCGCACCTGCTCGACACCCTCGGCATGCCCGAGGTCGAATATTCGGCCTTCATGAAATACAAGGAAATGAAGGACAAGTTCGACTACATGCAGGGCTTCAACGTCGATGACAAGGCGAACATCGCATTGACGATGGCCGTGTTCGGCGGCTTTACCGAAGGGCTGCAGCTGTTCGCGTCATTCGCGATGCTCATGAACTTCCCGCGCTTCAATAAAATGAAGGGCATGGGGCAGATCGTGACATGGTCGGTGCGCGATGAAACGCTGCACACGCTGTCGATCATCAAGCTGTTCAAGACCTTCATCCAGGAAAACCCGGAAGTGTGGACGGACAAGCTCCGCGCCGACATCACGGAAGCCTGCAAGACGATCATCCATCACGAAGATGCGTTCATCGACCTTGCCTTCGGCATGGGCGAAATCGAAGGCCTCACCGCGCAGGAAGTGAAAGACTATATCCGCTACATCGGCGACCGCCGCCTGACGCAGCTGGGTTTGACGCCCGTTTTCGGCATCGAGAAAAACCCGCTGCCCTGGATGGACGCGATGCTGAACGGCGCGGAACACGCGAACTTCTTTGAAAACCGCGCGACCGAATATTCGAAAGCATCGACCCAAGGCAGTTGGGAAGAAGCGTTCGAGGAAGAAGCCTTCAAGGGCGCTGCCTGAAAGGGTAAGCCCGATACCAAATAACCTTGATCTCCTTCAAGGCACAGTGAAAAGCCCCGGGCGTAACACTGGGGCTTTTCTAATTTAAATTACCCTTTAAATACAAATACTTGTAATTCATCTTGACCTGTTATGAAAAACTCAATATACTGCCTCACAACAAGAATAAAAGGTGTGGGGCCAGGGTGTATTCTTCTTTCTCCAAAGACATTACCGAATGACATCGCTCGTGCACCGCAAAGTGCCCGTGATGATCGCAATCGGCGGCATGTCCGGCAGCGGCAAGACGACGCTGGCGGAAGAACTTGGTAAAAAAATGCCGGGCGTCGTCGTGATGGATTCCGATGTCGTGCATAAAAAAATGTACGGCGTCGATCCGAAAACCCCGCTGCCTGACAGCGCCTACACGCCCGAAAATATCCAGAATTTCATCAAGCACATTCACGCCGAAGCCGAGCGTTTACTGCGCTCCGGCAAGAGCGTCATTGTTTCCGGCTCCTTCCTCGACACTACTTCGCGCGCCAATCAGGAAGCGCTCGCGCATAAAAACGGGGGAGATTTTATCGGCATTTATCTGCATGCATCTGCTTCCGTTTTGTTCGACCGCGTTAGCAAGCGCAAGGACAGCGCATCCGATGCCGATAAAAAAGTCCTGCGCCGCCAGATCACGCAGAACCAACCGAAAGCATTCCGCCAGCTCAACTGGCACCTCATCAATGCCGACCAGCCGATGGAAAGCATCGTCCATACCGCCATGTTCCACATCCACCAGAAGAACGAGCGTAACCAGTTCAAGCTAGCATTGCCGAAAACCAAGCGTAATCAGGCACCTAAGCCTTAAACTCCGTATTGACAGAATGCTGCTATTTGTCGTAAACATATGCGTCAAACCAGCGGAGATTCTAAATACCTATGGCCGACGGCAAACAGCCCACATTAGCGAGCATTTTTCACGATGTCGTTTCCGCCGCAGAAGCGGAGGCGCAGAAGCAAGTGGATGCCGCAAAACTACACGAAGCCAATACGCTGCTGCTGGGCGCGATTGCCGCCAATGACGACACGATGTTCGACAAGGCAATCAAGAACGGCGCGAATGTGAATGCCGATAACGGCAAGCCGCTGGAACATGCTGCAACGGCAAAAAACAACCTGTTCTTGCGCAAGCTGCTGACGCGCGGCGCAGATGTTTCCTACGCCATCGACGCGCTGGAGGCCGAACAGAAGGCCATCCCGCGCAAAGAGCGCTATGACGATTATTACGAACGCCACAGCTATACCTACAAATCCAAAGATGCCGAGCGCCGTTACAAGGCGATCAGCGCGATTGTGAAGGCGCTGAAGGAATACGAGAAAATCTATCTCGAAAAGGTAGCCCCCATCGAAGCGGTGCGTTTGCAGCAGCAGGTGCTGGACAATGTGGAGCAGCTGAAACGCAGCGTCGACGAAGCCCTGCATGGCAAAACGGTTTACAAACCAAAGCTCAAAGCACCCGGAGAAAAGCCATGAGCATTCGCACATTCTTCGGCGGCAAAGACGACCCCATCACCGAATACAAATCGCAACTGGTGACAGCGGTCAAGGAAGGCAATATCGAGGCGTTGCGCATCTTGCTGCAAAAAGACATCGAGGCGCCGCCCGCGGTTTTTGATGCGGCGCTGGCCAAGGCCGTATCCAACAATCAGGTGCGCATGGCGCGCCTGCTGATCGAGGCGCCGGGTTCACGCACGCTCGATACCGGTTACCTGCGCTCCGTCGTGCATGACGGTAAAACGGAAATGTTCCGCCTGCTGAAAGACAGCGGCTGGAATTTCGCCGCCGCCGTGCCGTCGGAAAACGGCCAGACCTATGTCTCGCGCCTCAAATTCATGGACAAGGATTACGAGGCCGACCAGCTGCGCACCGAACTTGCCGCCGTGAAAAAAGAACTGCTGCAGCTGCGCGAAAACTGCGCCCAAAACGGGCCGCAAAATGGCCTCGTCACCGGCCCCTTGACCGGCCCGCTCGACGACACCCCGCGTCACCCCAAAAATCCTACGTTATAACAGACGGTTACGACCTGTTTTCCCATGCGCGGAATCCCGCGCCTATGTAAACTCAAAATTAACTTTATTAAGGTTTAATAGTCGCATAGGCTAGAAATACCGGAAGGAGCGCAAAGGGATGTCCAATCTGTTAAGCAGTGCAGCGGTCGGAGCGAAAACAGGAGCGGATGCGCAGGAGATTGCGTTTTCGTATCTTGAAACCAACCCCACCATGGCCCTTAACCGTACGCAGGAAGCAGCCGCCAAGCCGAAAGGCATGAACGCCGCCGACAGCATCGATCCTACGCGCTGATCCTCGTCCGGGGGAGTTTCTAAGGGGCGCTTACCATGGCTCAGGCCGATAAATCCGTCGTGACCGAGTACGAAGTTTTCAAGAACGGGCGCAACGCGCTCGCTTTCTTCTTCTATAAACACGCCTCCCTCGACGGCAACCCCGAAGAAGGCCCGTTCTGGTTCACCATCCAGGAAAACCGCATCGTCGCCGGCACCGAAGCGCATTACGCGATCTTCGAAGACGTCAGCCAGGGCATCCTCGACACCGCCCGCCAGCGCGGCGTGCTGATGCTGGTCGAATTCGAAAACCAGCAACCCGTGCGCTGCACGCCTTGCTATCTCTCCGACAACTTCTAATTCATTCCGCGCGCCATTGTTCTGAAGCGGAACTTTCGGCCACGCTGAAACTTTGCCCTTCATAAAATCAACCGGAGCGTCACATGAAAAAATTCCTAGCCCTGACCGCTATCATTCTTGCCTTGTCTGCGCCTGCGTTGGCGGCGGAAGCGCCTGTGACGGTGAAGCTCGAGGATGCGAAGGGTGCTGATGCGGGCGTTGCGACATTCACGGAAGCGACCAAGGGCTTGCTGGTGAAGGTCGAGGCGAAAGGGCTGACGCCCGGCTGGCACGGCGTGCATTTCCATGCGATGGGGCATTGCACGCATGATGACGGGTTCAAGGGTGCGGGCAGCCATGCGGCGGCAGCGGGACAAAAGCATGGCTTCATGAACGCGGAAGGGCCGCATGACGGCGACCTGCCGAATTTGTTCGTGGCGGCGGATGGCACCGGGGCTGCGGAATTTTATACGACCACGATGGACATGGCGGCGTTGCATGATGCCGACGGATCGGCGCTGATGATCCATGCCAAGCCGGATGATTACAAAACAGACCCGTCCGGTGATTCAGGCGAACGCGTCGCTTGCGGTATTATTTCGGCGCATAAATAATCCAGTAAAGTTTCTTTCGCACTCTAGCGCGCATCCCGATTTTCATCGGATGCGTGCGGGGTGCGTTTTTATTGTGGCGGTGTTCCCAGATCGAAATCCCCGGGGATTTGGCCGGCCTGCGGCGGCGGGCCGCGATCAGTATTTTCCGGCTGACCGCGATCATGGTCAGGGGGTGGCCCGCGGAAGTTATCATCGGGGCCGCGTTGCATATCAGGGGGTGGGCCGCGATGTCCGTCTGGCGGCGGGCCACCAAAACCGGCGGGGCCGTTGCGGCCATCTGGCGGCGGCGGGGCTTTTTCCATCAGGCGTTTGGCAAAGGCGATGCGTTTGTCGTCGGGCATATCGGCGATTTTTTTAGCCGCTTTCTCCTGCACGGATTTTTTCACGCCGTCCATTTCGGCGTCGATGGCGGTCAGGTGCTGCGCCGCCTGTTCTTCGGTGACTTTGCCATTCATCAGCGCCTGCGCGAATTGCTGCCGCAGCACCTGCACCTTTTCAAAATGCGCCTGCACGTCCTTGAAATTGTCCTTCATGCCGTCGTCGCCGAATAATTCCTGCGGGCCGAACATGGGCGGCGGGGGCGGGCCGTTGCGCGTATCGTTTTTCACCATCGCCGTCACGTTCGCGCCACCCGGCAGCACCGACATGCGCCCCAGCATAAAGGCTGCCAGAAACACGTTGAGCGCGACGGAGGCAAGCAGGGCTTTGTTGTTCATCAAGGGTTTCTCCTACATCTGCATCTCGGCCACGCTGTCGGGGCCAAGAATGACGTTATCCATGAAATTGCTCTGGGTTGTTGCGGTTTGCGGGGCGGGCGTCGCGTTGCCCAGCCAGAAACCCGTCACAGCGACGGCGGCAAACATAGCCGCCTGCGCAAAAATATGGCGGCGCGCCGGGCGCGGCTGCGCTGCAGCAGCGGTGATGATGCGTTCCAGAAGTTCGCGGTCGGCGTCGCGCACGGCATACGCGCCTAAAAACTCATCAATCTTGTCCATCTTTGCTCTCCCTCTCCATCAGCTCGTCTTTCAGGCTCTGGCGCGCGCGGTACAGTAGTTGCTGGAACGCATTCAGCGTCAGGCCTGTTGCGGCTGCCGCCTGTTCGTTGCCGAGTTCTTCGTAGTAACTCAGCACGATGGCAGCGCGCTGGCGCGGCGGCAATCTTCCCAGTGCCGCCTGCACCTGCCGTGACCGTTGCTGCTGCTGCAGCGAAATTTCCGGCCCCGGACCTGTATCGGGTGTCGTGTCGTTGTCGCCCAGCGGCAACATGCGTCTTTTTCTTTTGTGGTCGATACAGGCATTGGTCATCACGCGATAAAGCCAGGTGGTGAACTTCGCCTCCGGCCGCCATTTGCCGGCGTCATTCCATATGCGCAGGCAGACTTCCTGCGCCACATCCTCGGCATCGGCGCGGCTGCCCAGCATGCGCTCGCCAAACCGCACGCAGAAATTCAGGTGCCGCGCCACCAGCAACCGGTAGGCGCCCGCATCTTGCTGCGCGATACGCAGCATCAGCGCGTGGTCTGTATCCGATGCTGGTTCCAAGCGGGCCTTCCGGATGCAATATGCCGCAATATCCCTTTAACGGGCGGGCGGGGTCTAAACTTACGAAAGATTTTAGGCGATTATGCCCTATTTGCAAAAGAAAGAAGCCCGCCGGGGACTGCGGCGGGCTTCTCTTGGTAAAAGGTCTCGTTATTTGGCCTTTTCGCCTCCGTTTTGCGGGGGAGGGCCGCGGTTTCCATCTGGCGGAGGACCGCCGTTTCCGCCGTCCGGCGGGGGGCCACCATGACCATCACGGGGCGGTGGCGGCGGGCAGGGAGGGTGCTCGCCCTGCTTGCCGTCCGGCGGGGGCCCGGGAGGAGGACCCGGGGGTGGGCCACCTTCCTTGCCGTCTGGTGGCGGCGGAGGCGGCGGACATTTGCCGTCATGTGGCGGGCGTTCGCGCTGTTCGCCACCACCTGACGCGCTATCCGTGCTGCCCTGCTGCCTTTGCGGAGGCGGGCCGCGATGGCCCTGTTGCTGGCCGGATGCGCCCTGCTGCTGGCTGGCAGCCTGTTCGGCCATCGCGTCCAGCTGCGCTGCCAGTGACAGCGCAAGGACGACGGCGGTCGCCGCGAAGAATTTTTTCATGATAACTCCCTGTATATGACCCGATGCCTATGAAACGAAAAGGGCGGCCGTAAACTTACGCCGCCCTTTCGAAGAATTTATGAGAAGTATGTTTATGCGCGTTTATGCAACCACCAGCTGTCGCTATTCAGCGAGAAGATGGGTTTATAGCGGCTGACGTTTTCGGCCATGCGGGTCGATTTGTCCTGATTGTCGAGCACATAGGTGTGGCCGCCGTCATACACGATCAGGATGGCATGGGGCACGTTCTTGATCTTGTCCTGTACGATTGCTACGCGCATCTGGTCTGCCGAAAAGCCGAGCGCGCGGAGTGACGCATATTTCGCAATCGCGTAATCTTCGCAATCGCCGCCATTGTTCAGGAACTCGATCGGGGTGGACCACTGGTCGGACTTGCCGTAGTTGCGGCTGTCTTCCACGTAGCGCACGCTGTTCATGTACTGGTTGACTTCCTTGATCTGCTGTTCGCGGGACATGCCCTTCAGGCCTTCCAGCTGTGCTTTCCAGGTGCGGACGGTCTTGCTGTTGCCTTGCGTCTTCATCTGGCTGTCAAAACGCGACATGACCGATGTCCATTTCGGGAACATCGCAACGCCGTTTGATTTTACTTCGGACGTGCCGAACAGTCCGGGCGCGACATGGGGCGTCACGGCGGGGCGGACGGCGGCGGTCGTGAAGGCGGCGGCCATACGCACGTTTTGTCCTGAACCTTGATCCGCGCTTGCGGCAGTGGGCGTGACAACCTGCATCATCAACGCCATGCCGGCGGTCGATGCCTTGATGCACCACTGTTCGGCCAGCTTGCGGTAAAGCTGCACAGCCGAGAGAGAACCTTGTTCAACCAGCACCTTGCCGAGGCGGATGCCGGTGTCTTTTTGATGTTGAAGCGCTTTCTCCAGCTGGCATTTCGTGATCAGCCCGCTATTTACAAGCAGGTCACCCAGTTTATAGCTGCGGACGGTGCAACCGACGGAGCGGATGAAATTGCCATGGAGATCGGGGGTTTTTGCGGGCTTTGATTCTGTGGTTTGGTGTTTCTGTAACTGCATAAGATCGCTGCCCTTTTTCTTCGTTTGTTACATCCGTGTGACAGTTCCATAATACCCATGTGACATTAACAATTCGCTAAAATGGCAGGTCTGGCTGAAACCTTTTTGAACTTGAGTTGAATACCTTATTATGATAAAAATTTTGTAATATTATTACCAATCGGTACGGCGGTCATATGATTGAAAACTCAGTCCTTTTTAACGACCTGACAAAACTCGCCCAATCACGCGTACTTTGCCTTGGCGATGTGATGCTCGACCGGTTTGTCTATGGCGCGATCGAACGGATTTCCCCCGAAGCGCCGATTCCCGTCCTGCTGGTGGAGCGGGAGAAGCATATGCTGGGCGGCGCCGGCAACGTGGTCGCCAACATCGCGGCGCTGGGCGCCAAGGCTGTGCTGCTGGCTGTTGTGGGCAACGATGCCGCGGGCACGGATATCGCCAAGCATCTGGGCGAGCTTGGCGTGGAAGCGCAGCTGGAGACATCACCCGACCGTTTCACGACCGTCAAAAGCCGCTTCGTCTGCGGCGGGCAGCAGATGCTGCGCGTGGACCGCGAAAAAACCGTCAACATTCCGGCCGATGTCGAAGACCGCATCGTCGCCCGCGCCGAAAGCATTATCCCGACCGTGGGCGCGGTCATTTTGTCCGACTACAAAAAAGGCCTGCTGACCGAAACGCTGGTCGCGCGCGTGATCGACATTGCGCGCCGCCACAACAAGCCGGTGATCGTCGACCCCAAGGGATCGGATTTCACGCGCTATCGCGGCGCGTCGGTCATCACCCCGAACCGCAAGGAACTGGAAACCGCAACCGGCATGAAGGCGGGATCGGACGAGGAAACGCGTGCCGCTGCGATGAAAATTATCGTCGATTGCAGCGTACCCGCCGTGCTGGCGACCCGCAGCAAGGATGGCATGTCGCTGATCATGAATAACGAAAACCCGCTGCATATCCCTGCGAATGTCCGTGAAGTGTTCGACGTATCGGGCGCGGGCGATACCGTGATTGCGACCTTTGCCTCCGCCGTTGCCGCGAATATCCCGCTGCGCAATGCCGCGCTGCTCGCCAACATCGCGGCCGGCATCGTGGTCGGCAAGCCCGGCACCGCCGTTGCGCGTCCCGAAGAAATCGAGACGTCCATTTCCGGCGGTTACGCCATGGAAAAACAGGCCTATCAGCGCAAGACGAAATTTGCCACGCGCGACGGCGCCGCCGAACAGGCCGACCGCTGGCGCACGCGCGGCTTCAAGATCGGTTTCACGAATGGCTGCTTTGACCTGTTGCATCCAGGACATATCGCAACGCTGCGTCAGGCAAAAGCGGCTTGCGATTATCTGGTCGTCGCCATCAACAGCGATGCATCCGTGAAACGGCTGAAAGGGCCCGAGCGCCCCGTGCAGGATGAACAGGCACGGGCCGCAATTCTGTCGGCGCTGGAAATGGTCGATATCGTCGTCGTGTTCGACGAAGACACCCCGATCGAGATGCTGAAGGCCGTGAAGCCCGATGTGCTCGTCAAGGGCGGCCAGTATAAACTGGAAGAAGTCGTCGGTTACGACCTGATCCAGAGCTGGGGCGGCAAGGTTGTGCGCGCCGACATGGAAGAAGGCTTCTCCACCACCAATACGATTGCGAAAATGGCTGGCTAACGCGCCGTTGTCGCGCTAAAATTTCAGCTGTTCAACAATAACGGCAGATTCTCCGCGTGGCAAAAAATGTGTACAGCATTGACCTGCCCCCGACCCCCGCATCCTGCGTGGTGGCCGACAGCCCGCATAGCGGGAAAGATTACCCTGTTGATTTCGATTACGCCTGCGACCTGCATTTGCTGCGGCAGGCCGAGGATATGGCGGTTGACGCGCTTTATAATTTCCTGCCTGCGCTTGGCGTGCCGCTGCTGCAGGCGCAATTCCCGCGCAGCTATATCGATGCCAACCGTGCTGATTTTCTGGTGGGGCATGGCGCCGCCGAATATGAAGGCGGCGATAGCAGCCTTGTGCGGGGCGTGATATCGCCGCGCCACACCGCGAAAATTTATGACCGCAAGCTGACGCTGTCCGAAGTGTTCAACCGCGTGGCGGATTATCACCAGCCTTATCACGAAAAACTGCGCGACATGATTGACGACGCCCATGCGCGCCATGGCAAGGCGGTGCACCTGAATTTGCATTCAATGCCCTCCACCATAAATCGCGGCGCGGGCGTCAACCCGCATCATATCGCCATCGGCACGCGCGACGGCGAAACCTGCGCGCCTGAAATTGCGGAGAAACTGCAAAGCCTGTTCGCGGCCAAGGGCTATAATGCCGTGATCGATACCCAAGGTTATCGCGGTGCGGAAATCGTGCGCCGCCACGGCGACCCCGACAATGCCCGCCACAGCATTCAGGTGGAGGTCAACCGCGCGCTGTATATGGATGAAAAAACGCTGGTGCTGAAACCCGAATTCGCAAAACTGCAATCCAACCTGCGCGACATCATGAATGACTTCACCGCATGGTGCGACAGCCCCGCTGTGGCAAGCGCGCCGCGCCCGGCTGCGGGTACAACGCCGCGCAATCCTGCACCCTGATTTTTATTCCTTGGAATCTTCGTCATCGTCGCTGGCCTGTTCTTGGGCCTGCGCCTTCTGTCCGCGTTTGTAGCGGTTGACGGCGGCCTGCAGCTCGTCCAGTTCCTCGCAGCTTGAATCGCCGCAGGTGAGGCGGATGACCTGCATTTGCTCCAGCGCGCGGGCAAGGTCGCCCGCATCCAGGAAGCTTTGCGCGATGTAGCGGTTCGCGCCCAGATGTTTCGGGTTGATGCTGATGGCCTTGGCGAAATTCTCGCGCGCTTTTCTGCGGTCGCCCAGGCGGTAATAGGCATAGCCGCGATAGGTATAGGCATCGGCCGACATCGGGTGGCGCGATAGCACGGCGTTCACGACGCTGAGGGCTTGCGAATATTTTCCGGTCGACAGGTAATATTCGGCGGTGATCAGGCCTGAATCCTCGCGGAACGGCACCTGGTTTTTCTTCGCCTTCATTTCCGGCTTGGCGTAGCTTTCGGGCGCGTAGGGATTGGCATAGGGATCGGCGGCGATGGCGGATTGAGAAAACGCGGCAAGCCCCAGCAGCAGGGCGGCGGCGGAAATGGTCAGGCGCATGGTTTATACCGGTACAGTTTGCTCGATGCGGAAATCTTGGATGCCGTCGTACTGTGCTGGTTCGCTGTGGACTTTGTCAACCCTTGCAAGGTCGGGCCCGTGGCGGCAGGCGCGCACCATGTCATCCACGATGCGCGCATCGCCATGCAGCAACGCTTCGACGCTGCCGTCCGACCGGTTGCGTACCCATCCATAGATACCGCGCTCGATCGCCTGATCCTGCAACCAGCGCCTGTAACTGACACCCTGCACAAATCCGTGGACGATAACGCGTATCGTTTCTGTTGGTATAGGCGTATTCATGGCTTACAAACCCTTTCCAGAAGTAATAGTTCCCGAGAGGAATGCAGTGCTGTTTTTGCTGTATAAATTTTCGCCGTAGTTACTGTACGGCCATCACAATGCAGGCGCCCTGTAATAACCTGCAGGCAGAGGCGGCTTCGGCCTGTTCAAGCCCCGACAGCCTTGCGCGGTAAATCACGCCCCGGTTGGTTTGCAAGGGCGCAATAATATAACGGGTCTTTGCGGTCAATGTGGCGGGCAGTTTTTGATGCGCCGATTTCAGCGCCGTCATGCCGGCGTTCTGGTCGGAGAAAGCGCCGATCTGCACCGCCCATGCGCCGCCCGCGGCGGATGCCATCGCAGCAGGAGCAGATGCAGCGGGCGTCGCGGCAGTGGGGGTAACAGGCGCGGGCGCCAGCGCGTTCAAATGGGTCGAGATTACCGGCACGGGCTTCATCGCGCTGGGTGACAGGATGTTGCGGCTGGCCATGGCGGTTTGCGGCGTCGCGGCGGGCTTTTGCGCGGCGGCGGGGGCTTTACGCGGCAGCGGCGACAGGACGCGCGCGGTCATGGGCGGCAACGCCGTGCCGCCGACGGATTGCGGCTCGGTCTTGAAGGCGGATCTGGGGGCTGCACCCTCCGGCATCGTGTCGCCTGCCTGGGCCGCGTCGTCGGCGAGGGCCGCCAGTTCCTGCGCGTCGCCCTCTTCGGTGCTCATGCCCATGGGGCTGAAGCTCGGGGCGTCAAGATTGGTTTGCGTGCGCGCGGTGCGCGGCTGCATGCGTGTGGGTTCCGCCTTGGCGGTGGGTGTCGGCTTGCGCTTGGGCAATCCGCCCCGCGCCGTCTCCAGACGCTTGTCGATGGCGGCCAGCACGCGCGCGTCCTTCATGCGCTCGAAACCGGCATCCAGCAAATCGCGCATCGTGCTGTTGCGCGAGGCGGAGGTGCGCCCGCCGAACACAACGCCGATCAAGCGCTTGTTATTTTGCACGGCGGAAGCGGTGAGGTTATAGCCCGAGGCATAGACATAGCCGGTTTTCAATCCGTCCATGCCGGGATATGTGGCCATCAGTTTATTGTGGTTGAGCGAGGTGATGCCGTTATAGGTAAAGCTGGGCGTGCTGAAATAACGGTAGTAACGCGGGAAATCGCGCATCAACGCCTGCGCCAATATCGCCATGTCGCGCGGGCTGGAATATTGTTCGGGGTCGTGCAGGCCGGAGGCGTTGGCAAAACGCGTGTTGCGCATGCCCAGCTGCTGCGCCTTGAACGTCATCAGGCGCGCAAAGCGTGATTCAGAACCGCCCAGCGCTTCGCCCAGCACAACCGCCGCGTCATTCGCGGAACGGGTGACGAGCGCAAGGATACCGTCCTCCACCCGGATCGAATATCCGGCCTCCAGCCCCAGTTTGGACGGCGGCTGGTATTGCGCGTTCGCGGAAACGGGGATGCGCTGGTATTTGGTCAGCGTGCCTTTTTCAATCGCCTCGAATGTCAGGTACAACGTCATCATTTTCGTGAGCGACGCGGGGAACAGTTTTTTGTCGGGGTTTTTCTCGCTCAAGACATAACCCGATTGCGCGTCGATCACGATTGATCCGTAACGGTCGGGCTGTGGCTTGGCTGCAGCTTTGGATGTCCGGGTCTTTTTCTTTTTGCTGTTCTGGCCGGTATATTTGGTGATGCCGGCATAAGTCGGGCTGGCGGGCACGGACATGAAGATGCCTGCAGCCACGACCGCCATCAGCAGTTTTTGCAAAAATCCTGATTTGCGGCTGGTTACGACACCCTGCATCCGCGCATTTTTCCCCGAAAAAAAACCAATATCCCCTTACATTTATTATCGGTCTCAGGGGGCTGTTTGTCTAGCGAGGTTTGACGAATATTCCGCCAAATTCACAAGATACCCACAGCCGGGGATGGTTTCAGGCGTGCGCAGGAGGCTTGGGGCGCCATTCGCTGCCGCCGCGCGGGACAACTGCTTTGGGTAGGGTATCCTTGTCCTGACCGCCGGGCTGATCATTGCCGTTGCCTTCGCCGGGCGTCAGCGTGTTGCGTGTTTCAGCCTGCGGCGGCGTAAAGGGCGACACAGCTGCGTTGAAGGCGGGGGTGAAATACGATCTTGCGACGCGGATCGGGAACAGCGGCGCACGTTCGGAGGTGTCGGGAGCGATATTGGGCTGCGCCTGCATAATGCTGTCGGGCGAAACGGTCACGGGCGGGGGCAGCATGACGTAACGCTCGCCGCTCGGGCCGTTGTCGCGGCCGAAGCGGAACCGTGCCAGCGGGTTTTCCAGCTTCTGGAACCCGAAATCGAGCAGGCGCTGCATATCCAGACCGCGCTCAGCCGGTGTGCGCGCGCCAAACACGACCCCGATCACGCGCTGTGTGCCGCGCTGCGCCGACGCCGCCAGGTTCCAGCCCGACGAATTGATATAGCCGGTTTTGCCCATATCGAGGCCTTCATAGGCTCCCAAAAGCTTGTTGGTATTGTTCCATGTATTGCCGTTGAAACTGAAGCTTGGAAGGGCAAAATAGTGTTGGTATTCAGGGAAATCACGCAAAATAGCGCGCGACAGCAGGGCCAGATCCTCGACCGTGGTGTGCTGGCGCGGATCGGGCAGGCCGTTGGGATTTGTGTAGCGCGTGCCGGTCATGCCAAGGTTTTGTGCCTGTGCGGTCATCAGGGTCGCAAAATTGCTTTCCGTTCCGCCCAGTGCCTCGGCCAACACGACGGCGGCATCGTTCGCGGAATGGGTCAGCATGCCTTTCAGCGCATTTTCGACGCTGATCCGCGTGGTGTTCTGGCGGTAATTCACGCTGCCGTTCCGGTTGCGTGTAGCGGTCATCAGGGCAAGATTGGTGCGCGGCTGCGATGCGGCGTTATAGGACACATCGATCATCTGGTCGGGCGTCAAACGCCCTTCTTTCAAGGCCTGAAACACCAGATATGCTGTCATCATCTTGGCGGTGGAGGCTGGATGAAGCTGCTGCGTGGCGTCGCGTTCATACAACACGCGGCCGGAATTCGCATCGACCACAATTGCGGCATAGCGATCGGGGCGCGTATCTGTTGCGGGACGTTGTGCGAGTGCGGGGGTGATGGCTGCGGCATTAAACGCCAGCGCCAGTACAAAGTTACGCAACTTGCTCTTCATCGGCTTGCCCGGTTTCATCCTGCAAACTCCGTCTGTAAATGTATGCCGGGATATTTTATTACCCGGATTCGTTGTTGATTTATGGACCTTATGGGAATCATTGGGCGGCGTAAAGCGTTTTTTACCCTTTTTTCGACAGGGATACCCTTAAAAGGGGGGATGTACTATATTCTAGGGTATGAAATTCAGGGATTCTGGCGTGAAACGGCTCAAAACCACCATGACAGCAGGAAATGACAGATTAAAGGCTGTCGCCGCAGGCGACGATGACAGGGACACAGGCCGCCCGGGGCGTACCGATGTCGGCGTGATGACGCGTACCCGTGCGACCACCAAAAAGCCCTCTATGTACCGCGTTCTTCTGTTAAATGACGATTATACGACCCAAGAGTTCGTTGTTCACGTTTTAGAAAAGTTTTTCAGCAAGAATAAGCAAGAAGCGATCGAGGTCATGCTCCAGATCCATCGCCGTGGCGTTGGCGTCTGCGGGACCTATACTTATGAAGTAGCGGAAACCAAAGTGAACCTCGTCATGGATTACGCGCGCAAGAATGAATATCCATTGCAATGCACGATGGAAAAAGAATGACGGCACCGCCGTCGGAGAAAGAATGGACGGCACCGCCGTCGGAGAAAGAATAACAGGGGGATAACAATATGCTCTCACGCCAACTGGAACAGACGCTGCACCGCGCGCTCGCCCATGCGAATGCGCGCCATCATGAATTTGCAACGCTGGAACATCTGCTTCTCGCGCTGACCGATGATCAGGACGCGGTTGCTGTCATGCGCGCCTGCGGCGTGGATCTCGACCTGTTGAAGCAGGAAGTGTCGCATTACATCGACACCGAACTGCAGAACCTTGTGCATCCGGCATCCGAAGAAGCAAAGCCGACATCGAGTTTCCAGCGCGTGCTGCAACGCGCCGCGATTCACGTTCAATCATCGGGCCGCGAAGAAGTGACGGGCGCGAATGTGCTGGTCGCGCTGTTCTCGGAACGTGAAAGCAATGCCGTGTTCTTCCTGCAGGAACAGGAAATGACCCGCTTTGACGCCGTCAATTATATCTCCCATGGCATCGCCAAGGTGCCGGGTCAGGCGGAGGCGCGCACCGTGCATGGCGCGAATGACGACGCACAGGAAGAAAACGTCATCAAAAAAGGCCGCGAGGCGCTCGACGCCTATTGCGTGAACCTGAACAACAAGGCGATTAACGGCAAGATTGACCCGCTGATCGGCCGCGAAAGTGAAGTCGACCGCACCATTCAGGTGCTGTGCCGCCGTTCCAAAAACAACCCGCTTTATGTGGGCGACCCGGGGGTCGGCAAGACCGCGATTGCCGAAGGTCTTGCGCGCCGCATCACCGAAAACGATGTGCCGGAAGTGCTGAAAAACTGCACGATCTATTCGCTCGACATGGGCAGCCTGCTGGCGGGCACGCGTTATCGCGGCGATTTCGAGGAGCGCATCAAGGCGGTCATCACCGAATTGCAGGCCATCGAGGGGGCGATTTTGTTTATCGACGAAATCCATACCGTGATCGGCGCGGGCGCAACCTCCGGCGGCGCGATGGATGCGTCGAACCTGCTGAAACCGTCGCTGTCATCAGGCACGCTGCGCTGTATCGGCTCGACCACTTATAAAGAATACCGCAACCACTTCGAAAAAGACCGCGCGCTGGTGCGGCGCTTCCAGAAGATCGATGTGAACGAACCCTCTATCGAAGATGCAATCCGCATCCTGAAGGGTCTGAAGCCCTATTACGAAGAACACCACAAGGTCACCTATTCCGAAGAAGCCATCCGGGCGGCGGTTGAATTGTCCGCGCGCTATATCGGCGACCGCAAATTGCCCGACAAGGCAATCGATGTGATTGACGAAGCGGGCGCTGCGCAAATGCTGCTGACCGAAGACAAACGCAAAAAGGTGATTGGCCTTTCGGATATCGAGGCGACAGTATCGAAAATCGCCCGCATCCCGCCAAAAACGATCAGCAAGGACGACAAGGAAGCGCTGGCCAATCTGGAGCGCGACCTGCGCACGCTCGTCTTCGGGCAGGATCAGGCAATCGAGGCGCTGACATCTGCCATTAAATTGTCCCGCGCTGGCCTGCGCGAACCGGAAAAACCGATTGGTTCGTATTTGTTCTCCGGCCCCACGGGGGTCGGTAAAACCGAAGTCGCACGCCAGCTGGCGAAATCGCTGGGCGTGGAACTGACGCGCTTTGACATGTCCGAATACATGGAACGCCATTCGGTGTCGCGCCTGATCGGCGCACCTCCCGGCTATGTGGGTTTTGATCAGGGCGGCATGCTGACCGACAAAATCGACCAGCACCCGCATTCGGTCGTGCTGCTTGACGAAATCGAAAAGGCGCATCCGGATTTGTTCAACATCCTGCTGCAGGTGATGGACTACGGCAAAATCACCGACAATAACGGCAAGACCGTCGATTGCCGCAATATTATCCTGATCATGACGACAAATGCCGGCGCATCCGACATGGCGAAAGCAACGATGGGCTTCGAGCGCACGCACCGCGAAGGCGACGATGAAGAAGCGATCAACCGCACCTTCACGCCCGAATTCCGCAACCGTCTTGATGCTGTGATCCCGTTCAAGGCGCTGTCGCCGGCGACGATCGGCCGCGTTGTCGACAAATTCATCATGCAGCTGGAGGCGCAACTGGGCGACCGCGGCGTCACGATCGAGCTGACATCCGAAGCGCGCCAATGGCTCGGCAAGAAAGGCTACGACCCCGCGATGGGCGCACGCCCGCTCGGCCGCGTCATTCAGGAGCACGTCAAAAAACCGCTCGCCGAAGAATTGCTGTTCGGCCGCCTCGTCAAGGGTGGCGCGGTCAAGATTGCGATCAAGGATGGCAAGCTGGCCTTCGAATATCCGCCGTCAAAACCCGGCAAGCCGCCGGAACCCGGTGCGGGGCCCGAACTCGAGCATGAGCACGTGAAATAATGGACGCCACAAAAGGGCAGATACTGGTCGTCGATCCCAGCGACATCATGCGCAAATTGATTTGCGGCATCCTTCTCAAGAACGGTTATGGTGTATCCGACGCCGTTGGAGCCGACAAAGCGGTCGAGCTGCTGGCGAAGCGTCCGGATCTTGTGATCCTCGATATCGATGATGAAACGTCGGACGAAGTCGCGTTCCTGCGCAAAATGAAGCGCGACCACGCCTCGACGCCGGTCATCGCGCTTGCCGATGATCATGTGCGCGAGGAAGTGCAGAAGAAAATCGAAATGAAGCTCGCCTACTTCCCGAAGCCCGTGAAGCCGGACGCGCTGCTGGCGCAGGTCGAGGCGATGCTGTCGGAAACCCATCAGGCGCGCCTTGCCGCCGAGGCAAACAAAAGCGCCGCGCAGATGGATATCGAACAACAGCGCATGGGCTTCATGCGCCGCGCGATTGACCTCTCGCAACAAAAGATGGAAGAAAACTGCGGTGGCCCGTTCGGCGCCGTCATCGTGCGTCAGGGCAAGATTATCGGCGAGGGCTGGAACTGCGTCACCTCCACCAACGACCCCACGGCGCATGCCGAAATGGTCGCCATCCGCAATGCCACCGCCGCAATCAAGGATTTCAAGCTGGAAGGTTGCGACATTTACACCAGTTGCGAGCCCTGCCCGATGTGCCTTGCCGCCATTTACTGGGCGCGCCTTGATAAAATTTTCTACGCCAATATGCGCGAAGATGCGGAAAAAATCGGCTTTGACGATGCGCTCCTGTACCGTGAAGTGGCGCTGCCGGAAAACAAACGCTCGCTGCCGGTTTTCCGGCTGCTGCGCGAAGAGGCGAATATTGTTTTCGACAACTGGATGACGAAGATGGACAAGACGGCTTATTAAATAATTTCTGATGATCTCGGGGGAGTTTATTCCATGAAATGCGAAGTTATGGGCGACAGTGCGTTTCCGCTGCTGCGCGTCACGTTTTCAGAGGGCGAGCATATCAAGGCTGAATCCGGCGCGATGGTCGCGATGTCGACCAATATCCGCCTGACGGGCAAGGCAGACGGCGGCATCGGCAAGGCGATTGGCCGCATGTTTTCCGGCGAAAGTTTTTTCATGCAGCAGCTGGAATCGCAAGGCGGCCCCGGATGGGCATTGCTGGCGGCGGCGACGCCCGGCGAAATCGCCACCATCGACCTTCAGCAGGGTGAACAGCTTTCCGTGCAAAAGGGCGGCTATCTTGCCGCCACTAACGGCATTCAGGTTTCGACCAAGATGCAGGGCCTGTTCAAGGGCATGTTGTCCGGTCAGGGGTTCTTCATTGTGAAAATCGGCGGGCAGGGCACGGTGTTCCTTTCCACCTACGGCTCGATCTATCCGATGGTGCTGGGGCAGGGCGAAGTGGTGCATATCGATAACGGGCACCTCGTCGCATGGGATTCTCACATGCCTTATGAAATCGTCAAAGGCGGCTCCGGCTGGATTTCGTCGGTGACATCCGGCGAAGGGCTTGGTTGCCGCTTTCAGGGTCCGGGCCGCGTCTGGATCCAGACGCGCAACCCGCAGCAGCTCGTGGGCTGGCTCTACCCCATGTTCCCGCAGCGCAGCGGCTCCGGCTAGGCTTTACCATAGCGGCTGATTGCTGTTTAGCGTTTGATACGGCGGCTGCTGACCACTAGAATTGATACTGGTTTTCAATACAGGGATTTCAGACATGCGCTATTTGTTTCTCGTTCTTGCGGTTGTGATGTTTGCAGGTACTGCACAGGCGCAGCCGAGAACGGCAGCGCCCGCGCCGCCCGCCGCCAGCATTCCCGCCCCGCCGTCGGCGATGGCATCGGATGACGCGCCGGATGTGGCACCTGCTTCGGTGGCGCCGTTGGCGAACCGCCTGCCAGAGCGCGTAATGCGCCCGATGCGCGCGGTCGACCCCATGACGCTGCGCGCCGAAGGCGGCACCATCCGCCTCTGGGGCATCAAGCCCGCACAGAGCGCGGAGACACCGCTCGAATTAAAAGCGCTCGACCTGATGGACGGGCTCATTCAGGAACAGCAGGTCAATTGCCGCATCATGGGCGGCACGATGCTGGAAATGATCGCGCGTTGCTCGACCGCGACCAATCAGGATCTCGCGCTGGAACTTTTGAAAAACGGCTTCGTCGTCGTTGACCGCCGCCAGACCTATAACACTGTGTTTGCAACCGCCTATGAAAAAGAACAGGAAACCGCGCGCGTCGCCGGCAAAGGTGTCTGGGCGCTGGTGAAGGAAGATGTGAACCAGACGGATGGCCGCGGGCTGCCGCGCTGGCTGGAGCCTTATATGTCGGTGCTGCTGCCGCTCGCCCTTATCTTTGGCCCGTTCGGCGGTTTGCTGATCGTCGGTCTCGTGATGTGGTACTGGCTCAGCCGCATGGCGTCGCTGCAGGAAAAAGAAGCCGAGCAGACCAGCCGCAAGGAAGCGATGCTGCAAAGCCGCGAGCGTCACGTGCTAATCTCCACGCTCGAAGGCGAGCTGATGGAGAACAAGAACAAGATCGAAGCTTTCCTGGTCATTTACGGCGACATGCTGCGTGGCCTGCAGGATGCGAACGAAGTGCCGAAATACCAGCAAGGTGGCGATATCGTGCAAAAACACCCGACCTTTGGCCGCGCCGTGTTTGAAGCGAACGTGAACAAACTGTCGTTGCTGGATATCAAACTGGCCGGACAAATCTCGAAACTTTATTCCGCGATGCCCAAGGATCAGGAATACATCAACCTCGAACCGACAGTGCCGCTGGAAACTGCCGTGAAGCTGGTGCAAAAAGTTTTGAAAGAGGCCGAAACACTGATCGACCCGCTGACCAACGTCATCAACGGCCTTGCAACGGCTGTCACGCAGAAAAAACCGGGCGCGCCCGCGTAAGCGGCATACCGTACAAACTAAAAAAAGGCCCCGGGGTTACCGGGGCCTTTTTTTGATGGCGCTGTTACGCGCGGATCTTGTTGGTGACCGTGGCTTCGGGTGCCATTTCGGGGTTGGAAATCGCGGGCTGTGCAGGACGCTCGCCTGCGGCACGCTCGATATGCGCCATCAGGTCGACGAGGTCGACGAAATGGTCCGCTTGGCGGCGCAGTTCATCGGCCACCATGGGGGGCGATGTGCGAATGGTCGAAACGACCGTCGTGCGCACGCCTTTGCGTTGCACAGATTCCAGCAGGCGGCGGAAATCGCCGTCGCCCGAGAAGAGGACGATATGATCAACGTGGTCGGCCAGTTCCATCATGTCGATGGCAAGCTCGATATCCATATTGCCTTTGACTTTGCGGCGGCCGGTCGCATCCGTGAATTCCTTCGCGGGCTTGGTTACCATGGTGTAGCCGTTATAATCCAGCCAGTCGATCAGGGGGCGGATGGGTGAATATTCCTGGTCTTCCATCAGCGCCGTATAATAGAACGCGCGTACAAGACGGCTCTGCCCCGAGATATAGGTGAGCAGGCGTTTATAATCGATATCAAAGGTCAGGCTTTTCGCGGCTGCATACAAATTTGCGCCGTCGATGAACACCGCCAGCTTTTCTTCTTTATAGAAAAAATTGAAATTTTGAGAATTGCCGTTCGTTTTCAAGTCATTGCTCCCCAAGTCATATGGACGGGCTTTTTAGACCCGAAATTTGCCGTTGTCAATAATAGTACTAACTGCCCCGTAACCGGCGCACTGGAATGCGCCACCGATGAAGGGTGGCGGGAGGCGCGGTCGAGGGTTTTATAGCCTAAACTGGTTGACAATGTCAAGCTGTTTTATTAAAAATGAAACATAGGTTGAATACGCCGGTAGTCAAGTAAACAGGCGTGATTCCAGTTGCAAAGGGACAGGTAAGGTTGTTATAACAAACCCCTGTTTTAGAAGTTATTTAAAGGTAAAGCACCATGGCACGCGTCACAGTCGAAGACTGCATCCTGAAAGTTCCCAACAGATTCGAGCTGGTGCTTGTCTCTTCCCAGCGCGCCCGCGAGATTAATGCCGGTGCCGCCCTGCTGGTCGACCGCGACAACGACAAAAACCCCGTTATCTCCCTCCGCGAAATCGCCGACACGGATATGTCGCTCGACGCGCTGCGCGAAAGCCTGATCAAGAACCACCAGAAGGTGATCGAGGTCGAGGAAGAAGGCGAAGACATCATCGACGTGATGGAAGGCGAAGCGGAATGGGCGCAGGTTGCGAACCAGGCTGCCGAAGGCGAAGTTGAAACCGCCGGCCTGCACGAAGACACCGGCGAAGAGCCGAAGGAAGAAGAAGCAGCAGACGCTGACGCAGATGCCGACGTCGAAGGCGAAGGCGACGACCTCGAGATTCCGGCTGGCGAATTCGATGCGGGCGACCTGGGTGGCGAGGACGATAACAACTGATCGCCAAACCCCTGTTAAAATTTAAAAAGCCGCCTATAATTAAACCCTTAGGCGGCTTTTTGCTGCCTGAAAAAAGGGTGTTGATTTGATACGGCAATACGAACTCATCGAACTGGTCAAGGCTTACGATCCCGGCATGGACGAAGACATCGTCAACCGGGCGTATATTTATGCCATGAAAATGCATGGCTCGCAGACGCGCGCGTCGGGCGACCTGTATTTCTCACACCCGCTTGAAGTCGCGGGCATCCTGACCGAAATGAAAATGGATACGGCGTCCGTCTGCACCGCGCTGCTGCATGACACGGTCGAAGATACCGAAGCGACTATCGAGGAAATCCATAAATTGTTCGGCGAGGAAATCGCCAAGCTTGTCGATGGCGTGACGAAACTATCCAAAATCGAATTTCAGTCGGCGCAGGAAAAGCAGGCGGAAAACTTCCGCAAGCTGGTGCTGGCGATGTCCGAAGACATCCGCGTGCTGCTGGTGAAGCTATCCGACCGCCTGCACAACATGCGCACGCTGTTCCATATCCCGAAGCCCGAAAAGCGCAAACGAATCGCCGTCGAAACAATCGAGATTTACGCGCCGCTGGCGGAGCGCATCGGCATCCACAAGATCAAGGAAGAGCTGGAAGACTTAAGCTTTGCCGAGATCAACGGCGAAGCGCGCGACAGTATCAAGACGCGCCTCAACTTCCTGCGCGCCGAGGGTGGCGAGGCCGTGGTCGGCCGCATCATCGAAGAACTGCTGAAACGGCTGAAGGAAGCAGGGCTGGAGGCCGATGTTTACGGCCGCGAAAAGACGCCCTATTCCATCTGGAAGAAAATGCAGCGCAAGAACATCAGCTTCGAGCAGCTGTCCGACATCATGGCGTTCCGCATCCAGGTGGCCAACGTGTCGGAATGCTATCACGCGCTGGGCATCATTCATGGCCTCTACCCGACCGTGCCGGGCCGGTTCAAGGATTACATTTCGCTGGCGAAACCGAACGGTTACAGATCCTTGCACACGACCGTCATCGGCCCCGAAAACCACCGTATCGAGGTGCAGATACGCACCCCCGACATGCACGAGGAAGCCGAGCTTGGCGTTGCCGCTCACTGGTCGTACAAACAGGGCGACGGCGGCAAGAACAAGGATGGCCGCCAGTTCCGCTGGCTGCGCGAATTGATGGATATCGTCGAGCACGCGCAAAAGCCCGAAGAATTCCTCGAAAATACAAAACTGGAATTGTACCAGGATCAGGTGTTTTGCTTCACGCCGAACGGCGACTTGATCGCGCTGCCGCGCGGCGCAACGCCTGTCGACTTTGCCTACGCGGTCCACTCCGACCTTGGCGACAAGACGGTGGGCGCGAAAGTCAACGGGCGCATCGTGCCGCTGAACACCGCGCTCGGCAACGGCGACCAGATCGAGATTACGACATCGAAAAGCCAGACGCCCAGCCCCAACTGGGAACGCTTCGTCGTCACCGGCAAAGCCAAATCGCGCATCCGCCGTTTCATGCGCCTGCAGCAGCGCGACGAATATATGGACCTCGGCAAGAAGATGCTGGAAAAGGTTCTGAAGCAGGAAGGTCACGAATTTAACGAACGCGATTTCAGCGGCGAGATTTACCGTCAGTTCAAGACCGAAAATATCGAAGACCTGCTGACGGGCGTCGGTTCCGGCAACGTCGCCGCGCGCGAAGTGTTCTATGCGCTGCATCCGGCGCAAAAGCCCAGCAACCTTGGGCCGCCGCCGCTACAGCTGCAGAATTACGTCGTGCCGGAAAAGAAAACCCACCAGAAGGGCAAGGCACCGCCGATGCCCATCAAGGGCCTCATCCCCGGCATGGCGCTGCATTTCGCGCGCTGCTGCCACCCGCTGCCGGGCGACCGTATTGTCGGCATCGTCACGACCGGCAAGGGCGTGACGATCCACACGATCGATTGCGACACGCTGGAATCATTCGCCGATACACCGGAACGCTGGCTGGATGTGTCATGGGAAGACGGCGAAGACACGCCGGAATCGCATGTCGGCCGTTTGCTTATCACAATAGCCAATGAACCGGGCGCGCTCGGTACGCTCTCGACCGTCATCGGCAAGAACGGCGGCAATATCACGAACCTGAAAATCACCAACCGCTCCATGGATTTCTGGGACATGATCATCGACGTCTGGGTGCGCGATACGCGCCATTTATCCGATATCATCGCGGCATTGCGCGGCACGCCCGAAATCACCACCGTCAACCGTGCGCGGAGCCGCTGATATGATTATTGGCATCGGCACCGACATCGCCAGCATCGATCGCATCGCCCGCGTGCTGGGAGATCATGGCGACCGTTTTATCGCACGCTGCTTCGCGCCGGAAGAACAGGCGCGTGTGGAGAAAAACACGGATGAGAAATCCCGCGCCTCCGGCTATGCAAAGCGCTGGGCGGCGAAAGAAGCCTGCGCAAAAGCCTTGGGCCTTGGCATCCGCGAACAGATTTACCTCAAAGACATCGCCGTCGTGAATGACGATGCGGGACGTCCTTCGCTGGCATTGGCGGGCGGCGCGAAGCAACGCTTGAGCGAATTGACACCCGCGGGCATGACGCCCCGCATCGACGTATCCTTAAGCGATGACGGCGGCATGGCGCTTGCCTTCGTCGTCATCTCCGCCGGTGGCGCAGCATGAACACCAATCAGGACGACAATAAAATGGAACAGGACAAAACGGCAGAGATGACCGCAGCGGATGTAGCGGTCGCGCCGGAAAAAAAGGTCAAGGAAAAGGACGACGCGGTTGAATTGCTGAAGGCCATGGCATTCGCGGCCGCCATTGCCCTTATCATCCGTTCCTTCCTGTTCGAGCCGTTCAACATTCCGTCCGGCTCGATGTTCCCGTCGCTGCTGGTCGGCGATTACCTGTTCGTGAAAAAATGGACGTATGGATACAGCCAGTATTCATTCCCGCTGGATGCCATCCCGATGCAGGGCCGCATCATGGAAGGTATCCCCGATCGCGGCGATGTGATCGTGTTCCGCCAGCCTAAACGCGAAGGCGTCGATTACATCAAGCGCATCATCGGCCTGCCGGGCGATAAAATCCAGGTGACCGAAGGCCGCCTGTACATCAACGGCACGATGGTGCCGCGCCAGAACGAGGGCACGGAAACCTATGATACCGAAGGCCGCCCGTTCCAGTTCACGCGCTATATCGAAACGCTGCCGAATGGCGTGAAGCATTACATCTATGAAATTTCCGACCATGAATCGCTCGACAACACGCCCGAATTCGTTGTGCCGGAAAAACATTACTTCATGATGGGCGACAACCGCGACCAGTCGCTCGACAGCCGCGTTGAAAACGAACTGGGCCCCGTGCCCGCCCGCAATCTGATCGGCCCTGCCGCGATGATTTTCTTCTCGACCGAAGGCATCGGCGACAAATGCGTCTATTCCGGCGTGTTTGCCGCGATACAGGGCACGGGCTGCAAGGCTGTTGAATACGTCAAGGCCATCCGTTATGGCCGGATCTTCAAAAGTGTCGGTTCTCTCTGACAGCCAATCCGCCCTGGAGGCGGAAATCGGGTATAAATTCACGCACAGCACTTTGCTGGACATGGCGTTGACGCATTCCAGCCTGCCGAAAAGCCAGCACAACAACGAACGCCTTGAATTTTTGGGCGACCGCGTGCTGGGCCTGGCGATTGCCGAACTGCTTTACATGACCTTCCCGAATGAACGCGAGGGCGATTTGGCAAAACGCCTGACCGCCGTCGTGCAGCAGGCGGCGTTGGCGGAAGTGGCAGAGGGTTTAAACCTCAGCAAATACGTCCGCCTGTCTGTCGGCGAGATCAAGGCCGGCGGCGGCAAAAAAGACGCGATCATGTCGGACGCGGTTGAGGCGCTGATCGGTGCGATATATCTGGATGGCGGATACGATGTGGCGTGCCGTTTCGTGCGTTCCCGCTGGGAAAAAATGCTGGCGACCTATAACGTGCCCCCCGAAGATGCCAAGACAAGATTGCAGGAATGGGCGCAGCAGCGCGGATTGCCCCTGCCCGAATATGTCGTGATTGCCCGCGGGGGCGAAGACCACAAGCCGCAATTCGATGTAGAGGTACGCGTGCAGGGGCTTGAATCCCTGGCCGGCACCTCTACCTCCAAGCGCGGCGCGGAAAAAGCAGCGGCGGCGAAAATGCTGGCGCGTATTGATGCAGGAACAAATTCATGACTGAAAAAACGCGGCGCTGCGGCTATGTGGGCGTGATCGGTGCGCCCAATGCCGGTAAATCGACGCTTGTAAACCAGCTGGTGGGCGCAAAGGTTTCCATCGTCAGCCCCAAGGTGCAGACGACACGCACAAGGGTCATGGGCATCGTTAACCGCGAAGAAACGCAGCTGATCTTTGTCGATACCCCCGGCATTTTCGCGCCGCAACGCCGCCTTGAAAAGGCGATGGTGGCGGCCGCTTGGGCAGGCGCGAAGGATGCGGAAATCGTGGCGGTGCTGATGGATGTCGGCCACGGCCATATCAATCCCGAAACCAAGGCGATCATCCAGAAACTGCAGGATACGAAACGCAAGGCCGTCGCCGTGCTGAATAAAATCGACCTGCTGAAAAAAGAACGGCTGCTGGCACTGGCGACCGAAATCAATGAAACCGGCGTCTTCACCGATATCTTCATGATCTCCGCGCTGAAGGGCGACGGCGTTGATAAACTGCTGGAGGAATTTTCCAGCCGCCTGCCCGAAGGGCCGTGGATGTTTTCGGAGGACCAGATATCCGATATGCCGATGCGCCTGCTGGCCGCCGAAATCACGCGCGAGAAAATTTTCCTGCAGCTGGGCGACGAACTGCCCTATTCCGCGACGGTCGAAAGCGACAAGTGGGAAGAATTCAAGGACGGGTCGCTGAAAATCTCCCAGACCATTTACGTCATGCGCGACACGCAAAAGGCGATCTTCCTCGGCAAGGGCGGCACGCGCATCAAGGCGCTGGGGGCGGCGGCGCGCAAGGAACTGGAAGAAATCCTCGACCGCCGCGTGCATTTGTCGCTGTTCGTGAAGGTGCGCGAAAAATGGACGGACGACCCTGAACGCTACCGCGACTGGGGCCTCGACTTTAACTCCTGATATGTCAGGATTTTTCTAAGCCATTCCGAAAATCTTGACTTGATTATGGTAATCATATAAAACACTTATATGATTAAACTCAAAGACATCTTCAATTTCCTGACCGGTCAGACGAACCGCAACGAAACGCTGCTGCTCGCGGTCGAACGCGGAGATGTTGCGGGCGTGCAAACGGCACTGAACCGGGGTGCAAGCCCCGATGCGGGCGCAGGGGATTCCCACGGCCATGCGCTGACGCGCGCGGCGGCGCTTGGCAACCTCGACATCGTCAAACTGCTGGTCGAAGCGGGCGCAAAAATTGACACGCAGAATTACACCGGGCGCACCGCCTTGCACGAATCCATCTGGCACCTGAAACAGCCGGTTGCGCAGTATTTGCTGGAAAAAGGCGCAGAAACCAACACGCGCGACCGCCCCGGCAAAACGCCGCTGCAGGATGCCATCGACTACGATTTAAAACCGATCGCGCTGGCGCTGATCGGCAAGGGTGCGGATACCGATGCTGCCGATAAATACGGCGACACGATGCGCACCTTCATCGAACGGCGCGGCTGGACGGATGTGGCGCAGGCCATCGACCACCGCGCCGCCCGCCTGAAGCATGAAGCGGAACAGGCGGCGATTGCGATCGAGCGGGAACGCGCGGCGTTCGAGCAGGCGATCAGCGAGGTCGGCACGGTGAAATCCCCCGTGGTGGCCGGACGCACCGCCAGCTTCACCAAACACCGCCAATCCTTGTAAAAAACCCGTTTTTGGCGTGATTTAAGCGGCTTCTTTTCGCGCGAATCGGTGCTATATTCATGTCCGGTAGCGAACCTAGTTTATTATGTAATCAGGATATTTCATGAGCTGGACAGACGAGCGCATCGCGCTTCTCAAGAAGATGTGGAAAGAAGGCAAGAGCGCCGCGGAAATCGCGAAGATGCTCGCCAAGGGCGTGACGCGCAATGCCGTCATCGG
This sequence comes from Bdellovibrionales bacterium, assembly GCA_038247245.1. Classification (GTDB taxonomy): domain Bacteria; phylum Pseudomonadota; class Alphaproteobacteria; order Micavibrionales; family UBA2020; genus JAPWJZ01. The sequence goes on along the minus strand of JBBRVE010000004.1, from coordinate 21,120 downwards.
CAAGGCGCACCGCATGGGCCTGTCCGGCCGCCCGTCGCCGATCAAAAAACCCACTGCCGCGCCGAAAAAAGAAAAAGAGGCCGCGCCGAAAAAGGAAGCGGTCAAGGAAACACGCAGCAGCAAATCTTCCGCACCAGCACCGTCCGCCAAGATGAACCCCATCATGGCGAAAGAGGTGGAGGAGCTGAAGAAGATCGAGAAGGAAGTGCTGCCCCTGAATGGCGGCATCCCCCTGATCGACCTGACCGAGCGTATGTGCAAATGGCCGATCGGCGACCCCAAGGAAGACGATTTCACATTCTGCGGCCGCGGCATCCGCCCCGGCACGCCCTACTGCCCCGACCATGCCGCGATGGCATACCAGACCTCCAGCCGCAGCCGCAGCCCGATGGCCGCGAACGACCGCTCCCGCAAAGCCCCCGTAAAGGAGGCCGTGGTTGCGGAAGTTGAAGAGGAAGAAGAAGTCGAGGATGTCGTCGAAGAGGACGATGAGGAAGTGACGGCATAAGCCGATACGGCTTCGCCAACAAAAAAGCCCCGGTGAAAACCGGGGCTTTTTTGTTGGCGAATGCGCTTAATTGACCGCGCGCACTTCGTTCACTTCCGGGATGAAATGTTTCAGCAGGTTTTCGATGCCGGATTTCAGCGTTGCGGTCGATGACGGGCAGCCCGCGCAGGCGCCGCGCATGGACAGGAACACCACGCCGTCGTCAAACGAATGGAACACGATATCGCCGCCATCCTGCGCCACCACGGGGCGGATGCGGGTATCCAGCAGTTCCTTGATCTGCTTCACGATCTCGGTGTCTTCGCCGGAAGCCGACGACGTATGGCCGGTTGTGTCGTGCAGATGTTCGTCGTTCATCACGGGGCGGCCGGTCGTGAAATGCTCCATGATGACGCCCAAAATCAGCGGCTTCAGCGCGGGCCAGCTGGCGTCTTCGGTCTTGGTCACGGTCACGAAATCATTGCCGAGGAACACGCCCGCCACGCCGTTCACCTTGAACAGCTGCGTGGCGAGCGGCGATACTTCGGCCTTGTCGGCGTCGGTGAATTCCGCCGTGCCGCTGATCATGACTTCGCAGCCGGGCAGGAATTTCAGGCTCGCGGGATTGGGGGTTTGTTCGGTCTGGATAAACATGTCAGGGAACGCCTTTCGTTGTCGAGTACACAAAATGGAGCGCCTCACCCGGGAAAACAAGGGGGTGGATGGCGTGTGCGGCCTGTGCCACTTCGGCAAAACCGGTCAGGATCAGCTTTAATTTACGCGGATATGTCGCGATATCGCCCGCCGCGAAAATGCCGGGGATGCTGGTTTCGCAGGTCGATTGTTCAACAGGGATATGGTGCAGGTCGATCTTCACGCCCCATTCCGCGATATGCCCCAGCTGCGGCGTGATGCCGAAAAACGGCAGCAGCACATCGGCATCCAGCGTCTTTTCCTTGCCATCAAGGTCGGCAACAATCACGCCCGTCAGCTTGGTGCCATCGCCCTGCAGCGCATGCAGCTGGTACGGGATGACCATCTCGATTTTTCCGGACGCCGCGATTTTTTGCAAACGGTCAACGGATTCGGGCGCAGCGCGGAATTTGTCGCGGCGGTGGACGAAGTAAATTTTCTCCGCCAGTTCGGACAATGAAATCGCCCAGTCAACCGCGCTGTCGCCGCCGCCCGCGATCACCAGTTTCTTGCCCGCGAAATCCTTGCGGCTTTTGACCATGTAAAACACGGATTTGCCTTCGTACGCTTCCAGCCCCTGCATCGGCGGGCGGTTGGGGCCGAACGCGCCGGCACCTGCCGCGATGATGATGGCGCGGCATTCGATGGTGGTGCCAAGCGTCGTGACAACGGTGAAGCCTGTCGCCGTCTGCGTCACATCCTTCGCCATCTGGTTCAGGTGGTAAACGGGCTGGAACGGCTCGGCCTGTTCCTCCAGCCGCGCGATCAATTCACCCGCCTGCACGCTCGGCAGGGCAGGGATGTCGAAAATCGGTTTTTCGGGATAAAGCGCGGTGCATTGCCCACCCACATGTTCAAGGCTGTCGATGACATGACATTTCATTTTCAGCATGCCGCATTCAAAGATCGCGAACAGCCCCACAGGCCCCGCGCCAATAATCACCACATCTGTCTTATGTGCCATCGTCATAGGGTGTTTATGTCATGGTCAGGCGGCAGAGTCCAGATTTGACAGGTTTTTCAGAGTGTATCCATGCCTAAATAATTGAATTACTTGTCCTTTAATGATACAAAACCTCATAAGGAGAATTCACATGGGTATGCCCGTTCTTGTCGGTCTTTTGCTGGTTGTGGTCGTGCTGGCCTTTATCATTTACCGCCAGCCGGATACCTTCCGTGTCACGCGCACCATCATCACCCATGCGCAGCCCTTTGCCGTGTTTTCGGTCGTTAACGACCTGCAACGCTGGAACGAATGGTCGCCCTGGGCGAAAATGGATCCCGACGCGAAATATGAATTCGAAGGCCCCACATCGGGCGTTGGCGCGGTGTTCAAATGGGCAGGCAATAAAAATGTCGGCGAAGGCAAAATGACCATCACCGAAACGCAAAGCCCCAACCTTGTGCGCATCAAGCTGGAATTTTATAAACCGTTCAAAGCCAACAACGACGTCGAATTCACCTTCCGGCCGGAAACCAGCGGCACCTTGGTCAGCTGGAGCATGTACGGCAAAAACACCTTTTTGTCCAAGGCGATGAACCTTGTCATGAATTGCGACAAAATGGTCGGCGGCAGTTTCGAGCAGGGCCTCGCATCCTTGCGTGAAATCGTTGAAAAACCACCCGCAGCCTAAGTTTACCCCCCTATATTGACTCTGCCGCTCCGCACTTATAGCATAGCGTCATCGTCATAATACCGGAGTAACACCGCTTTGCAGCCAGACAGCAAGCATGGACGGAGCACCCCTGCCATCGACCCCGCGCGCGCCGATTTTTTTCGTGCCCTGCATGGCGGCGACCGCGATTTCGTTGACCTGTTTCTGGCGCAGCACCCCGAAGCCGTGCAATGGCGCACGCCGGATGGCACGCCGCCGCTGGTGCTGGCAATCGGCGCTTCCGATCGCGATATGTGGCAGCCTGAAGACCGTTCCTACAGCCATGAAGAAGTTATCGGCCTGTTGCTGCTCTATGGCGCGGATGTAAATGCGAAGGACAGTCAGGGACGCACCGCGTTGCTGGAGGAATGCCGCCATAACCGCCGCGACAATATCATCACGCTTTTGCTGAAAAATAGCGCCGACCCCAATGCCGCCGACCATTTAAAAACGACCGCGCTGCATTTGCTGGCGGTTGCCGATTACGGCGACGATATGGTGGCGCCACTGGTGGCGGCGGGTGCCAATGTCAACGCGCAGGACTGGCAGGGCAATACGCCCCTGCATATCGCGGCGGGCGAGGGCGCATTCGAATTCACCGCCGGACATCAGGAAGCAACGCAACGCCTGCTCGATTGCGGCGCGTCGCCCGATATCCGCAACAACCATTTCCGCACGCCGCTCGACAGCGCCAACATGAACGGCGATTTTCAGGAAGACGGTAAACGCCCGACTGCCGATCTTATCGCCGCCGTTGCCGGCAAGCGCGCAAAACGTGGCTCCAAACATGCCGACAAACCCGATGCCGCCCCCGCCAGCAACAGCAATATCAAGGGGCCGAAACCGCCGCCCGGCAAATTCCGCCTGTAACGCCAGCCTGTTTTTCCGCCTGTTTTTTGGCTATATTGTTTCCAGTATCCAAAGGAACAATCCGCCATGCCATCCCGCAGCATCCGTATCGACCATGAAGAAGAAATGCGCGTGCTGGCCGTACGGATCGCGCAGATCCTGAAAATCGGCGATGTGCTGACGCTGACCGGCGGGCTTGGCGCGGGCAAAACGGTTTTCGCGCGGGCATTGGTGAACGCCCTTGCCCCCGCGCCCGAAGAAGTGCCCAGCCCCACCTTTACCCTTGTGCAGGTTTACGAGAACCAGACCCCCGCCATCTGGCATTTCGACCTCTACCGGCTGGAGGGGCAGGACGAGATTCTGGAATTGGGCTGGGACGAAGCGCGGCGGCAGGGCGTTGCGGTGGTCGAATGGCCCGAGCGCTTGGGTGGCCTTTTGCCCAAGGATCGGCTAGAAATAAGCATCGAATTTATCGGCGATTCCGACAATGCGCGACAGGTGACATTCACCCCGTACGGTAAATGGATCGACCGCCAAAAGGATGAATAAAATGACGCCTGTTCTGAAGAAAGCTTTCGTGCTCGCCGCCGGCCTTGGCCAGCGGATGCGCCCGCTGACCGATAACTGCCCCAAGCCGCTTTTGTATGTCGGCGGCAGCACCATGCTCGACCGCGCGCTCGATGCGCTGGCGGATGCGGGAGTGGAGGAAGCGGTCGTCAACGTGCATTACCTGCCGCAGATGATCGAAGACCATTTGAAAACCCGCACCAGCCCGAAGATCACCATCGTGCGCGAAGACGTGCTGCTCGATACCGGCGGCGGCGTGAAACAAATGCTCGATTTTTTCGGCGATGAACCGTTTTACGTCCTGAACGCCGATGTCGTCTGGACGGATGGCGACAAGGGCGCGACGCTGACGCAGATGGCGGAGCATTGGGACGGATCGAAAATGGATTTGCTCCTGCTGCTCCACACCACCAAAGACCTGCCGCTCTATAACGGCAAAGGCGATTATTACCTCGCCGACAATACCGACCAGCCGGTGTTCAAGGGGCGCACGAAAGAAGAAGCGAATTACATCTTCACCGGCCCCCGCATCGTGCATCCGCGTTTGTTCGACGGCGCACGCGACGGCGCGTTTTCGTTCCTTGAACTGTTCCACAAGGCGGAACTGTCGGGCAAACTTTACGCGCATCGCCATGACGGCGACTGGCACCATGTCGGCACACCCGAAGCGCTGGAAGAAACCAACCGCATCCTCGCCACGAAAAGCAAAAAGCGCGCGCCGTGATGTCGCCCCGCGACAATCCAACGCCTCTGCGCGACATTCCAAATGTCGTGAATATTGCGGCGGGTCAATCCTTTGCCGATGCGTTTGCGCGCGGGATACTGGAACAGGCGGGCGATGACCCGCTGAAACTGTCTGAAACATTGATCCTGCTGCCCAGCCGCCGCGCCTGCCGCAATTTGCGCGAAGCGTTTTTGCGCCTGTCGGGCGGCAAGGCGTTGCTGCTGCCCCAGATGCACCCCGTCGGCGATGTCGATGCCGATGACGTTGCCATGCTGCTGGCCGCCGATGACGATGCGGCAGCCGCGCTCAACATCGCGCCCGCCGTCGCGCCGCTGGAGCGGCAGTTGCTGCTGGCGCAGGCCATCCTGCGCGCGAAAATGGCGCAGTCATTCGATCAGGCGGTTGCGCTGGCCGAAGGGCTGGGGCGTTTCCTCGATGAAGTGCAGACGGAAAACCTGAGCTTCAGCGGCCTTGAAAACCTTGTGCCCGAAGAATTCGCCGAACACTGGCAGAAAACGCTGCAGTTCCTGAAAATCCTGACCGAAGTCTGGCCGGATATCCTGACATCGCGCGGCGTGCTGGATGTGGCGGAACGCCGCAACCTGTTGATCAACGCGCAGATCAGCGCGTGGAAAAAACACCCGCCCGCGCATCCCGTGATCGCCGCGGGTTCGACCGCCACCATGCCCGCCGTACGCGAATTGCTGGCGGTGGTGGCGCGGCTGCCGCAGGGCCTTGTCGTACTGCCGGGGCTTGACCGCCATATGGACGAAGAAAGCTGGGATGTGCTGGGCGAAGATCACCCGCAATATAACCTGAAGCTGCTGCTGTCCCATCTGGGGCTGCTGCGCGAAAGCGTGGGCGAATGGCAGGCCAAAAAAAATCCCGCGATCAACGAAGGCCGCGTAAAGTTATTGTCCGAAGCCATGCGCCCCGCCGAAACGACCGAAAAATGGCGCGTCCTGCGTGCGGGCGATATTCCGTCGCAATCACTCGACAATTTCACGCGCATCGATTGCGGCGGCCCGCAGGAAGAAGCGGATGTGATTGCGCTCATCATGCGCCATGCGTTGGAAACCCCCGGCAAAACTGCCGCGCTGATCACGCCCGACCGCCGCCTTGCGCGCCGCGTGTCGCTGTCGTTGCGCCGCTGGGGCATCATGATCGACGATTCCGGCGGCCAGCCGCTGACCGAACTGCCCATTGGCACGTGGCTGATGCTGGCGGCCGAAATGGCGGAGGAACAGCTGGCGCCCGTCACGCTGCTGTCGTTCCTGAAACACCCGATCATGGCGCTCAACCTGCCCGCCAATGATTTGCGCGACATGGTGCAGCAGCTGGATGAACTGGTCTTGCGCGGGCCCCGCCCGACCGCAGGATTCAACGGGCTGCGCGACAAGGTTCTGGCGCTGCCGGAGCAAAAACCCGCGCGGGCGAAACTGCTGTCATGGCTGGATGGCGTTGAATTGCAGATGCGCCCCTATGTCGAATTGATGGCACAGCGCGGTAATGTGCCGTTCCGCACATTGCTGGAAAAACATATCCGCATCGCCGAAACGCTCGCGGCCACGCAGGAAATGAACGGCGCACAGCGGTTGTGGGCGGAAAAATATGCGGGCGATGCCAGCGCCTTCCTGAACCAGCTCTGGGCATCGTCGCGCGATGTGCCGGATATCACGCCCGGCGATTATGTGTCGCTGATGAAATCGCTGATGAAGGCGGTGACGGTGCGCCCGCCGTTTGGCAGCCATCCGCGCCTGTCGGTGCTGGGCCAGATCGAGGCGCGGCTGTACAGCGCGGATCTGGTGATACTGGGCGGGCTGAACGAAGGCACATGGCCGGCGCTGCCCGCGCATGACCCGTGGATGTCGCGCCCCATGCGCAAAAAATTCGGCCTGCCATCGCCGGAGCGCACCATCAGCATTTCCGCGCATGATTTCGTGCAGGCCGTGACCGCGCCCGAAGTGATCGCCACGCGCGCGACCAAGGTGGACGGCACGCCGACCGTGCCCGCGCGCTGGCTGTTGCGCCTTGAAACCGTTTTGCAGGCGGCAGGGCTGGAAATGCAGCCGCGCCGCGCCGAATCCTACCGCCAATGGATGAAGGATACCGATACGCCCGCCGAAGTGACGCCCGTGAAGCGGCCCGAGCCGCGCCCGCCCGTCGCCGCGCGCCCCCGCAAACTGTCCGTCACCCGCATCGAAACGCTGATGCGCGACCCGTACCAGATCTACGCGCAATACGTGCTGAACCTCCGCAGCCTCGAAGACATCGACGCCGATCCGGGCGGGGCGGAGCGGGGGACTTTCATTCACGCCGCGCTTGAAAAATTCATCAAGTCATTCCCCGATACGCTGCCCGCTGATGCCAGCTCGCAGCTGCTCGAATTCGGGCGCGTGGCGCTGCGCGATATGCGCATCCCGCAGGAGGTCGAGGCCTTCTGGTGGCCGCGGTTCGAACGCGTCGCCGAAGAATTCGTGCGGCAGGAACGCGACTGGCGCATGGAAGCGCGCCCGTATGAAAGCGAGGCCGAGGGCAAATGGCAGTTCGGCACGACGATAGAACCCTTCATGCTGACCGGCAAGGCCGACCGCATCGACAAAAAACCCGATGGCAGCTATGCGATCATCGATTACAAATCCGGCTTCGTGCCCCGCACAGGAGATGTGGCGCAGGGGCTGTCGCCGCAATTGCCGCTCGAGGCCCTGATGCTGCAGCAGGGCGCCTTTGAAAAAATTCCGACCGGGCAGGTCAGCGACCTTGTTTATTGGCGCGTGACCGGCAGCGGGCAAAAACCGGTCGAGCGTAAATCCGTCATCGGGCGCGACCACGATATCAACACCGTCATCGAACAGGCGGCGACAGGCCTGATGGCGCTGATCGAAAAATTCGACGATCCTGAAACGCCCTATCTCAGCCAGCCGCGCGCCGAGGCGAAATCGCGCTTTTCCGATTACGAACACCTCGCCCGCGTCAAGGAATGGAGCATCGCGGGTGACGAGGAGGAGACGGCGGAATGACAGCGGAAAACCTGAAAAACAAACCCGGCCGCTCCGCCAACGAAAACCAGTCGATGGCAGCGGACCCATTGAAAAGTGTTTGGGTCGGCGCGTCCGCCGGCACCGGCAAGACCAAGGTATTGATCGACCGCGTGCTGCGCCTGATGCTGCCGCGCGGCGGCGGCACGGGACAGGAAGCGACGCGCCCTGATAAAATCCTCTGCCTGACCTTCACCAAAACGGCTGCGGCGGAAATGTCGAACCGCATTTATAAAAAGCTTGGCAACTGGGCGGTGATGCCCGATGACGCGCTGAAAACCGACCTGAAAAACCTGATGGGCGAAACCCCGCCCGAGGCAACCGTGCATGCCGCGCGCCGGTTGTTCGCGCGCGTGCTGGATACGCCGGGCGGGTTGAAATTCCTGACCATCCATTCGTTCTGCCAGTCGGTGCTGAAACGCTTTCCGGTCGAAGCGGGTCTGCCGCCGCATTTCGAATTGATGGACGAACAAAGCGCGATTGAATATCTGACGCGCAGCCTGCACGACATTATCGCCGCCACGAAACGCGATCCGCAATCCCCGCTGGCGCTCGCCTTCAACCAGCTTGTATTGCACCTTGATCCTGATTCAATGAACGACCTGATGTCGAAAATCATGTCGAAGCGGAGCCATCTGGCGCGCATCCTTGATGCGCATGACGACCGTGATGGCCGCGCCGATAACACCATCAGCGGCGTGTACCGCCATCTGGGTCTCGACCCGTCGGAAACCGAAGAAAAAGTTTTGTCCGGCGTGTGCAACCTGCATGCGGAAGACGAGAAAAACCTGAAACTGGTTTTACAGGCCTTGCTGAACGGCAGCGACACCGACCAGAAAAAGGCGGCATTCATGCAGCCGTGGCTGGAACAGAAAGACCGCCGCGCCGCGCTGTTCGATAGTTATCGCCGCGCCTTTTTCACGCAGGCCGGCGAAATTTCCGCCCGACATGCGACACAAAAAGCAGAAAAGACCTTTGCGCAGGCCAAGGAAGTGATGCAGCGGGAGGCGGAGCGGCTGCTGGAAATCCTCAACAAACGCCGCGCCGTCAAATTGGCGGCGTTGAACGCGTCGCTGCTGACCGTCGCTTCGGAAATGGTCGGCAGGTACGAAAAATACAAACGCCAGACCGACCGGCTCGATTACGAGGACCTCATCATCAAGACCAGCGAGCTGCTGGCCGAAAAAAGCATGGTCAGCTGGGTGCTGTTCAAGCTGGATGACGGCATCGACCATATATTGGTGGACGAGGCGCAAGACACCAGCCCATACCAGTGGCGCGTGATCGAGGCACTGTCGCTGGAATTTTTCAGCGGCATGGGCACGCGCGGAGATGTGCTGCGCACGCTGTTCGTGGTGGGCGATGAAAAACAATCCATCTTCAGTTTTCAGGGCGCAGAGCCGAAAAAGTTTTTCGAGATGCAGAAATTCTTTGGAGAGCGTGTCAGGGAAGTGCAGGACGGCTGGGAGGTGTTCCTTGAACATTCCTTCCGCTCCACCCGTGCGGTTCTGGATGTGGTCGATGCGACCTTTGCCGATGAAAACGTGCGCCGTGGCGTGGTCGCCGATATCGCGCGCGATGTGCGCCACGTCGCCTTCCGGCAGGGGCAGGCGGGCATGGTGGAAATCTGGCCGCTCATCCGCCCCGAAAAACGCGACGAACAGGAATCCTGGCAGATGCCCGTGTCGGTCGAGCGCGGCGACAATGCCGCCAGCCAGCTTGCCAAGAAAATCGCGGGCACGATCCATGGCTGGATTGAAGACAAGGAAATTCTGGTGTCGAAAAACCGCGCGGTGCGTGCGGGCGATGTGCTGATTTTGGTGCAGTCGCGCGGCGCGCTGGTCGAAATGCTGATGCGCGCGCTGAAGGAAGCGAAGGTGCCGGTCGCCGGTATCGACCGCATGACGCTGACGCAGGAAATCGCGGTCATGGATTTGCTGGCGCTCGCCGCCTTCGCGCTGCTGCCCAGGGACGACCTGACGCTGGCAACCTTGCTGAAATCGCCGCTGGTGGGCTTGGGAGAGGATGATTTATATGCGCTGTGCTATGGCCGCAACGGCAGCCTGCTGGGCGCGGTGCAGGCCCAGCGTCCCGATATCGCGGCATACCTGTATAAATGGGTGAACAAGGCGGGCGAGGCGACACCGTATGAATTCTTCGCCGAAGCCCTGAACACGCCCTGCTTTGCCGATCACACCAGCGGCAGGCGCGCGTTTTACGGGCGGCTGGGCGGCGATATCCATGACGCGCTGGATGAATTCCTGAACGCCGCGCTCAATTACGAACAGTCGCATACGCCATCACTGCAGAAATTCACCGACTGGTTCATGCGCGGCGAATCCGAAATCAAGCGCGAACAGGAAGCACATAATGCCAATCAGGTGCGCATCATGACCGTGCATGCCGCCAAGGGCTTGCAGGCACCGATCGTGTTCCTGCCCGATTCCGCCAAGAAATCGCACGACCACAACAAGGCGCGCATCCGCCTGATCTGGCCGCCGGAAAACGCCGTGGCGGGCGGCTTGCGCGTACCGCTCTGGTCGCCGCGCGCCGAATTCGATGCGGATAGCTACGCCGCGCTGCGCGACGCTGCACGCGAAGGGCAGGAAGAAGAATACCGCCGCTTGCTGTATGTCGCGCTGACGCGCGCGGAAGACCGGTTATATGTCTGCGGCTTCCAGACGCGTAAAAAACCGACGGAGGATTGCTGGCACAAGCTGGTGGAAAAGGGTTTCCCCGCCGTCGCAACGCAGCTGCCGTTTCGCGTTGATGGCGAAGCCGTGATCGATCAGGACAGCAAGGCCGAGCTTTTTGCCAAGCGCCACGGCTATGCGCAGGAAGCAGCGCATGAAAAATCGGAAGATAAAAATGCCGTCAATGATGCCTTGCGCGAACCGGTGCCCGCATGGGCATTCAAGCCGCCGATGGCCGAACCCGAACCGTCGCTGCCGCTGGCTCCGTCTAAACCGGGTGAAGACGAACCTGCGGTGAAGGGCCCACTGGGCGGCGAGGAAGATTACCGTTTCCGCCGTGGTATCCTTGTTCACCAGATCCTTGAAATTTTGCCGACGCTGCCGGAAACGGTATGGGAAAAAGCGCTGCCGGCATATCTGGCGCGCCCGGCGCTGGGCTTGAAGGAAGCGGAGCGGCTGCAACTGGCATCGGAAATCCTGACTGTACTGCGCCACCCCGAATTTGCGCCCATTTTCGGGACGGGCAGCCGTGCGGAAACGCCGGTGGTGGGCATCGCGGGCGTTAACCGCGTGCTGTCCGGCCAGATGGACCGGCTGCTGGTCACGGATACCGAAGTGCTGGTCGTCGATTACAAAACCAACCGCCCGCCGCCCAGCCGCGTCGAGGATGTCCATATCGCGTATCTCAAGCAGATGGCGGCCTATCGCGCGGTCATGCAGAAAATCTATCCCAACCGCCCGGTGAAATGCGCGCTGCTGTGGACGGACGGGCCGACACTGATGCCGCTGCCGGAAGTATTACTGGATAAATACGCCCCATAAATTCCATAATATTTATAAACAGCTACTTTAAAATTTAATGTCGGATATAACCGGCGAATAATAACTTTCCGCAAAACCACCCTTGACCGGCGCAACCTATGCGTTACGCTCGATACCCGTAGCATTTTGCAGCATCAAAAATACTGTTTCGACATCGCTTGCGCCACCGGAGGGCGCGACAATGGCAAGACGAAAAGGCACATCGCAGGACGCGCTCAAGGGCAGGCTCGAGGCATTCACAGAGCCGGGCGACGATGTCACCTTCTGGGCATTCCGCGAAGAAGGCCGCATGGGCCATGATGGCGCGCTGCACCCGTTGCGCAAGGGCGACCTGCTGACCGTATTCAATGACAACGCCCGCTGCGACGAAGCATGGCATGGCGAGATCGACCTCGATTTCAAGGCGAGCCGCGAACAAAACCCGCGCGCAACACACATCACCGCGCAGCGCATCGCCGGCCACGGCACCGTGCACGGCGTGCAAAAAGACGTAAATCCCAAGGATTGGGGCGATATGTTCCTCGCCGAGAAACCGGCGCTGCTGACGCCCCGCGACAAACGACTGAACTTCTAACCAGACAAACACGACAAAAACCGAAAGGAAAGCAACAGATGGCATCCCCCAATATCACGGAAGTGAACGAAGCGAATTTCGAGGCTGAAGTCCTGAATTCGGACAAGCTGGTGCTGATCGATTTTTATGCGGAGTGGTGCGGCCCGTGCAAGGCGCTCGCCCCCACGCTGGAAAAATTCGCGGAAGATAACAAGGACAAGGTCAAGGTCGTCAAGATCAACGTCGACGAGAACCCGAATCTGGCCGGCGCGTTCGGCGTGCAGTCGATTCCCACCCTTGTCACCATGAAGGGCAATCAGGCGATCTTCGGCGTGATGGGCAACCAGCCGCGCAAAGTTCTTGACCAGCTGCTGGAGCAGTCTTTACAAATGGCAAACGGGAACAATATTACACCTGACGCGAAGAATACACCTCCGGCGACCCCGCCCGCTGCACCCAAAGGGCCGACGCCGTAATTAGCATTGGAAGAGGAGAAAACCATGGGCGCTCAACAGGTTAGCGATAAAGATTTCGAAGCCGAAGTCCTGAAAGCGAACGGCCCTGTGCTGGTCGATTTCTGGGCGGAATGGTGTGGCCCGTGCCGCGCCCTCGGCCCCAGCCTCGATGCGCTGGCGACCGAAAAAGGCGAGCAAATCAAGGTTGTTAAGGTCAATATCGACGACAACCCCAACGCCCCTTCCAAATACGGCGTCCGTTCCATCCCGACCATGCTGATTTTCAAGGATGGTCAGGTCGTGGCGCAGACGGTCGGCAGCATGGCGAAATCAGACCTCTTCAAATGGGTTGATACGAGCATCGCCTGATCGTTTTTGACGAATGAAAACAGCGCCCTGCCTCAAAACAGGGCGCTTTTTCATTGACGGAAACAGGGCTTGGCCGGACAATAATAAGATAGAGGGGTTATCTATAATGCTGAGACGCGCTTTTTGGATTCTGGGCTTGAGCCTGTTGCTGGCCGCGCCCGCCATGACCGCCGTTGCGGGCGACCCGAGGCCGGGTTCATCCATCCCGCACTTGACGACCAATGATTTCCTGCGCCGCGTCGGCGGGTCGGACATGCCCGTACTGGTGCAGTTCGATGCCTCCTGGTGCGCCTTCTGCCACAAGCTGCAGCCCGTGATGGACACGTTTCGCAAGGCCAAGGAAGGCGTGGTGGAAGTCTATAAGGTTGATGCGGATGCCGATGTCGACCTGATGCGCAGTTATGAAGTGCGTACGCTGCCCACCATGATCGTGTTTTATCAAGGACGTATCGTCGGCCGCAGCGATGGCGGCATGGGCGAGGCCGAAATGTTCGAATGGATGGAAGCCGTGCAGGACGACATCCGCGAGATCAAGCGCAAGAAGCTGAACGAACTTTAATCACGCGCACCATTTGCGCCATTAAAAAAGCCCCGCAATTTCCTGCGGGGCTTTTTTGTTATTCGGTGCGGCAATTACTGCGTGATCTTGGACGATACCATGATCATCAGGATGGAATTGCCTTCCTGACGCGCATCCATCTCCATCTTGCCCTCGCCGGCAAGCTCTTGCTTGATGCGGTTGATCAGCGCCCAGCCCAGTTCGCGGTGCTCGTTTTCACGGCCGCGGAATTGCAGGATAAAGCGGACCTTGTCGCCTTCTTCAAAGAAACGCTTGGCAGAGCGCAGCTTGACCTGAATGTCGTGCTCCTCGATGCCGGGGCGCAGTTTCAATTCCTTGGTCAGGACGATTTTCTGGTTCTTGCGGGCAGCCGCGTCTTTTTTCTGCAGCTCATAGCGGTGCTTGCCCACATCGCCGATCTTGCATACGGGCGGATCAGCATTTGGGGAAATTTCGATGAGGTCAAAGCCTTGATCCTGTGCTTTTTGCACGGCATCACGGACTGACATGACGCCTTCCATCTCGCCATCGGCGCCGATGACGCGGACTTTTTCCGCGCGGATCTGGTGGTTTGTACGGGGGCCGTCGTCTTTCGGCGAGGGTCTGTTAAAGGTAGCGATGGGGCATTCTCCTGTTATCGTTTACACGCAAAATTGCTTTTCTGGTTCCATTTTAGAACCTTGGAAAAATCATGCAGAATCAGCTGTTATTGAGGAACAGCTGAATCCTCGGTGATTTTACGGATTGCGTCAGCAGTTGCAAGGACTTCTTGCGCATCCGAGCCCAGGCGGCGGATAGCGACTTTGCCCTCTTCCGCCTCGCGTTTGCCAATCACCCATATCTGGGGGGCCTTCACAAGGCTGTGCTCGCGGATCTTGTAGTTGATCTTTTCGTTCCGCAGGTCGGTTTTGACGCGGATACCGGCTTTTTCGAGCTGTTTCTGGACTTCTTTCGCATAATCATCGGCATCCGAGGTGATCGTTGCCACCACAACCTGCACAGGAGCCAGCCAAAGCGGGAATTTGCCCGCATGGTGTTCGATCAGGATACCGATAAAACGCTCCATAGAGCCCAGAATGGCGCGGTGGAGCATGACGGGGCGGTGACGGTGGCTGTCTTCGCCGATATAGGACGCATCAAGGCGTTCCGGCAGGTTGAAGTCCAGCTGCAGCGTGCCGCATTGCCAGGTACGGCCAATCGCATCCGTCAGGTGGAATTCCACCTTCGGGCCATAAAACGCGCCTTCGCCCGGCAGTTCCTCGAATTCAAGGCCGGCGGCGCGCAGCGAATTGCGCAAGCCGTCTTCCGCACGGTCCCAGACCTCGTCGGAGCCGAGGCGTACATTCGGCCCCGGGCGCAGCGCCAGCTTCACATTGATCTTGTCAAAGCCGAGGTCTTTATAAACGCCCAGCTGCAGCTTGAAGTAATCAAGCGCTTCCTGCTCCACCTGATCCGCGCGGCAGAAGATATGCGCGTCGTCTTGCGTGAACTGGCGCACGCGCATGATGCCATGCATCGCACCCGACGGCTCATTGCGGTGGCAGCAGCCGAATTCCGCCATGCGGATCGGCAGGTCGCGGTATGATTTCAGGCCTTGGTTAAAAATCTGCACATGCGCGGGGCAGTTCATGGGCTTCACGCCGAAAACCTTTTCATCGGCCTTTGCCTCGACCTTGAACATGTTGTCGCCGTATAAATCCCAGTGACCCGACGCCTTGAACAGCGAGCTGTCGAACAGCTGCGGCGTTTTCACTTCCTGATAGCCAGCGCGGTGGATGCGCCCACGGATGAAATTTTCCAGCGCGCGCCAGATGGTGTAACCCTTGTCGTGCCAGAACACCGAGCCCGTCGCTTCTTCTTGCATATGGAACAGGTCCATTTCGCGGCCGATCTTGCGGTGGTCGCGCTTTTCAGCCTCTTCCAGCATATGCAGGTGGGCGTCCAGTTCTTTCTGGTCGCGCCATGCCGTGCCGTAAATACGCTGCAGCATGGCGTTTTTGGAATCTCCGCGCCAATACGCGCCGGCAACCTTCATTAATTTGAACGCCGTACCGACCGCGCCTGTTGCGGGCAAATGCGGGCCGCGGCACAGGTCGTACCATTTGCCCTGTTTATACACGCTGATCGTTTCGGTCGCCGGCAGGTCGCGGATGATTTCCGCTTTGTATTTTTCGCCGATGCCTTCGAAATGCTGGATGGCTACGTCGCGCGGCCATTCTTCGCGCGTGAAGCTCTCGTTGCGGGCGACGATTTCCTTCATCTTCGACTCGATCTTGGACAGGTCGTCGGTCGTAAAGGGCGTGTCGCGGCCAAAATCGTAATAGAAGCCGTTTTCTATGGAGGGGCCAATGGTGACCTGCGTGCCGGGGAACAGCTCCTGCACCGCCTCCGCCATCACATGCGCCGCGTCGTGGCGGATGATGTCGAGCGCGTCCGCCGATTTGCGCGTGACGATTTCCAATGCGCCATCCGCAAACAGCGGGCGGTGCAGGTCGATCACTTCGCCGTTCAGCTTCGCGGCAAGCGCGGCCTTGGCGAGGCCTTCGCCAATGGATTTGGCGACGTCATAGCCGGTCACAGGGGTCGCGAAGGTCAGCGCTTTGCCATCGGGAAGCGTGATCTTGCGTTCTTTCTGTGATGCGCTGGAAGCGGCGGCCTGCATGTCAAAATCCATTCTTAAGTGGTTCAAATCAGTATAATAATGTCGTCTTGCCCCCCGAAACTGTCAAGGGAAAACCCCGCAATTTCGCTGGAAATAAAGCGTTTTTAAGAGTAAAACCAATAAAATCGCCGCATTAGCTGCCTTTCAGGATTTTAGAGCCGCACATGATCAGGACAAAAGATACGACCAGTCTCGCCTTCCGCCATCTGGTGGATAAAGGCCAGCCGCCTGTGATTATGCAGGTGCTGCCCGCGCTGAATTCCGGCGGAGTGGAGCAGGGCGTTATCGATATCAACGCCGCCGTGATGCGCGCGGGCGGGCAATCCATCGTCGTGTCGTCGGGCGGCGCGCGCATTCACGAAATCACCAAGGTAGGCGGCACGCATATCACGCTGCCCGTCAATTCCAAAAACCCCTTCACGATGTACACCAATATCGGCAAGCTGAAAAAGATCGTGAAAGACCGCAATGTTTCGATCGTGCATGCCTGCTCCCGTGCGCCCGCATGGAGCGCGCTGCGCGCTATCGAAGGCACAACAGCCCGCTTCGTCACCAGCTGCCATGCCGCGCATAAACTGAACGGCGGCGCGCTGAAGAAGTTTTACAACTCGTCCATCTGCAAGGGCGAGCGCGTGATTGCGGTTTCCCATTTTCTGGCCGATTACCTTGAACAGAATTACCAGTGCGACCCCAACATCATCCGTGTCATCCATCGGGGCGTGGCAATCGAGCGTTTCCACCCCAATTCCGTGACGCCGGAACGGCTTGTCGCCGTGTCGCGCCAGCTGCGCGTGCCCGAAGGCGCTGCGATCATCCTGCTGCCCGCACGCTTGAGCCGCATCAAGGGGCATATGTACCTGCTGGACGCGATTGCCGCGCTTAGGCGCCGCGATGTGTTCTGCGTGTTTCTGGGGTCGGATATCGGCAACGAAGCCTACCGCAAGGAGCTGGACGATTACATCAGCGCCAAGGAACTGGGCGGGCAGGTGCGCATCGAAACGAAATGCGACGATATGCCGGCGGCTTATATGATTTCGACAGTTGTCGCGGTGCCGTCGCTGGTGCCCGAAGGTTTTGGCCGCGTGCCGATCGAGGCGCAGGCCATGGGCCGCCCTTGCGTTGCGACCGATCATGGCGGCGTGCGCGAAACCATCGTGCGCGAAGAAACCGGCTGGCTGGTGCCGGTCGGCGACGTGCCCGCCATGACGCAGGCGCTGGACGAAGCCATGAGCCTCGATGCCCGCGGCCGCGCCATGCTGGCAACCGCCGCGATGAGCCATGTGGCCACGCATTTCACGAACGAGCAAATGTGCCGCGCCACGCTGGATGTCTATGCCGAAGTGCTGGGGCAAAGCATTCTGCAGGCGCAGAACGCACCGACGCTGAAAGTCTCCAACGCCGCAAGGTAAGTTAAATGCCGCAGCGCATCCTTGTCATCAAGCTCAGCGCCCTCGGCGATTTCATCCTCGCGCTGGGGTCGATGGCGGCGATTCGCCGCGCGCATAAAGGCGCGCATATTACGCTGCTGACCATGCGGCCCTTTGTCGATATCGCGCAGCGGTCGGGATACTTCAACGAAATCATCGTCGACAGCCGCCCGAAGATGTTCAACGTCGCGGGTTGGATTTACCTGTTTAAAATGCTCAATCGCGATACTTATGATCGCGTATATGATCTGCAGCTGAACGACCGCTCGGCGGTGTATTACCGTTTGATGCTGAAAAAACCCGAATGGTCGGGCGTGATCAGGGGCACGTCGCATTTCTACGCCAATCCCGACTGGCGGCAGATGCATGCGTTTGAACGGCATAAAACGATGCTGGCGGAATTGGGCATCGATGTTTCTATCCCCGACCTGTCATGGATGAAATCGGATATCGATTTATGGGGTCTGAAAAAACCCTATGTGCTGCTTGTGCCGGGATCCGCCCCCACATGGCCGGAAAAACGCTGGCCCGCGATACGCTATGGCGCGCTTGGGTTTAAACTGATCAAGGAAGGCTATGACGTTGCGGTGCTGGGCACGGCTGCCGAGGAGGAAGTGATTGAACGCGTGCTTAAATCGGGCCCCGGCATCATCGACCTGTCGGGCAAAACATCGCTCTATGATATCGCAACGCTGGCGCGCGGAGCGGCGGGTGCGGTCGGTAACGATACCGGCCCCACGCACCTGATCGCGATGTCTGGCTGCCCCACGGTCGCGCTGTTTTCGGGCGCGTCGCATCCGGAATTGTCTGCACCTGTCGGTGACAGCGTCACGATCATCCAGTCAGATACGATTGGCGACATTACGCTCGATGATGTGATGAAAAACCTGAAACCGCGGAGCGCCGTATGAACCATCTTGATGCGCGCGGCCTCGTCTGTCCCCTGCCAGTCCTGAAGGCGCGAAAAATCCTCCTGTCATTGCCCCCGGGCACGCTGCTCTGCGTCAGCGTAACGGATGCAAATGCGGAGAAAGACTTCCCCCTGTTTTGCGCCGAAAGCGGCCACCGGCTTGTCTCCATCGAATCAAAAACCGGCGTGACCGAGATCACGGTCGAATGCCGCCCGCCCCCCGCATAGCCACATATCTTTTATTTTCAGTACCTTCGTTAACCCCTTGATATAAAGGGTTGCAATAGTTTTTCATATTCTATAAAACAAACCACTTCACCGACCAACAGGCGGTGAACACCCCATCAACAGCATTGAGGTCTCTGCATAAATCATGGAAACGAATAAATCGTTCAAAGTCCCTTCGGGCATTCTCGGCCGCGTAACCGGCCCCATCGTCATGATCGGCTTCGGCTCGATCGGTCGCGGTACGCTCCCCCTTCTCGAACGCCATATAGATTTTGACCGAAAACGTTTCGTCGTGATTGATCCGGACGACACACACCGCAAGCTGCTCGATGACCGCGGCATCACATACATCAAGGCACATGTCACCGCCGACAATTACCGTGAACTGCTGACCCCGCTGCTGGCGAATGGCGAAGGTCAGGGTTTCTGCATCAACCTTTCCGTCGATGTGTCGTCGCTCGACATCATGAAACTCTGCCGCGAGAAAAACGTGCTGTATGTCGACACCGTGGTCGAACCATGGCTCGGCTTTTACTTCGATGAAAAACTGGCGACGTCCGACCGTTCCAATTATGCCCTGCGCGAAGCGGTGCTGGCGGAACGTCGCAACAACCCCGGCGGTTCGACGGCATTGTCCTGCTGCGGTGCCAATCCCGGCATGGTGTCATGGTTTGTGAAACAGGCGCTGGTCAACCTTGCGACCGACATGAAGATCGAATTCACCCCGCCGAAATCCCGCGAAGACTGGGCGAAGCTGATGCAGCGCGCAGGCGTAAAGGGTATTCATATCGCCGAACGCGATACGCAACGCTCGATAAATCCTAAACCGATGGGCACGTTCATCAACACGTGGTCGGTCGAAGGCTTTGTGTCGGAAGGCATGCAGCCCGCCGAACTGGGCTGGGGCACGCATGAAAAATGGCTGCCGAAAAACGCCGTGAAGCACGACAAAGGCTGTCAGGCCGCGATCTACCTGATGCAGCCCGGCGCAAACACGCGCCTGCACAGCTGGTGCCCGACCCCCGGCCCGCAATACGCATTGCTGGTCACGCATAACGAAGCGATCTCGATTTCCGATTTCTTCACCGTCGGCACGGGCGAAACGCCCGAATACCGCCCCACCTGCCATTACGCCTACCGCCCGTCGAACGATGCCTTGCTGTCGGTCGATGAAATGTTCGGCAGCGCCGGGAATGTGCAGGAAAAATTCCACATCCTCGACGAAAAAGAAATCGTCGACGGATCTGACGAACTGGGCGTGCTGTTGTACGGTCACGACAAAAACGCGTATTGGTTCGGCTCGCAATTGACGATCGAGGAAGCACGCGCGCTCGCCCCGTATCAAAACGCAACCGGGATGCAGGTAACGTCTGCAGTATTGGCAGGCATGGTCTGGGCGCTGGAAAATCCCGCCAAGGGCATCGTGGAATCCGATGAAATGGATTACGCGCGCTGCCTTGAACTGCAGTTGCCCTATCTGGGGCCGGTGAAGGGCCATTACACGGACTGGAACCCGCTTAAAAACCGCGGCACGCTGTTCCCCGAAGATCTGGATGAAGCAGATCCGTGGCAGTTCAGGAATATCCTGTACCGTACATAAAGGCTAAAACCGAAGAAATCAGAACGGAGCGGATTGCATCGGCGGGTTCGGCGCGGGCGCTGCGGGGGGCATATTCGCCTGCGGCGGTTTCGGACGGCTCGAGGTATCGCCGCCGTAAAATTCATCGTGCAGCAGGCTGCGGTTGCTGCTGTCGCGCAAATATGATTTGGGCGATACGGAGTCCAGCTTGTTCACCCATGCTTCGTCCAGCGGCTTCTGGGTCATGTTGCTGTTCTTGAAGAAATTGCGGATATGTTCCAGCCACGGGATCATGTCTTCGACCGTCGACTTGTTGTATCCGGCGATGCGGTCGGGATTTGTAAACCATGTATCGAATGCGATGCGCTTGGCCGCACCGCTGTTGATGCTCGACGGATCTGCGGTCGCTAGCATTTCATACGCGTCGCAGATATCCTTGTAACCGACCTTGCAGGTTTCATTCCATGGCCCTGTGTCGCCCGCAGCCTTCATTGCCCAGGTGACTTCGGTTGCCAGCGCCTGCGCATCGGCCTCCGCCGCGCGGTAGAACAGGATGTATTCTTTTTCCGTCAGGATGCGGTCGGGGTTGCCGACGTTCGACATATGCTGGTTCAGGTGGCCGACCTCGTGCACGATCGCCTGCAGCAGGTTGTCGTCGTTCAAAACCCGCGTTTGAGGAAGATGACGGGCTTGTCGTATTCGTAAACACCGTCCCTGACCGTTTTGATGATAAAGCTCGATGCCGCAAAATGGATGGGGTTGTCGGTCAGGTCGATGCGTACATTGTTCTGGCGGATAAAGGTCACAATGCCTTCGCCGTCGGGCACGGCGCAAAGGCGCTCGAGGATCT